>JALSTK010000095.1 GCA_026983775.1 Calditrichia bacterium
TGAAGAAGTTTATTGTATCTGCCAGGCGGTAGAGAATCGAAAACGGCAAAGCCCTCTTTCAGATAGCGCCTATTAACGAATAATTCCTGTAACGGATATTTAAGAAAAAGGTAGACCGCTAAAACATTTGCGGAGGGTAAAGAAGCCGGTTCATAACGAAGAGAACGTTTAAGAATGCGGGCACGGGCATATTTAACAATGCGCCGGGCTAAGGTTTGTTGCACGGAATCCGTATCCGTTAGAGAGGGACAGATTAAATTGGCCAGCCTTATTTGCTTTCCGCCCTGAATTTCGAACAAATTGGCGTCCAGAACCTTGACGATTTTTGTCTCCTGGCCATACAGGGGCAGAATGATCAGCAGGGATAAAAGGCTAAAATTACCAATGATTTTATGTATCATTTTGGTTGGCCTCATAGGGTAAAAGGTAGATTGATTTGGTAAAAGGGTTGATATCAATATAGACCTTTACGCCATATACTTGCTGAATCAAATCGAATTGCAGCACCTGATCCGGTTTACCCCGGGCAACCATACGTCCATCGGACAACAGAATCAGATAGTCACAAAACTGGGCAGCCAAATTGATGTCATGGGTTACCAGCACCGTGGTCTTTTGTTCTTCCCGGACCAGGCGTTTGATATTCCGAAAGATTCGTTGCTGATGATTTAAATCCAGGGAGGAAGTGGGTTCGTCTAAAAAAATCAACGCCGACTGCTGGGCCAGAGCGCTGGCAATCAAAGTGCGCTGTTGTTCGCCTCCGCTTAGCTGGCTGAAATTACGATTCCTTAAATTCCATAAATCGAGTTGGCGTAAGGCTTGATCCACGATCGCCACGGACTCCGCATCGAGATGAAAAATATGCTTCATACGGGCATAGCGCCCCATCTCCACGATCTGCTTCACCTGAAACGTAAAGGGGATATTCAGAGACTGGGGTACATAAGCCCGTAACAAAGCCAGCTCTTTGGAGGCATAAGAATGAACGGTTTTCCCCTGCAGCAAAACGCGGCCCTGGCCGGGCTGTAATAAACCCATCAGTACTTTGAGCAGAGTGCTCTTCCCCGCTCCATTGGGCCCGATAATTCCCAGAAACATGCCCTTCTTCACGGAAAATGAAAGATCATGTAAAGCTTCCCGGCCGTTGTAAGCAAAAGAAATGTGTTCGGCGAGTAACATTTTTCCCGGTTTGATTTAATTTATGGTTTCGTTTGTTATCCTTCCGAGCCACAAACAAAAACACCCTGTCTGAAAGGTCCAAACAGGGTGATTCGTATATAATGCAGCTATTTTTACTTATCGCATTTGCTGTAACCGCATTCCGGATTTATACAGGTCAGGCAGCCATTCTCCATTTTAAGTGTACGCTGATTGCAGTCGGGACAAATCTGGAATTCCGTATTCACCTCCGGAGCATTTTCGGCCGCCTCCAGGGCTTCGGTTACCTGCGGAGCCAACCGGATGGCCGGTTCTTCTCCCACATCGAGACAACCGATTTCCTTAAAGAAACGCTCGATGACATCGGCTATTTCCGAATAAAAAGAATGAATATACTTGCCGTTTTTATAATAACCGCCGTTCGGGTCATGAATACTGCTTAATTCTTCCAGGATAAATACGGGATTAGAGGATTTGCGGAAGATGGCGGAAATGAGACGCGTCAATACGGCATACTCCGCATTCTTGGTTAAGTCCTTGCTGTTGATAAATATCTCGATCGGCCGGTTACGGCCGTTCTGTTCGATATAACCAAGGGTGATATACACGCTGTGCTTAACAAATCCGCTGCGCAGCTTATACACTTTGGCGCTGACAATTTCCGGTCTGACCGCCACATGCTCGGTAACATTATCCAGAGGTTCTTCGTGTTTGACTTCTTCGATCTTGATTTCGCTGTTTTTAATTTTGAACATGGTTAATCCGCACTCCCTTACTAAGCCTTAAAAGTTTACATACGTGATTTCAGGTAATGGTATACAGTGGTGAGACGATCATCCGCAGTCAGGATCACATCATCGCCATGTAATGTAACTTCTTCTTCCGAATTATCCAAGAGAATTTTGTATAATTTTTTCTTCATTTTCTGGAATTCCGTTTCCTCGCCTTCCACACTTAAAATAGGATAACGGCTGCCGTCCCTGTAAATAGTGATGCCCTTCAATCCCCGTTTCCAGGCCATGAGATAGATACTGGAAATTTTCTCCGGTTCTGTAGTTTCCTGAAGATTAACGGTGGAGGAGATACTGTGATCCACAAATTTCTGGCAACGGCCCTGGATGTCGACCCGTTTCTCGGCATCGATATGATGAGCGGTACGGAAGAAATAGGGAGGTAAATACTCGGTCAGCTCGGCTTCGGTTTGGGCATTTTCCACAGAACTGTTCAAATCGTGCATGTCAATATAGGCCTGAACCGTAGAATGGAATACCTTGAAGAACTGATTACCGAAAGATTCGGATCGGCGGGTGTAGAAGAGGGCAAAGATGGGCTCAATCCCCGAGGACACACCCATATAATGTTTTTGACCCTGCACGAAACTCAACACGATATTACTGATCGAACCGGTGGGTGCAATGGCCAGCATGGCAATATTGCGCAACCCCTTTTCTTTAATCATGGCTTTGGTTTCTTCGCTGAGTGATTCGTTAAAGAACGGACCCTGCTGGTATTTTTCATAATCAAAAATGGGCGATGGACCTTTTTCTTCGGCCAGTTTCGCCGAGGTTTGGTAGGCCGCATCCGCCACTAATTTCATGACCTTTTCAACCATCTCGATGCCCTCCGGAGAATCATACCCAATACCGAGTTGGTTCAGCATATCGGCGGCACCCATGGTTCCCAGGCCCAGACGACGCGTTTCGGAAGCCGCCTTGCGTTGTTTCTCGAGAGGATTTAAAATTTCATTCCACGAAACCACATTATCCAGAAAGCGGATGGCTGTTTCGGTCACCGATTTTATTTCGTCCCAATCCAGATACGCATCTTTGCTAAAGCCGTTACGTACCATGCGGGAAAGATTAATAGAAGCCAGGTTGCAGGCCCCGCCTTTCTCCAGAGGTACTTCGGCACAGGGATTGGTACAGGTAATCGGACGACCCACATAATTGGACGGTGAATATTTGCTCATCCGGCTCCATAAAATAAGACCGGGCTCAGCGGTTTTATAATTCCCTTCCACAAAAGGATCCCATACATCGCGGGCTTTAACAAGACGTCGGATTTCACCGGTGGGCTGAGAGGCAAAATAGAGCATAAAATCACCACTATAGCGAATGGCCAGATCATAGGGCTCATTCTCCAATTGCAGGATCAGATCACCGTATACATCCCGCTTAAACGGATCTTTTAAATCATCATCGGTTAAAATGAATTCATGAGTCTTGAAAAGAAAATCATTCAGGCTGCTCAGATTTTCGAACGAGCGCCAGCGTTCGTATTCGTCAATATTTTTAGCCGGAATCTGGTAAGCATAATGATGACCCTCGTCCTGATAGGCCTTTTTAAGCAGGCTTTTATTGAATTTTTTATAGATGAGAATCTTGTCTTTCCCATAAGTAATCTGTTCATCCACAGCCTGCATAAATTCATCGGAAACCTTGATACTGATATTGGCAAAACGTACCTGGGTATTTTCCATGACCTGTTTCTGGATTTCACTCAGCTGATCGTCGTCAAATTGGTTGGTCCATTTCAACTGCTCGACGATCTGCCTTGTGACCCAATTGGGAATATTTTTGGTGCGGATGAATTCTATGATATCCGGATGTTTTACGTCGATGGTCAGCATTAAGGCTCCCCGCCGGCCGCTCTGACCGATCAGACCCGTGGTCAGAGAGAAAAGTTCCATGAAAGATACGGCACCGGTGGAACTGTCGGCTGCGTTATGGACAATGGAATCTTTGGGCCGTAGCGGAGAGATATCCACCCCGATGCCGCCGCCGTAAGAATAAGTCCGGGCGCATTCGTAAGCTGTATCATAAATCGATTCGATATTATCTTTTTCGATCTGGGCCGTAAAACAATTGGACAGGGTTTTTAAACGATACAGGTCTCCGGCCCCGGCCAGCACCCGACCTCCGGGTACAAAATATCCATGATACAGATCATTATAGAAACGGGTAGCCCATTTTTCCGCCCGCTCCTGGTCCGGTTCCATGGCCGAAATAAAGGCGGAAACACGGGTAAATAAATCTTCGGGACGATTTTCGATCAGCTTGTTTTCCAGATCCTTAACAAAGTACTTCTTTTCATATAAATTTCTGGCCAGATCATTATCACCCCAGTATTTATTATCCGGATGAATCGGCAGGTGGCCTTCTTTCTGCTGCTTTTTGAGAAAGAGATAAAGATTCTCATAAGCTTTTATATTCTTTTTACCCCCAATCTGGGAAAACTTACCTTTGTGCTTGAACATATCCAAAAACATACTTCAACCTCACTTGAATTCGCCGTAACAGACGGTTCTCCTTAATGGCTTCTATTTATTTTTTTTAGACCTCGGTTTTGCAGGAACTCTTCTCCATAGCAGGAGAAAAGCGGTTGCATTTGGGGGCCGATTTTATCGGGTGCTTAAGTGTGAATATAAAAAAAAATCGGCGTATTTCAAATTTAAATTCCATTTGTTTCGGGCTAAGATTCGATACCTTTTCTTGCCTTAACTCCTTGTTTATAATAGTGTTTTACTTCCTTCATTTCTGTGACGAGGTCTGAAATTTTTTTTATAGACTGCGGACAGTAGCGCCCGGTAAGAATCAGCTCTACTGCCGGCGGACGCTTCCGGATAAAAGAAAGAATTTCTTCGGTGCTAAATAGTCCGAAATAGATGGAAACCAGGACTTCATCGAGCACAACCAGATCATATTTTCCGCTCAGCATGGCCTGCTCGGCTTCCTCTAATCCCTGACGTACAATTCGCTTTAGTTTTGTTGACGGCTGCTTTTTTTCAAAGACAAACGAATCATTTCCATAGCGTCTTAAAATTAAATCCGGAGCAAAGGATTCTAAAATCTTGACCTCACCATAGGGATAGTCTTTCATAAATTGAACAAAATAGATTTTCAGGCCGTTGCCCAAGGCACGTATCGACAGACCTACCGCAGCCGTTGTTTTACCTTTACCGTTACCCGTGTATACCTGGAGATAACCTTTTGCTAATCTCTCCGTCATCCGGTACCTCTCAATTTTTTTCTGATCGTTCTTCATACTTTTCCAGAATTCTGTAAAAATCCCTGGCTAAAAGATAGACTCTGGGACCCGGGATGAGTGTGTAATCGGCCGTTAACACATACAACTGCTTGTTAAAAGCGGCTCGAAGTCCGGAAAAGTGCTGCCATTCCAGAATATTGTGTTCGTTCTTTTGCCGATCCCAGGGTTCTTTGAAACGAAATTCAATAATCAAATCCGGCTGACGGGCCAGAATCGCTTCATGGCCGACCTGGGCATAACGCACCGTCAAGTCGTTAAACGCATTCCTGCCTCCCATTTCTTCCCAAAGAGAAGTAATAAAATTATTTGATCCCACCACGGTTATATTGCGAATGGAACCGGGCTGACGGCCGATGACCAACATGGCCCCGGGCGGCTTGAGCTTTAAAGAACGGCTTAACCGTTGGTAATAAGCCAGAGAATCTTTCATTTGCCGCTTCAGACTATCGGCCGAAGCCGGACAATCCAACCACTTACCGATTGAATCTATGGAAGCGAATACATCGGACAGCTCATCATTATTCACGATTTTCGTGTGTAACCCTTCGTGCAGGAGTTGCTCTGCCAGCTCACTATGGGCGGCCGTGCCGATCAGAAAATTCGGATCCAGAGCAAAAATTCTTTCGATATTTGGATTCAAAAGGCCGCCGATATGTGGTTTAGTTCTGGCCGACGGCGGATAGTCACAAAAATCGGTTACAGCCAGTAAATGGCTCTGCTGATGCAAGGCATATATAATTTCCGTAATATTCGGAGAAAGGGATATAACTTGCCGGGCTGCGCCCCTTTTTGCTCCCACCTTTCCCGTACATTGTCCGATAAAAAGCAGAGCAACGGTTAAAATAAATAGATTTTTCATGGCGCTCACTTTTGATCATAGACGAAGGTAACGGCTCCGGGTGTGATACCCACTACATGCGTTTCCTGCAAAATACCCTTAAAATCAAATATCTTCAGTTCCCCGTTCTGGGTATAGTCTTTTGCATCCAGTACGAATAGTTTCTTCCCTACCGGATCGGCTTCCAGACTGTAATAATAACCGCTGATTAATGAGTCATTGACCAATTTATGGCTCTGGGTAGAATAAGATACGATATGCCCGCCATAGATGAAAAACGCACTCTCATTACCATCATAGGTTAATTCCGAAGGATGACCCGGCAAGGCAAGAGAATCGACCACTTGCTCTCCGGCCGGATCAATTACATAAAGGCTGCCGTCCGTACCTTTGTCGGTCGAATCACCCCAGGCCGGCCAGCGCCCTCCACAGAGGACATGGATATATCCCCCGTCATCCTGAATCATATATGCGGGATTATCTCCGACTTTTAGATTTTTCAGCAAAAAGCCCGGTTTCAAATCGATTACGGAAACGGTGTTGCTATAGCCAAAACCACTATTGGCCACAAAGGCTTTATCGCCGTTGATAATTATTTCTTCCGGATTGGGACCCACATTAATAGTACCGATAACCTTATAATCGGATAAACTGATAATCGAAACCGAATGGGTCATCAGGTCGGTAACATACGCCTTGCCGTCATAAAAAGCGATATTCCGCGGACTACTGTTGGCCGGCATGGAAATAGTCGCTACACTTTTCCAACTGTTCAGACCGATCACCTCTATTTTATTGGAAGTATTCACTACGATGAAACCCAGCGTATCATAAATGGCCATGCTTTGAGGTGTATCTCCCAAATCACGTCCATTGGCTTTCCTGAAAATGGAATTCTGCACCTGATGGGTTGCAAAATCATAGTAAGAGAGCGTACCGTTATTATGCCCCCAGTTTCCTTCATTGATGATAAAGGCCCCTTTTGAACTTTTACTTTTCAAGCCATCGAGCGCATCATTAGGATTGCGCTCACAACCGACCAGGGCCCATACACTAATCATCATTACCCATACCACGTATCTGAACATTTTACCTCCTCCTGCGTTTTTTGTAACCTTTTCGAACTGTTTATGGTCCTTTTCCAGACCGGTTAATACCCTATAAAGAAATCCTTTGAACATCATCCTACCGTAGATTCAGCGATAAATTCCCAGGCCAAGTGCAAAATTGCGTAAGGGCATGGGATAACCGCTAATCCATTCATATTGCTCGTTAAACAAATTATTTATACGGAAGAGAATTTGCATCCGGTAATTCATCCAGTGTCCGGAAATACTTAAATCCCAATCCGCACTATTAAAAGCCGGTAAAATCTCATCGGCCCGGTTGACGAGGGATTTGTAACGGAAGCTGATTCTGGAAAGACGAAATTCAGAGCGAATGGTATGCCATGCATTGATGAGCGAAAGATGAATCATTTCCCGCGGTAAAAGAGGAAGCTGATGTCCTACCGTCCGATCCCCGGGAAACTCTGCCCGTGTTTTTTCGGATAGACCATAGGTGTAATTAACTACCAATTTCTGTCGCTCATCAGAGCTGGACAGGGCGGCTTTGATTTCAACGCCTTTACTAAGCACACCGGCTATATTGCGGGGTTGCCAATATCCCGAAGCGGGTGTCCAGCGAATTAAATTCTTTATCCGATTATAATACCCGTCCACATGCAACGTAACCTGCCCCGGAGCGAAGAGTCTCTGCCATTGTATTCCGCTTTCGGCATTGGTGGATGCTTCGGGCTTTAACTGCGGATTACCGCCGGGCACCCAGTACAAATCATTAAAAGTCGGGATACGATAGTTACGGCCTATGGTCTGGAAAAAACGGAAATCTCCCCATTCCAGGCTTAACCCCGCTGCCGGTAACAACAATGAATTTGTGTTTGAATACCGATCCCCCCGCAAGCTAAAATTGAAATGCAGGCTATGCGCCGGCCGACTCTGCCAGAGCAACCAGTCCGTATTTACATAGGCGTTGGCATGTTGCCGGCCATGCAAACCGGCCTCTGTGGAATGCACCTCTTCCTGTATCCATGAACCGCCCCCCATCACCAATAGTGAAGGAGTAACCAGCCAGCGTCCCCGGAAAAGGGTGCCAAGGGTTTGATTTAAATGAAGACTATGCAAAGATTTGTAATTGATGATCAATAGGGGATCGCTATATTCCATCCACTCATTACGGGTATAGGCCTGAATCATAAACTGTTTACCTTGTGAGCGAAAAGCAATTTTCGCTTTGGCCAGCGTATAATCCTGCGCCATTCTGGCCCGATTGGTTACTTCGGAATTGGTCGAATAGGGCTTCGGAGATCCACCCCTGTGTTTAAACGAAGAAAGATAACTGCTTATCTGCCAGGATTTGTTTACGGACCATTGTAATTGATGTATCCATTGGATGCGGGAAAAATCACGATTTTGTAATGTGTATAAATGGTTACCCTTCCGAATCGAATAGTCATTTTTTCCGTAAGAGCGGATCATCTGCACAGATTGCCGTATCGCTCCCCACGGTAAGTTCAACCGGAACGACAATCGCCGATTACCGAAAGAAGCCGTCATAAGATTCAGGCTATAGTGCAGACTATTCTGCAGGAGACGAGGGTGCAGATTAATTGTCCCGCCGATGGCTCCGTTGCCGGCCAGAATGGAATTACCTCCTCTATAAATAACAACGGATTCCAGGGATCCCGCATCGTACATACCCAAATCGGCGCTACCTAACTGAGGACTGTTTAAGGGGATCCCGTCCAGCATGATCTGCGTTTGCTGCGCGGACATACCCCGCATTGAAATGGTTTGCAACTGACCGCTTCCCCCGTAGGATTTAATAACCAGACCGTTCGACATCGTCAATATCCGATTTAAGGCACAGCCGGACAGACGGTCACTATTATGGATACTGATTCGGGTAATATTTGCCGGCAAAGCAAGAGGAACTTCCGAACTACGTTGAGCAATCACCGTGATTTCGTCTACTGCGTCAAGAGGGACTAAATAATAAATTTTGTTTTGTTTCCATGAACTCAGTTCACGCGAGAAATAGCCGGACTTTTGCAGAATAAGAGTTGGACAAGCGGAATTTAATGTATCGATCCACACACGTCCCCGCCGATCGCTTCGCAGGGTATCCTTCCCGGCAATGATGATTACCTCGGGAAGAGGCTGCATCGTCCATATATCATGTATCCGGATACTCTGCCGATTACCGGCCATGGAGAGTGAGGATCCGAGATAAATCAACAGGAAACAATAGAGAAGAGATTTTTTAAACACCATATGGATTTTTGCCTTGTCAACGCTTTATGGTTCGTCATACAGGGCAAACAAAGCCGATGAAGGAGACCCGAATTGCGGAATAATCTCTGAGGTAATCGCGATGAAAAAATGAAAAGTGGGATATTCGTCCCGTATTCCACCCTCGTAGAATCTCAGGGAATTGCAAATTCCAGTCGGTCTCCTGACTCAAGCTTCTTCCTACCGGCCAGGCCTTCCCATTCCGCCCATACGGAACAGTGGCATATTCTGGCTTTCGTCAGCTTTTACAGTTGCGGGGCAGTGGCGGATTTTCACCGCTCTTCCCGGCACTGAAATCTGTTTGCCTTTTGCTATTAGGCTAATATAATGGAAACAAATATTACAAACAAAATTTTTTATTCTTTAATAAACAGACGGTATGCCCAGGGTTCCAAATCGAACATATGACCGCTGCCATAGTGTACCTTCATTCCGCTGAAGTATTCGAGAAAAGTCCCGTTAATCAAAGAAGACGATACGGTTATGCTTCGTCTTTGCGGGCTTAAGTTTAAGATAACAACGATCCTGTGATCATCTTTTTCACGGACAAAAGCAAATATATGAGCCTTATCCGAGGTATCGATTTCCTTCATCTCACCTTCATACAGGGCAGGATTGGCCTGATAGAGATTCAGGATACGTCGATAAAACCGGCGATAATTATTGATCCTCCACTCTATCGGATCCTTTTCGAAAAAAGCCAGGCTTTTGTTTAAACCGGCTTCCTGACCGTTGTAGATCATCGGTTTACCCGGAATGGTAACCGTTAGAACCGTAAAGGCCTTAAAACCGCCGTCTAAACGATCCAGGGCGGTTCCGTTCCAGGCGTTTTCATCATGATTCGTAGTAAAACGCATGCGCATGGCACCCGGAGGGTACATTTTTTTTTCCTTGTTTAATAAGCCGGTTATGTCCGATGCCTTCTTCTCACCGCCGGCTATATCGTTCATCAAATAATAAAGATTCCAGGAATAGGTAGCATCAAAAGCGTGGTCATGCAATTCCGGAGCATCCCCTTCGGCCAGCATAAAAACCGGCTTAATCATTTCCAGTGAATCCCGTACCTGATTCCAGAAAGCAAGAGGCACCCTTTCCGCCACATCACAACGAAAGCCGTCCACATCGGCTTCTTGCACCCAATATTTCATGGCTTTAATCATGTAAAGCCAAAGATCTTTATGAGTATAATCCAAATCAGCCACATCGGTCCAATCCGCTACAGGTGAGCTGATTTTCCCTCTTGAATCATGAGTGTACCACTCGGAATGAGCTTTTAAGAGAGGATTGTCCCAGGCGGTGTGATTGGCCACCCAATCTAAAATCACATACATCCCCAGACGGTGGGCTTTGTTCACCAGAGATTTGAGATCGGCCATCGAGCCGTAATCAGGGTTTACCTTAAAATAGTCTTTTACCGCGTAAGGACTACCCAATGTACCTTTTCGGTTCTTTTCACCGATGGGCTGAATGGGCATTAACCAGATAATCCCTACACCCAAATCCTGCAGGGCAGGCAGACGGCGTTCAACGGCCTTAAAGGTTCCGCTATTGCTAAACTGGCGTACATTCAGTTCATAAATGGTTTTATTGAGACTCCATTGCGGGTGATGAACCGAGGGGATCGTTTGCTTCTCAGCATTGCAGGCAAAGATCATCCACAGAAATGTGATCAGTAAGACTTGCCCTTTACGTATCATGCGGTTTTCCTTTCGTTAAACCCGCGAACAACGGGAATATGTTTTGGGATTTTTTTGTTTTCTTCCTGGCAGATATTTTACAAAAATTTGGCCATTGAAATAAAGAATAAAGAAATTTATTATTTAATTGAGATTTTTACGATACGATCGTAACTTAAAAATCAACCTGTAACCTGCTTCACATTTTAGCATCAAAGAGGCAGTATAAAATTAAAAGGAATCTATTTTTCAGAAAGGATAAGCGAGTCATGCAGTTTACCGCTCTTAATACCAATACATCAGAAAATCCGGATTCATCGGCATCCGAATCGCAGCATTATAAAGTAGTGATCATCGGCTCCGGGCCGGCCGGACTTACGGCTGCCATTTATACTGCACGGGCTGAATTAAAACCTCTGGTCCTTGAAGGCAGCGAACCGGGCGGTCAATTAACTATTACCACGGAAGTGGAAAATTTCCCGGGATTCCCCGAAGGGGTCATGGGACCAAAATTAATGGAAGATATGCGCATTCAGGCTCAGAAATTCGGCAGTGAAACAAAATTCGAGATGGCCACCCAGGTGGATTTTTCCAAACGTCCTTTCACTATCACCGGCGAAGGCAATCTCTATACAGCCGATGCGGTTATTATCGCTACCGGCGCTTCGGCTCGCCTTCTCGGACTGGAATCGGAATCCCGTCTCATGGGCAAAGGGGTTTCTGCCTGTGCCACTTGCGACGGCTTTTTTTACAAGGATAAAGAAATCCTCGTAGTGGGCGGAGGGGACTCGGCCATGGAGGAAGCCACCTTCCTGACCAAATTCGCCAGCAAAGTAACCATTGTCCACCGCCGGGACGCCTTTCGGGCCTCAAAATATATGATCGAAAAAGCGGAGGCCAACCCTAAAATTGAATTCGCCATGAATAAAGTCGTTGTCGATATCCTTGGCAAAGATTTTGTAACTTCCGTCAAACTCAAGGATACCCAAAGCGGGGAAATAACCGAAATGCCTATCGACGGTATTTTCATGGCCATTGGTCATAATCCCAATACGGGTATCTTTAAAGATCAGATTGAGACCGACGAAAAGGGTTATATTAAAACGATCCCCGGTACAACCAAAACCAATGTGGAAGGCGTTTTTGCCTGCGGCGATGTCCAGGATGCCATCTATCGTCAGGCGGTGACTGCGGCCGGCTCCGGCTGTATGGCCGCTCTGGAAGCGGAACATTTCTTGGGATAATATATTGTCGGTTCGGATTGATAAAGGGTTTTTCCGTATATTTCGAAAAAACCCTTTTTCTGTCTATTAGGTCAAACCTGCTTAATGAGTTTAACCGAATCGCATCTGACTGACAAATATAAAAAATATCCGTTACATACGAAGGCTGGTATTTATTTATTCTTAACCGGCTTACTTTATGACATTCCATTATGCCAGATGAAATACAAATTGGGCCAGTGTAAAATATATAATCAATCCAGTTGAATCCACTACGGTTGTCAATAAGGGACTACTTATCACTGCCGGGTCTAATTTAAATTTTGTCAAAATGATCGGAAGTATGCTCCCCAATAAATTTGACCAGATAGTTATTCCGATCATTGATATTCCTACAACCATTCCAATAGTCGGGCCACCACGCCAAAAAAATCCACGAACATATAGAATAACCCCAAGAGTCAGTCCTATCATTAAACCAATAAGCAACTCTTTTTTTAGAACCTTAAACCAGCTTTTTATCGTTAATTCCCCTGTGGCCAGGGCCCGAATAATTAAGGTTGAAGACTGGGCGGCAATATTACCTCCGCTGTCAATTAAAACCGGGATAAAAAAGGCCAAGGCAATGACTGCCTTTATAGCATTTTCGAAATGAGCTATTATGCTTGAAGACAAAAAATCGGTTATTAATAACACGAAGAGCCAGCCTATTCTTTTTTTATAAAGCATTCCAGCAGATACGCTATAGTAACTTTCCTCTATTGGTGAAATGGCCGATGTTTTTTGAAAATCTTCATTAACCTCTTCTTCACTGACATCCAGAATATCATCCACTGTAACGATTCCCAGCAGGACCCCTTCTTTATCTACCACAGGCAAAACGGTTAGGTTATATTTTTTAATTAAATTATATGCGTTTTCCTGGTCTTCCATTGCTTTTATTGAGACAAAAGAATAATCCATTATATCCATAACCAATTTATTTTGTTCAACCAAAATAAATCTTCGAATGGGAATATCGTCCGTTAATTTCCCTTCGTCATCAATCACATAAATCATATCGAGGGTCTCCGCATCTTTACCGTAGCGGCGGATATACAGCAGAGCTTGTTCGACGGTCCATTCTTTCTTAACGGCAATGTAGTCCGGCGTCATTAATCTTCCCACACTGTCTTCAGGATAGCCTAATAATTGCAAGGCTTCTTTACGTTCTTCAGCAGATAACAAATTCAGCGTTTTTTGTGCTAAACGTCCCGGTAAATCCTCGAACAGAGCTGTCCGGTCGTCCGGAGGGAGTTCCTGAACCAGTTCTTTAATTTCCTTATCCGCAATATGGCGTAATAGAAATTCCTGTAACGAAGGACCTATTTCAGCAAACACATCCGATGCTTTTTTTGAAGGAAGTAACCGAAATACAAAAACCATATCCTGCGCTTCCAGCATACTCAATAGCTCAGCAATATCCTGAGCCGCCAAATTCGAAAGAATTGTTTTAAGAGCTTTCCATTGTTTTTGTCGGATAAGTTCCCGAATATCCGGTAAAATCAGGTGCGTAAACATTTCTACTCCCTTGTTCCGTGTTCGATACGTTTGTGATCTTCTTCGGGTTCTACTACATATCCCCGATAACTTCATCCACGTAATTGCAGGTTATTTTTAGTATTTCCTTCGTATCAAAAGTTTTGTTTGGAAATATCCCTTAATATTTGCTGAGTATCGGATGACCGGGATATATAAACATTAATTTCGTAAGCCTTCAGGGCATCGGCAATCAGGCTTGGAGAATTAATCTGTCTGCCTACCTGTATTTCATACCTGCTAAAAATATATGGCAGAATTAGAGCTACCATTACTCCCAACAACATAAGCGGTTGTACTTTTACTATGTGATTAGTCGCAATAAGAGCTCTACGAACAATTTCGTATCCGGTGAAAAAAATACTAAAGGCAATGATGGCTTGCAACATGTTTTCCACTTTGTATAAACCGTAGGGGAAATCACGTTGATTTCGCTGGGAAAGCCGCAATCCGGTTAAAACTAAAACAGAAACCAGTAAATCTAAAATATTATGGGCTGTTTCCGTAAACAAAGCCAGACTCCCCGAGTAGTATGCCATAAAAAAATTAAGAACCAATAACCCGACATTGATACATAAGGACATCCAGCCCATACGGATTCCCGATTTCTCGCTTATTTTGGTTATGTTTATATCCATCTTGTGCATTCCGATAGCAGATAATCCTTTTTATAACAACAGTATATATACACTAAAGGCCGTTACTAAAAAATATAGAATAGAATATTCATGAAAATATCGATATTTATGACTACTTTTTATAAAACGCAGGGCAATTATATTAGCAAACGAAGCAATAAGCAGACCGTTGCCGCCGATATTAACCGCGTAAGTAATAAGTTTAAATTGGGATGAATAATTCACAAGTAGAATAGTAGCCGGAACATTACTGATAATTTGGGAAATTAATGCCCCGGAAACAAACAAAACCCGGCCGTTTTGCAAATCCAAACCAGCCATAAACCTGTTAACTACATGGAGTCGATAGAAAAGATTCACATCGATAAAAATAATGATGAAAAGCAGGATAAGTCCCCAGTCCGCATTTTTAAGCACATCTCTTCTAAAAAATAAATAATAAACAGATAAAAATCCCAAACAATATTTATCATAATTGAACTCGGTTGTAAGGATAAAGACTATTAAAAAAATAATCGAGAACCAGAATGAAGAGCTATATATTTTTGGATTTCGCCCGTTTATGGAATCTATCGGTGCGGAGGGGAAGATCAGCCATAAACCTAAACCGAGCCAAAATGCAAAAACAACTCCAAGCGGCAGCATTTCCTTAATGAATAAGGGAAATGAAAGCCCCCATTTATGCCATAATAATATGTTTTGCGGATTACCCACAGCCGTAAGCGATGATCCCGAGTTTACCGCTATGGCTTCGAAAACAATTAATTTTATATAATCTTCATTGGAAATACTTTGCAAACTTAAGGTAAGAGGCACCATGATGAACAAGGCGATATCGTTCGTTAAAAACATTGCCAGCACAGCAGAAGTAAAAACCAAAAACATAGCCAGTCGGCGCATGTTCGCAATATGTTTGGAAATTCGAAAGGCCAGCCAGTGGAAAAAACCGCTTTCCTTTATGGCCGTGGTAATTAGCAGTAAGCCGGACAGCGTAACAATAGCATCCCAGTCCACATAGGCCGGAATATATCGGACCGGCTTACCAGTCAGCGCCCATAAAACTGCCCATGCCGATAACGCAGCAAACAATAGTCCGTTTCGCTTACAAAATCCACAGTATTCTTTCAACTGCTTACTGACCATAAAAAGTCATTTCCTGGTTTTCCGGATAATTTTGAATAACATGAATACCGTCATAAAGAATTTTAATATGTGCCACAATAAAATCTTGATAAACCAGAGGAAAAGACCAGCTTGCTTCCGGTTCTATAAATTCTGCCGCGGGCAAAATCTTTAGCTTACTGACGGCCGCCGATAAACCGGATTTAACTGACTGAATTGAAACATTCCCCACATACGAATGTGAATTAACACCGGAAGGTAATATGCTTCCATCCATAGGGCTGAAATGTAGAACTGCCACAACCACACCCTGGTATAACACACCTCCCTTTATTTCCCTCTGCCCGTCCGGAGCGCGTATAATCCATACTTTCCCGGGCATGAATTGAGTACTTAGTTTTTGGACGGTTACCAAAGCGCGGGGCAAATTTTCCATCAATGCTTTAGCTGAAATAGTTTGAATTACCGGAATCCCTGGAGCTGAAGGGGGTGAAAACGACGGAGGTAGCGTAGCTTCCGGGGCAGGCGGAAGCGGTTTATTACCAACGGGCACAGGATTTTGCTGTAGCAATATTGGCGGAGAAACATTCTGCGGAACCGGGATGTTCTGACCGATACAAAAACTTCCTAAAACGGCCACAAAAATAACTGCTTCAATTATCTTATTCATAACTCATCTCCTCATTTATTGGATTTTTGTTTTATGTTTTGATCCAGTTTCTTCTCCAGTTGATTCATTCTTTTCTCCAGATTCTGTAAATGTTGATTGATCGTATTTAAAATTTCGGTTACATAGTGCGTTTTTACCGGCGCTGTTAAAGTATTTTTTTTCCATAGAATTATACCTAGCCCAATCGCAAGCCCGGCAACCAACCAGCCAAGCCCTGGTAAAAACGGTGGCAATGGAGGCCCCGGAGCACAACCGGTCAGGAAAAAAATTATTTCCACCGAATATATCACTACTTTTTTAACGAGAGCGTACTTGTACATAAAATTCTCCCAAAATAGTTTAATTTCAGGTCCATCGTCCTCTGTTTATAATCAATATGATGTCCTTTGCCCGATTTTGCGACATCCAAATATTCTCATCGGAATAAACAAGATTTATCCCGTACTCTCTAATAAAAGATAATAAGATATTTTGAAGGAAAAATTAAGAAATGATTAAGTTTACGGATAAATACGGTTCAAACATATTGGGAATTTAATGGTGTACAGATAGAATAAAAGCCCGGTTAAGAGAATCACCACTACAAAATCAGCAAACCTGATAAAATAAAAAATAGTGTTAAAGGCAAGCTTCCGGAACCAGGAAGAGATTATAAAGGAAGAGTAAAAAATACTGTTGTACCTTTGCCGTATTCACTTTCGATCCGTATGAAGCCTCCTTGGGTTTCGACCATGGATTTGGTTAAAGCTAGGCCTAATCCTGCTCCTTTTTTCCGGATATTCGCCGAAGATCTTAAGCGGTAAAAAGGCTCGAACACATGTTCTAAAGTTTCTTCATCCATACCTTCGCCCCGGTCGGAAAATCTTATTTCAACAAAATCAGGAATCAACTTCCAGCTTATAACGAGCGACGATTGTTGTGAAGAATGTCGCAAGGCATTGGTCAGCAAATTAAATAAAATCTGTTCCAGCATATCCGGATCGGCCATAAGGGAGAGGGAAGGACCTTCCCGAATGCTCAAAACCCGATTGAAGAGAAGCGGTTTTGCTTGCTGTTCAAATTCACGAATAAATACGGTTAAATCAATGTACTGCTTTTCCACATTCGCAGTGCTATCCAATTGTGAAAGCCCCAATAATTGATCACAAACCCGGATTAAGTGATTGACCTCTTTATACATTCCTTTGGAAAGACGATTTAAATCCCGGGGGTCTTCCTGCGCCCCACGCAATAAAACTTCCAGTGATCCCTTTAAGCCGGTTAACGGTGTTAACAGCTCATGGGCTGCATTGGCTACAAAGCGTTTCTGAGAATTAAATAAGTTTTCCAGTTTGTCTATCATCAGATTAAATGATTCAGCCAGTCTGCCAATCTCATCTTTCCGTTTGCTGATCACAGCTCTTTGGGTAAAGTTACCTTCTGCAATCTTCCTGCAGGCCAAGGATAAATTCTGTAAATCTTTCAGACTCAGACCGATTAACCAATACCCGAGGAATATACCTAAAACAAGGACCATTGCCATGGCCGCAATTTGCATGGAGCCATGCCTAAAGAGGATAGCATAAATATCCGAGAGAGAGGTACTCTCCTGGATTACACCGAAAACAGTTTTACTGTCCGGTTGGGGACGCAGCGGAATTAAAATAACCAAAACGGGTTTTTCATTCACTTTACTCCAATAAGTAATCTCATTCATCCCGGATAAAGCTCTCTTAAAATATTGGAGAGCGGGATGAGGCGCAACAGGCTCTTCGGGTAAACGTCGGCCGTCGGCAATGACTTTCCCTTGGGGATTCAAAATAATTGCTACGGAATTACGGGAGGTCAAATCACGCGCTAATACCAATGCCTTCTGAGCATTAAATTTAAAATAAATTGAATCCGTATTCGTCAGCTTTTGATTCTCCAGCCAATGTTCAATAATTGGTTTCGCCCTGGCTCTCATATGGTTGGTTTCATTTTTAATAAGTAGCTGCCAGATATTCCAGTAAGAATAATAACTCACTACAACAACAGAGCCGATTAATAAGGTTGAATAAAGTAAGGCCAACCTGGCTCTTAAGGATAGCTTTTCAAAAATTCGTATCATCTCACCTCAGGATAGAAAGCATAACCCACACCATAACGGGTGCGAATTATTTGATGCAACTTGTCATCCAATTTAAGACGCAAATGATTCACATGAACATCAATGATATTCGTCCCTCCATCATAATCATAACCAAGTACCCGATTTAGAAGCGTTTCTCTGGTAAAAACGCGATGCGGGTAAGACATAAATATTTCTAGCAAAGCAAATTCGGTTGGCGTAAGGTTCAACCGTCTGTCTTTAAAGCTTACTTCACGGGTTTCCGCATTAAGAACCAGGACTCCTGCGGTTATTATTCGATCTTTTTTTATTTTTCCGCTTCGGCGCAGTAAGGCCCGAATACGCGCCAGCAACTCATCAAAACTAAAAGGTTTGGTAAGATAATCATCAGCCCCGCTATCCAGTCCCCTGACCCTGTCGGATATATTTTTTTTAACCGTCAACATAAGAACAGGAAGGTCAAAGCCATCATTTCTGATACGACGACATACTTCAAAACCATCTATATCAGGAAGCACAATATCCAAGACAAGCAGACTAAAGGAATTCTGATATAGCAGGTCCAGGCCGCCATTCCCGGAATTACTTGTCGTAACTTCATAATTTTCATACCTTAGGCCTGTTTGTATAAATTCGCTGATAACAGGGTCATCTTCAATGATTAAAACGGATATTTTACGGTTCATTATAATTGCCCGTTGTTACTTTTCATCCCTGCGTATAACCTATCCCTAGCCATGCTCTGTCCTTACCCTCTAGTTCGTGCATAATTTACCCGAAAATACTTTCAAACCCAAATAGCCAAATTCGTTTAAAAACGAATATCTTTTGAAATGCAACCGTACTTTTAAATTAATCCATTTGCGATATTTCCCATAGGAAGACTTATCATATTCCTTATTTAATATGAAATTTTGTCACCTCCCGGTTCCGGGAACATCTAACTGTAAAAATTGTAGAATAAATCTATGTATATGCCGAAACAATTATCAGAAATATATGTCGTTTCCGGATTGCCCCGTTCCGGCACTTCTTTAATGATGCAAATGCTGCAGGCCGGAGGAATCCCGCTGTTCACGGACGACGCTCGTCCTGCGGACAATAATAATCCCAGAGGGTATTTCGAGCATAGCCTGGTAAAAACCCTTCCTGGTCGAACGGATTGGTTGGAACAGGCCCGGGGTCAGGCGGTTAAAGTCATCTCTTATTTACTGCCTTATTTACCGGATACGTTTAACTACCAAATCATTTTTATGAAACGGGACCTGGATGAAATCATCCGCTCCCAGAATAAGATGCTTATGGAGTTCAATCAGCATGATTCCAATGGGGATGAAGCGCTTGTGGCTCAGGAATTCCGCGCTCATTTGCAACAAGTTTTCACCTATTGTAAGGAGAAGAAAAACATTGAATTGCGGACCATACCTTTCCGGGATTTGATTGTAAATCCAATGTACTGGGCTAAAGAAGTGAAAACATTTTTAAATCTTACCCTGAATGTAGAGCGAATGAGCCGAGAGGTGGCTCCGCATTTATACCGAAATCGTACCCCTTACCATTAAAAAAGGGCGCATATTGAAAGGAAAAATCTAAAGAAACGGCATTTTTTAACGACAATATTATATAAAACGTGACCTATATCATTTGCAAACAAAGTGTTATGGGCTATTTTGACCTTGAAATTCGTAAGTAGAGCTAGGGAATAAGTATCATGAAAATTAAAATGAAGATTAAAATAAAATCCAAATACCTGATCTATTTTGCCGATCAGCCTGCCCGGGTAAAACATCAACCTAAAATTTATTACCTCGATTTTGAACAGGCCGGTAAAAATTCTTTCTCATATAAGAAAGCCTACGCCCGATAATTTCTTCACTTTAATCCCAGCCTCTATTGCTTAGCAATAAAACAATTATTATATTTGCTGCTCATTTGACAGGAAAAGCGGAACTTTTACTATGGCGAAAGTCGCAGCAAAAAAAAAGAAAATCGAAGAAGAGTTTATCGGTAAGAAAAATATCTATCTCTTTCTGATCGGTCTGGTCACCATTGCCATCGGTTTCATCATCATGGCTCAGCCCCCGGTAAACGGCTTCTTATCGAGGACTCTGGCACCGATCATTTTAGTTATTGCTTATCTGATCATCATCCCTCTTTCGATTACTTTAAAAAAGAAGCCGATACAGAACGAAAAAACGGGCGATTAGCTCAGTTGGTTTAGAGCACCTGCCTTACAAGCAGGGGGTCGTAGGTTCGAATCCTACATCGCCCACTCCAGGCTCACGGGTGAATTTCCGTGAGCTTTTTTTATGACACATTTTCAGCCAAAAAAATTCACCTGTCTATGTCGATCGCCTGTTTACCGTCAACCCATAAAATCGCCTCAATAATTTTTAACCGTTTGTTCAAGTAAAATATTTTTCCCTGTTTCCCCTTTCACATTTTCATTGTATATTTACGTATTCGTTCACCTAATTCTTCAGGATGATATGGTTAGTAAAGCACAAAAAATACGTTTGGGCATTTTTCTGACGATCTCCATTCTCATCTTCCTGGCTATGATTGTCGTCCTTTCCATCAACCGTTTTTTCAAAGAAAAGGATATTTATCATATCGCTTACCAAAATGTTTCCGTAACCGGGCTCGATGTGGGCAGTTCGGTTAAATTTTTAGGGTTGACCATCGGTTCGGTTCAAAACATAAAAATCGATCCTAAAGATATCAGTCGTATTATTGTCACCATTGGAGTTAAAAAAGGGACCCCCATCAAAAAGGATGTGCATGCCGATATTTTTACGGTCGGCATTACCGGCCTGAAAATGATTGAGTTGCGGGGAGGAACCAACGAATCACCCAACCTGCAGCCGGGTGATTTCATCCAGGCCGGCACTTCTTTAACGGAAAATATTACCGGTAAAGCCGAAGTGATCGCCGGTAAAATCGAACAGGTCCTCAATAATTTACTGCGTCTGACTACGGAACAGAATCAAAATAAAATTTTCTCTCTGGTTGATGATACACGAAAGACTCTGCAAAATGCCAATACTGTCCTCACCGAAAACCGTGGTACGATCAACCGTAGCTTCCGGAATCTGGACAGTACCTTTGCCCATCTTTCTTCCAGCAGCAAATCCGCTGATCTGGCCCTGCGTAAAATTGATTTTTTTGTTCAATCCGATTCTTTCCGAACGACCCTGAGTAATATCGCTCAGATTGCCGACAAGCTCAATAAGTCCAATATTTACAACTTGGACAAGCAACTGAATTTGGCCGTGGGACAGCTGAACCATCTGCTGAATCAACTGGATATCATTATTACCGCGAATAGATTTAAATTCAATAAATCGGTTGATGAACTCAACCAGGCCATAGAATCCTTGAATCGCACGGCACGACGGGTTGAAGCAAATCCAGCCATACTCTTAGGGGGAAGCAAGCCGGAAAACCCGCCGGACCAACAACTGGAGCAATAAATATGTTAAAACGAATAGCCGTTTTTATTCTTATTTTAACCCTAATGCTGCTTTTTTCCTGTTCCCAAAAGCAAATTATCAAACATTATTATCTACTCGACGTTCCATATACCGGCCCGGCCGATACTGCAGGATTCAGCACATCACTTCCCTATACGGTTCAGATTCTGCCTTTCGAAATTAGCAAGGCCTTTGACCAGAATCGCATTGCCTTACGAACCAAAAGTAATCAAATTGAATATTATTACTATAATTTTTGGGCAACGGATCCAGGTACAGCCGTCCGGGAATTTATCTTTCACTATCTGCGATCCTCGCATCTCTTCCGGAATATCTCCTTGCAACTTCCCCGATGGCAACCCGATTTTTTCCTGAACGGTTCCATCGAACAAATCGAACGCCTCAGCCTGCCCGATCAATCATCGGCTCATTTAAAAATGCAATTATGGCTAAGCGACAGGAAAAGCGGAGCGGTATTGGTCGAGTATCGCTTTGACCGCTACGAACCATTACGAAAAAATGCGGCAATGAATATTTTCGCTGCCAAAATAAGCCGGATTCTCGGAGAAGAATTGGGAGTGTTTGGGAATCGTATTCGTCAATATTTTACAAAACAAGCTCATCCGTAAAAATGTCCGAATATCATCTTCTTTTACCGGAACAACTGACCCTATCCAACGTGGCTGAAGAATATGCTCTTCTGCGGCAGGATATACGCAAAGCCCGAAACGGCGATACGATCATCCTTGATTGTGGTCGGCTTCATCTTCTGGATAGCGCCGGGGTAGCCATGCTCGATCAATTCAACAGCCTGTGCCAGCAGCGTGAACTAAGGTTGATTGAAGAACATTGTTCTGCCGACATCGGAAAGATCAAAGAGCTTTTCCATTTCTCAGCACCCACTTCAAAAAAACATGCACCCCGCCCCTCATTCTTTGAACGACTCGGACAACGTGGCTACGCCCTTCTCGGTCACCTCAGTGAAGGACTCTTCCTGATTTCCAACATCTTTTACTGGGCAATTGTTTCCTTTTTCAACAAACGATTACGCCGCCAGGGCGAGGTCATTCGCCAAAGCCTGCAAATCGGCCTCAATGCTCTGCCCATTATCGGTTTGATCGCCTTTCTGATCGGTTTCATTTTAGCCCTGCAATCTGCCGTGCAACTCCGTCAATTCGGTGCCAATATCTATGTGGCCGATCTGGTTGCCGTGGCCATGGTCAGTGAGATGGGTCCGCTAATTACGGCCATTATGGTTGCGGGTCGATCCGGTTCGTCCATTGCCGCCGAAATTGCCACTATGAAGGTAAGCGAAGAACTGGATGCCTTACAGGTTATGGGTATCGATCCTCTGCCCTATCTGATGGTACCGAAATTTTATGCCCTATTACTTACCCTGCCTCTGTTGACCGTATTGGCTAATGTTATAGGGATACTGGGAGGAATGATTATCGGGGTTACCTATCTGAATATTGAAATAATTCCCTTTTACCACGAAGTGATTTCCGTTCTGCGTTACAAGGATATTATGATTTTTTTGGTTAAAAGTATCACTTTCTCCGCCATAATACTGTTTACCGCCGCCTATTTCGGTTTAAAAGCCGAAGGCGGCGCCGAAGGGGTGGGACGGGTCACTACTTCCGCAGTGGTAGCGTCCATCTTTTGGGTTATTGTGGCCGATAGTATTTTGGGCCTGATCTTTTATTTTGTGGAGCCGGTATTCTGATGAAAGAGCCCCTGATTAATGCAACCCATCTCAACGGCGGATATGGTCAACGGCTGGTGTTACATGATATCAATCTGCACATATTGCCAAACACTATTACAGCCATTCTCGGTACGAGCGGTTGCGGAAAGACCACTTTACTAAAACATTTGATCGGGCTATTGCCTCCAATGGAGGGCACGGTTCGTTTCCTGGGGGAAGACCTTTTTCAGTCGGATGAAAAAGAGTTGAACAGGCTTCGTAATAAAATGGGCGTTCTCTTCCAGAACGGGGCGCTGTTGAACTCTTTACCCGTTTCCGAAAATCTGGCCATTCCATTCGAGCAGCACACGAATCTACCCCGCGAAATGATTGAACAATTGGTACGACAGAAACTACACTTAGTTGGCTTATCCTCCGCCTACGACCTTCTCCCTTCTCAGCTTTCCGGCGGGATGCGTAAACGGGCAGCCCTGGCCCGGGCTATTGCCCTGGATCCCCTGATTTTGTTTGCAGACGAACCCAATGCCGGTTTGGATCCGGTTACGGCTAAATCCTTAGACCAATTGCTGCTCTCTTTAAAAGTCCGGTTGAATATAACCGTCGTCCTGGTTACTCATGAAATCATCAGCATCAAACGCATTGCCGAACACGTTATCTATTTACACGAAGGACGAATTTTATTCGACGGCAGTCTCTCCGCCGCCTTAAATTCTACGATTGAACCGGTTCAGAACTTTTTCACCAGCGATTAACCTTTTCCATATCATAAACAGGTGGAAAAATGATCAGAAAAGTGATCATGGTTCTGATTTTTATTTCATCAGCCTTTTCGCAAAATGACAGTCTACTGGCTCCCTGGTCCGAATTTTTAGAGGATGATCAGGGATTGGCAGAACGGATCCAGCAACTGTTGAATGCTCCTCTGTCAATCAACAGCGCCACTGCTTCTGATCTGGCATCCGTGCCTTTTTTAAATGAAGAGGATATCCGGCTTATTTTGCAGTACAGGGAAGAACATGGGTTTTTCAAAAAAAAGTCTCAACTTAAGCCGGTTCTGGGCTCCGCGACCTACGCGTTGATTAAGGCCTTCGTCACCATAAAAAAGCCCAAAAACAAAAGGGCCTATTATATTCACAAAAATCATGTCCCTCTTAAAGAATCCGCCTATGCGGGCCTTTCCGCTTTGTACGATTACAATAAATTTTTCTTTCGGGTCAATTCGCGTCTATCCGGTGGATTCATTTCACAAAAGGACGCCGGAGAAGAGGATTTTGCTGATTATATCAACGGCTATCTGACTTACCGCTCCTCATCCCGGCAAATCATTCTCGGTAAATTCAATTATCAGTTCGGCATGGGGTTGGTTTTTGCCAATCCTTTTTCCGCTTTAAAATCGATTCCGATTCTTTCCTCCTTCAAAGGAAGCAAACAGGCAGCGACTCCTTATTTGACCTCTCTGGAGAATAACGGACAATTCGGATTTTTCATCGGGAGCTCTTTCCCTGAAAGAGGGCAAATTCATTTTTTTTACACTCGAAATCTTCGGGACGGACGAATTTCCGGCAACGATCGATTCGTCACCGGATTCAGTTACGACGGCTACCATCGCACAAACCGGGAAAAACGACAAAAGAATCTCATAACAGAACGAATCACTGCCCTGGCCCTTGCCTATGATTTTCCTTTCTTGGGATCCGTGGGATTACTTGCCGCTCATACAAGTTTCAATCCCGCCATTCGTTTTGACAAAGGCTCCGTGGGCGAGGCGGACCTTCGGCGCCGGTATTTTCATTTCTCCGGAAATCATCTTAGCCACTTTAGTCTGCGTTATGAGAGGAGTTTCCGGCACCTACAATTCAACGGCGAAGTAGCTTTGTCCGTACCGGGAAGCCGGGCATGGTCCCAGTCCGTTTTCTGGAATTATCCACATTTTAAGACAGGAATCAGATATTGGCAGGTCGATAAAAATTTTCAATCTCCTTACGGACGTATCTTTGATAGCACCCGGCCCTTTCCTCAGGCAGAACAAGGATTTTATTATGCACTCTCATGGGCGCTTTCTAAATGGATACATGTTGAGGGCTACCGTATATTTAAGAAGCAACTATGGCGGGGATACTTTGAACCCCTGCCCGGGAGTAAGCTGGAATGGCTGCTTCAAAATACGATGCAATTAAACGGCATGGCCCTCATAATGCGTATCCGTTACAAACAGAGAGAGCAATTTAACAACCCTACCGGGCGTGTTCAGTCCGGTCAATGGATTTACCGCCTGCAATATACTTTTCGCAATCATCACGGCTCGGTGCTAAAATTTCGCTGGGTGCGGACCCGGATTCCTCTTTATAAGGAAAAAGGCTCCTATATATTTCAGGAATTGCGCTATAGCCCGAATCGTCATTATCAATTCGGGGCGCGTATCACCTTTTTTCGAACCGATTCCTACCAAACACGATTGTATGAATATGAACAGGATTTACCCGGAAGTTTTGCCAATTTTGCCTTTTGGGGAGAGGGATATCGTTGGTATGTTTTACTCAAAAGCCGCTGTTTCCGCTGGCTGACCCTGTGGCTGAAATTAAGATATCTGCACCAATATCAATCCCAATTAACGAGCGATGAATGGTTCCCCCGGGAAAAAACAGACCTTACTTTGCATCTTCAACTGCAAATGAATTTTTAAACATCATCCGACTTTCAACCAACGCCAGATTTCCGTCCAACTGGCTTTTTTACCCTGCATTAAAGTGGCTACACGGAAAATCCGCCCGGCTACAAAAATAACAAACAGGATAGAAATTACCATGATGGCAATGGTTACATAGATATCTGTGGTTATCAGCTGACTGCTTAAAGGGATGCGCATAATCATGAATGAAGGGGTAAGAAAGGGAATATAGCTCAGAATACGAATCCACAGAGAATTCGGCTCGGCCAGGACAATCAGGGAAAGAAGGACCGGGAACACAGCCACCGTACGCAACAACTGGTTAATCTGCTGGGCGTCATATTCATTAGAAGACAGGGACCCCACCGAGATAAAAATCGCCCCGTAAAACAAAAAACCCAAACTGAAATAGATGATGAAATAAAGGGCATTGGATAAGGTCAGATAACTGATTTTATCCGCCGGTATAATCCCACTGCTGATAAAAAGAGCGGTCAACAACAACCAGATCAAGACCTGAACCAGGCCCAACGAACCGAGGCCCAGAATTTTCCCCCCCATAATCTGTATACTGTTGGCATAGGAAAGCAAAACCTCGATCACCCGGTTGGATTTCTCCAATAAAATGCTGCTGAACAAATAGCCACCGGCTGTAAAAATAGCCATAAATAGTAAGAAAACACCGATTAAAGGACCGTAAAACTGAGCATAGAAATCCCACTCTTTCTGTCCCTGAGGCATGAGTTGGTATTTTTTGATATAGATGGGGCTCAACCATTTATGAACTTTGGCCTGTTCCACGTGATCATCCATCATACGTTTTTCAATGATGATGTTTTGCAATATTTTTTCAAAGCGCTCGGTCTCGCGTAAATCACCCGGATTTTTGGAATGGTATTCCACAATCCCGTTCTTGGTAAATTCATGCGGAAAGAGAAGATAAGCATTCAATACATTGGTAATGAGTAAAGAATCGGCCATCTTAAGTGCTTCGAACTTGTAAACCGAATCCAGCGAAGTCTTGAAATTTTCCAGTTCCATATCGGTCAGCTCTTTCTCTTCGCGCGTATTTTGCAGCTTTTCGTATGAAGTGCGTAAGAAATATTCCCGGTTGGCAATTTTGGTATTTTTGTAATAGGCCGCACGCTGCGCTTTGATTTGTTCATATAAGCGGGCAATCGAATCACGACGGGATTTTATCTCTTTATATTCGGATAACATCTCCCTGTATGGGCCGGAAGAATTAACCGATACTTTCATCACCACGTATTCTCTGGAACGATTCTCCGGGCTATAATAATGATTAAGCGCTTTCTGCAAATCCTTTTCGATATTTTTACCGGAAAGGTCGATCACCCCGATGAGTTTGGTAGAAACCTCCGGCTGATACTGGAAGAAAAAAATGGGCAGAGTAATAACCGATATAAAGAGTAACGGCGATATAAAGGTATTGAATAAAAAAGAACGGGAGCGGAAGCGGGTAACAAACTCCCAGCGGGCAATACGAAAAATATTCTTCATTTACCCCCCTCCGTTTCAGCCTGGACCAGACGGATAAAAATATCATGCAACGAAGGCTCTACGATTTCGAATCGTTTAATTCCTGCCTTCTTCTGGATGTTTTCAAACAAAACCGGAATTTTTAACCGCTGCTCCGCTACCGTAAATTTGCAGGAGTTATTGTCCTGTTCAATAATGCTTATACCGGAAATCTCTTGCATAAATTCCAGCGAATCATCCGATTCGACGAAGAAGGCATTCTCGCGATAGTTCTTCTTAATACGACTCAATTGCCCGTCTAAAATAACTTTGGATTGATTGATCAGACAGATATGGTCGCAAAGCTGTTCGGCCTGTTCCATCTGGTGGGTGGAAATAATCAGTATTTTTTTCTTCTGCTTGTACTCCTGTAGAATTTCCCTGAGAACGATTTGATTGATCGGGTCTAAACCGGAAAAGGGCTCGTCCAGAATGAGTACATCCGGATCATGTAAAAAAGCAACAATAAACTGAATCTTCTGCTGCATCCCTTTGGAAAGCTGGTTGATCTGGGCATCGGTAAATTCCACCATGCCCAACCGATCCAGGTAACGAATGGCCTCCACCTCAGCCCGACGGGCAGAAAGATTATTAAGCGTTCCGAAATAAACCAGCATTTCCAGCACGGTAGCCCGGGGATAGAGCCCCCGTTCTTCCGGCAGATAGCCGAAATGTAAATTTTTAATCTTATGCCGCGGCTGATCATTGTACAGGATCTCCCCCTGGTCCGGACGAATTATATTCATGATCATCCGCATGGTAGTCGTTTTCCCGGCCCCGTTCGGTCCCAGCAGACCGAAAACCTCGCCGCCTTTAACCTTCAGATTCAGGTCACCAACCACTACCGTACCGGCAAAAGATTTACTTACCTTTTTTAACTGCAATATATTCTGGGCCATACGATACTCGCATATTTATCCGACAAGGGAAAATTGAACCGCCTGATAATGCAGCTCTGACAATTGCCGCTCGAAGCGGGCACTTTGTCCGAGGGGAACGGTTACAGTAAACTGCACCTGCTTACCATACTTACTATCCTTTAATTGACCCTTCAGGGCAGCGATCAGACGCCTGATATTCGGTTCCAGTTCATAAGGAAAATTTACGTTATATTGACGACTTCTGACTTTAATTTTTACCGTCAAATTTTTGATTGCCTGCGCGGTTGCTTCCGAATAGGCACGGATCAGGCCTCCCGTTCCTAATTTTGTACCGCCGAAATAACGGGTCACCACACAAAGGACCTCCTGCAAATGTTTGCCGTCCAGGATTTGCAGAATCGGTTTTCCGGCCGTTCCCGAAGGCTCACCATCATCCGAATAGCGGAAAACATCTTCATTTATACGATAAGCCAGACAATGATGGGTAGCAGTATAATATTTTTTTTTAAGAAGAAGATAATTTTCCTCGGCCTCCTCTTTACTTAAAACCGGCAAAATGCGGGCAATAAATTTTGACCCTTTTACCTTAATTTGCGCTTCAGCCGCTCCTGCCGGAACGAGATATTCATCTTCCGAAAGTCCTGGGGGACGATCCATTTCTTACCTAAGATTAAAAATAATAAATACTTACGAGAACAATCCCAATTTAGCAATTCCTGCAATGATTGTCAAGGATGTGTTGATGGCTTCATGGGAGTCGGAACATTTAAAAAATAAATTGGACGGTAAAATTCGGAAAGGTCTTTGTAAGCTCGTTTCGCAAATCTTCGATGGTTTGATCATAAGCAGTGTTGTTGAATACCATACAGCAGGCATGATCGACGCTCATTATCCGGCAAAACACAAGAAGACGCTTCTTATCCGGCTGTAATCGAAAACGCTCCACTAAGCCGACCCGGGAAAGGGGGGATCCGGACTGGTGATCAATCACACGATCCAGCACCGCATCCAACTGCTTATGCATGATTTCGTACATTTTACCTGCTTCTCTCGATTTGAGAATCATCTGTATCCTCTATTCAATACTTTTATTTCTTTTAACCGTAGCGAGCGGCTTTTTATTTCAAACCCTTTCGATAAAGAGCTGTTTGACAAGATCGATGGCTTTTAATTGGTCCATAAAGAAAGGACTGGTAGCGATGGTAACAAATTCCGCTCCTTTTATATACGCACGTATTTTATCCATTTTAACATCATATCCGATATAGTCCATGGCCCCGGCAAAAATGTCCATATCGATATCCAGCACAAACCGTTCGGGAATTTCATTCTCGAAGGACAGAGTGCTGTCGATAATTTCCACTTCGGAGAATAAACCCATTTGCAGCGCCGGTTTGATAAAGCTGGAGACATTCAGAATACGATTGGTATAGTTAAATAGATTTTCCAAAGTGAAATCTTTGCGTAAGGAAAGAGCAAAAGGAACCGCGGGCTCATACATATCACTGTGCATATCCACATGGATCAGCCTGGCCTTGGGCTTGAGAGTGCCTTGTAAGAAAGCGGCCATCCAAAAGAAGAAGGCATGATTATGATTATCGAAGATGAATATAGGAACATCCTTGTGCCTGTAATAAATAAATTTTTCCAAACCGACTTCGTTTTTTTCCACCCCTTCTTCTATTTCGCTGAATGCAATACGCCTGCCCACTTTTAAATCGGCCGGAGTACTTGCTACCAACGGGGCCACATGAATTTTCTTATTTTTGCGTCGTGCAAATGAAAAGGCGTTGTTTCCTGCCGGTGAACTAAGGGTAAAACCCTTATATAGCTTCTTTAACGGTTCGATATTCATATTCACCAAAGTTAAAAGCGAAAATTATCGTCTACATAGGAGCGGACCTATGAAATCGTGCTATTTATATACCCTGAAATTGGCCGTACGCACGGCTATCTGCTCGGTCAGTTCTTCCAGCGCCTGGTCGCGGGCTTCTTGCGAGTCGAAAGATGTGCCGCTGCCGTAAAAATATGCGCCGGAATTAATTATCTGACGTTGGTTTTGAGCAAAGGAAACAGTTAAAAGTTGAGCAAAGCGAAATCCCGCTTTGCGGAAAAAAAAGAAATATTTCCGCCGCATATTCATTCCTTTTTAGTGAGAATCCAATATTACAATTTCGCCTGATTATGTATCGAAAAAGTAAACGGTGTCACAAAGTTAAGAAATTTTCTTTTAAAAGAAAACGGATTGATTGAATTGCCACGGATTTTAATCGGGGAGAATGGCGCTCGAGGAGAATCCCCTGATTCCACAGCTGTCATTCTGAGTGAAGCGCAGCGAAACGAAGAATCCTCCGATTATTTGAAAGGGATTCTTCGCCCCGACAAGTCGGGACTCAGAATGACACCCCCAGACGTAAAAAATCCCCCCAAACAAAACGGGGCTTTCCCAGAGGGTGCCTTCGGCAAACCCAAATTGGGGGTAAAAAATCTTAAACTCTATTTTGTCCCCATCGTTTACGATGGGTAAAGAGAAAAAATTTCTCAAAAAATATTCCGCCCTTCAGGGCGTAAACGCCGGGGCTAACAGAAACTGAAAAACGATGTTTCCTTTTCATTGTGCGACTTTTTTAACTTTCCTCCAAAAATTTGTAGCTATCTCCTTGATGAACGTGTTCATTCGTATTTATTTCTCATAAATGACAAGAATTCCGACAGACCGGAAACGCTAATATTATTTTTAACGGGATATTGTCCATCCATAGGGGCCACAATCCAGCGATCTTTGATTTCCAGGTCTTCCACGGAAAGTAAAAAACCTTTGCTTATTTTGGGTGCGCTTCCGCTTTTAAATTCGACCGCCACGCGTCTGTTTCCCTTAACCAAAAGTAGATCAATCTCCGCGCCGTTTGAAGTGCGGTAAAAAAAGGACTCCCATTCCGGCAATTCATTTAAAATGTTTTCCAGGGCAAAGGCCTCCCAGGAAGAGCCGAGCGCCGGATGACTCAATAGATCGTTAAAATTCCGAATATTTAAAAGCGCTAACAGTAACCCGCTATCGCGAATGTATATTTTGGGATTTTTAACGAGACGTTTTTTAATATTCACGGAATAGGGCTTTAAAAGACGAATTAGATATGTGCTTATAAAAAGATCCGTATATCTCCGAATGGTGTTGTGCGATAAATCAAGAGTGTTGCCTATTTGTGAAAAATTGACAAGCTGCCCGGTGTTATGCGCGCATAATATTAAAAAGCGCCGTAATGTTTCGGGCGGTAAAGTAAAGCCAAACGTCTGTAAATCCCTCTCCAAAAAGGTTTGTAAGAAACTGTGGCGCCAGCGGAAAGACATCGAATCATCCGGCGCCAGATAACTTCTGGGGAAACCACCCCGCGTCCAGAAACGATGCAATGAAAAATCCTTTTCCCTTTGCAGCTCCGAAATCGTAAACGGGGTTAATGGATGGTAAACAATACGGCCGGCAAGGCTTTCGGATGATTGTCTGAGTAATTGCGGCGAAGCGGAACCGAGAACAAGAAATTGCCCCGCTCTGTCCCGTTGATCAATAACGCTGCGTAAAACGCTGAATATTTCCGGCGTTCTTTGAATTTCGTCGAGACAAATCGTTCTGGCAGGATTGGCATCAAAAAATAGCAGCGCATCCTGAAGTTTATTCCGATCCTGAGGATTTTCCAGATCAAGGTACAAAAAATCCTCTATGCGTTGGGCCAGATGTTTGATCATAGTCGATTTTCCGCATTGCCGCGGTCCAACGACGCCGGCCACCGGGAAAAAGGATAAGTCGGTTAAAAGCTGTTTTTCTAGTCTTCGCTTTATATATCCATGCATATTGTAAATATAACTTACAAATTACATGGTAGCAAGTTTTTCCGGATTCGTTCCATCATTTACGATGGAGCGAACTCCCCTCTTCAAAATATTTCCGGTGGGGCTTGCACCTCAATCCTCAAACAGTCACCCTTCGACCCGTCCCGGCGGCCAAGCAAGCCCATTACCCCTTTATCCTGCCCGTTAATATATATCTGCGCACCGCTCGGCCGTGATTTTATCTGCACGGCCTGCAAGTCCACTTCGCTTAAGGTATAGTTAAAATAGACCTTACTTTTTGAAACGTCCATCGTCTTTTCTATGGTTTTAAAACCCTCTTTTTCTATTTTTATGCGGTGCCTGCCTTTGCTTAACTCTATGGCCGTTCCGCTTGCATAGCGTTTGCCGTCTATGGTAATTTGGGCGTCTTTGGGCTGCAACATTATGGTAACCGGTAACAGGTCGCCCGTTTTGGCGCCCCTTCAATTTTGAGTATCCACACCTCTTTGGGATGCAGTTGGATGCCGTATTCGGATAAAATCAGTTTTAAGGGTTCATAGCTGCTTTTGTAGATTTCCAACACGCGCTCGTCCGGCGAAACATAAACGCGGTCTTCACCGGGTTTATCATCCACTTTTATTACGCCGTTATAGGAGTCGTATTTAAAGCCGTCTATATCGGAAATCACTTTGATCATGGCGCAGATGCGCCCGTTGTCGTCGCGCAGGCCCACAAACTCCGTGGAAGACTTATAAGGTTTGCCAAGTACGCTCATTTGGGACAGGGAGCTTGCCGAACCGGTGGTTTGAGCAAAAGAAAAAGACAAATGAAAAATGACAAATGAAAAAAGAAAAATCCGTTTCATGGCCCTTCCCATAGAATAAGATCTTGATTTTTGTTTAAAATGAAGCGGGGATTTCGTAATTATTGGGATAAATATACAAAGAAAAAAGGGTCTATGAAAATTTTCAACCTGCCTTATTCCGTTAAAAATAACCCCTGCCGCTCCGGCCGGCGATTTGTTTTTTTACATTCTAAAGGCGCGGTCTTAGTCGCATAAAACACAGAGCCGGCCAAATAAATAGCGGCCTTTTGTTACGGATGATGATCGTAATCCTTCTCCCCTGCCGAAATCTTCAGCGGCAAATGATTTTGCCGGGGAGGCAGGGGACAGGTGGCAAAATCACTGAAGGCACAGGGCGGATTGTAGGCTTTATTAAAATCGATATAGGTATATCCGCTCGAATCCGGCCTCTTTATATCCAGAAAACGACCGGCGCCATACGTCGTACGCCCGCTTGTCTCATCGGAAAAAATAAGGAACAGTTCGTCACTGCCGGCTTCGGCAATGGGATCCAATCGGTATTCTTTATCGTTGATTTTAAAAATCAGAGCCCCGGGACAGGGTTCTTCACTAAGCTGGCCGAGTACATTGGCAATAGCTATTTTTTTAGGCGGATCATAGGGCTGCAGAAAAGCCCTGACCCGCCATTTCTTATCCACCGGGTAACGGGCTATTCCTTTGAAACGGCTAATATTCGGATTGGCACTGTCTTTAAGTCGAATCAGATAACGGTCTCCCCTTTTAATCACATACCAACTCAGGGTGCCGCACTTTAAAACGGTAGGGGAACCGTCGGCATCGCTTTTAAGGAGTAGAGTGTGAACGATTGTACTGTTCGTAAAAACCGGGACCTTATCCTGGATAACCGCCCTAACCTTGCCATGAGTCAGAATAAATTTACCTATAAGAGCCGGGGCCTTTGCGGGGAACACGATATCATTTTCCTTATCCGAACCGAAAGTGTTCTGCCCTTCTTTCAGCCAGAACAGCCCTGCCAGACTAAGCCAGCCGTCCCGGCGGGTTAGACGTTCTTCACGTGCTTTATGCCATTTTTCAATGGATTGAGTGTAGGCCTGATCCCGCTCCCTGGGGTGGCAGCCTGCAATTAGCCACAATCCCCCCCAAACCGATAAAAATAAAATGATACGGGCCATTTATTTTATCCCCAAATCAAAGGTATGGTTTCATTCTCCCGACGATACTTCAACTGCCCTGATTGCCAAAACTTAAATATCCAGTTCCCTCACGGCATCGATAATGGTCCCGTCACGCCATTCGATCACCGCTACCACGTTATCTTTGGTTCGGGGTTTTCGCGGTTTGCCGGTGATTCGGATGGCCTTTTCGTGCAGTTCCTCGATGGACACCAACGGCAGATTGCTGCTTTTTAAGCGCTCCAGCAAATCCTCACGTTTGGGATTAACGGCGATTCCCTGGTCGGTTACAATAGCGTCTATGACGTCACCCGGGGCGGTAACGGTATGCACACGATCCACAACGATCGGATTGGTTTTACGATATAAGGGTACGGTAATGATGGTCATGAATGCATCGGCCGCATCCTGAAAACCGCCGATCCCGTGCAGCAGCCAACCGTCGGAATGGGTATTTACATTGACATTAAAGTTCAGATCGATCTCGGTTCCCCCCAACACAGACGCCTTTACTCTGGGGGCAAAACAGCCCTTGGTGTGATAGTTATAAGAGACAAAGGGATTCGTTTCGATATGATTCCAGTTGTCGCGTAAAGAAGCTACCCCGGCCAGGTCGAATGACTGTCCGTCCAAAATAAACCGGGTTAATCCTTCCTTTAACATCTTCACCAGGGTTTCCGTGGATCCGCCGCGGACAAAATCGGCCACCACCTTTTTTTCGCGCATATATTCGGCCACATACTGAATAAAGGCCAGCGACATGCCCCCTGCGCCGGCCTGAAAGGAGAATTCCGGTTCGTCGATCAGGCCGCTGTCTCTGACAAGCTGGGCCGCCCAGGAAGCAATTTTTAAGCGATTGGGATCCGTAGTAACTTTAGTCGTACCGGAAACGATTTTTTCCGGATCGCCCAGTTTTTCAATTGGAACCACATAATCCACATTGCCGCCTTCGATAGACCAGGGCCAGGCCGGAAAGGGTACCAGATTATCCGTAATAATGACGACTTCATCGGCATAGAGTGAATCGGCCAGAGCAAAGCCCAGAGGGCCGCAGGCCGATGGGCCCTGTACGCCATTGGCATTGCCGTGGGGGTCTGCGGTAGGAGCGGCGATAAAGGCGATATCAATGTGTAAATCACCATCCTGAATGGCCCGATACCGTCCGCCGTGCGAGCGCAGAACAGCCGTTTTTTTCATGCCTCCCGTGGTACAGAGTCTCCCCACCGGCCCGTTCATCGAACCGAGCACATGGGAAACCACCCCCCTTTTAATTAACTCAACCAATGGTTCATGGACAGGAAACAGAGCCGATGGGGCCAAAACAACATCCTTTAACCCGCGTTGGGCCAGCTTTTCCATTACCAGATTCACAATATAGTCTCCATTGCGCAGATGGTGATGGAAGGAAACGGTCATCCCGTTATGCAGGTCCAGTTTATCCAGCGCTTCGTCCAAATCCTTCAGCACCTTACTTCCGGTATAATCCGCGCCACTGGAAATGGGCGGTCCTATCTTGCGGCCCGAGGGTTTGTATCGACCGATACCTTTAAAAGGCACGGCCTGTTTTCCGTTGACTTCTATCGGGACTTCACGTCCCAAAGCGTTTTTTACCCTTTTCATCGAGATGCTCCTTTTTCAATTCTCCAGGTTAAAAATTCCATAGAATTTTTCCGGAGTATAAATGTATGAGCCTTTAAAATTCATTATTTTGCATTCTTCAAATTAACGAGATGTTTTTCTCTTGAGACACATACTTTTTTACCGTACATTATTAACTACTCGGGTAGGTAATATACTATATTTCACGATAACGAGGCAAGATGAAAAAAATAATTTCTTTACTCCAATCCCTCGGATTTAGCCAGTATGAAGCACAGGTATATGTGGCATTACTTAAGAAATCCAATATAACCGGATACGAACTGGCCAAAAAATCGGGTGTACCTGCTTCGAAAATATATGCCATCCTGAACCGTCTCGAAGCCAAAGAGATGATTCAGACCGTCGGTTCCGACCCTAAAAAATATATTCCCCAACCGCCCCAGGATATTTTATCGCGGATTAAGGGTAACTATTTGCAAACCGTCAATATATTGGCCGATAAGCTGGAACAGGTTTATGTGGAAACAGCGGATAATAATCATATTTTTAATATTTCCGGCCGCCCGGTGATTATTCGTAAGATCCTGGATTTCATTGGAGAAGCCCAAACAAGTTTATGGCTTTCTGTTTGGGATGAAGAAGTGGAAGCTATTTCCAAAGCTCTACTTCAGGCACAAGAGAGGGGGGTGAAGATATCCATTGTACATTTTGGCCGAAAAAAATTGAACATAGGGAAAGAATATCGCCACGGAAGGGAGCATCAGATCCGAATCGAACGGGGCGGAAGACGCATCGCATTGATTGTGGATGACAGCAAAGTCATTTTAGGCCATTTTCTGGAAGACGGTTCCAGCAACGCCGCCTGGACAACCAACAAGGGTTTGGTACTACTGGCCAAAGATTATGTAATTCATGATATTTACACCATCCGCCTTGCCCAAAAGTTCGGCGAGGAGGCAGAGGAGATATTCAAGATATAAAGAAAAGTAGCGGAAATTGGGAACCGGGAATTCGTTCCAGGTTGCCGATTACCGGTTTCATATTATACCATTCAAAAATAAGTGAGGAGATTACAATGTCCGACCTGCACTGGAAAACCGCCATCACTAAGGTGGAGCCCAATAAACTGACGGTACGCGGTTATGAACTGGACAAACTGATCGGCCGGGTGAGCTATGCTCAAATGGTTTATCTGCTGTTTAAGGGTGAACTGCCATCCGAAAATATCGGTAAAATGGTAGAAGCCATTCTAACTTCCTCGGTGGATCACGGCACCACACCGCCTTCGGTGCTCAGCGCTCTGACCGTCGCCTCCACCGGCGCTCCGCTGAACGCCGCGGTGGCGGCCGGAATTTTATCCATTTCCAAATTTCACGGCGGTGCTATCGAAGATTGCATGTATATTTTACGTCAGGGAATGGAATTGGTCAAAGAAGATCATATGGATTTTGAATCCGCCGCCGAAAAAATTATTAGTGATTACCGAAGTGCGAAAAAACGCTTATCAGGCTTCGGACACCGTTTTCATACCAGAGACCCGCGCACCCGCCGCTTGTTCGAATTAGCCGAAGAATATGGCGTTGCCGGAGATTATGTAAAACTAGCCAATGTCTTTGTTAATATGCTGAAAAAAATTACCGGTAAGGAGCTGCCTTTAAATGTGGACGGAGCCATTGCAACGCTTTTATGCGAAATGGATTTTGATCCCGTTTTAGCCAATGCTTTTTTTATGATATCCCGCATTCCCGGTCTGGTAGCTCATATTTATGAAGAAAAGACCCGTCAGAAACCCATGCGTAAAATTCATCCTACGGATGTGGAATACGACGGCCCGGAGGATAGAGTGTTATAGTCAGGAAATGATTTAGTTATTGGATAGTCGATATGACGACCGGAAATTGGGAATTGGGAGCGGTAATCCGTTACCGGTTCTCAATTCCTGATTCTCAATTTTTACCCAAATGAAAGGATCGTATATGAGGAATCAAGTTTTGGAACTGCTCCCGGAGATCAACGAAATCGAAAATACGGAATTAAAAGAAAAAGTAATCGCCTGCTGGGAGGAAGCCATTGCCTACCGTAACTGGAGCAATGAAGAGCTACGTTCCATCCCCTTTACCCTTCTGGCGGAAAACGTACAAATCAAATTCATCGAGCATGTGCGCACCTGCTGCAAAATGGGTCTGGCCTGTGACCGGGTTCTCTCCGGAGCTTACGGCGAGCGCAAGACTGCGATTAACCGCGACTATTTTGTAGCCGGATCACTTTTAGCCGATGTGGGTAAATTACTGGAATATGATAAAAATCCGGATGGAACGATTTTCAAAAGTGCTTATGGCAAACACCTTCGCCATCCTTTTAGTGGTGTCGGACTGGCCTTTAAACATAATCTTCCTTCTGAAGTGATGCATATTATTGCCACGCATTCCAAGGAAGGAGACGGTGAAAAGCGGTCTCCCGAGTCCATACTGTTTCATCATGTGGATTTTATAGACTTTGAACTGGTTAAATAAAAAGCAAATGGTTTATCCTGACCAAGCGGGACTAACTATTTCCGATTCACTTTATTATAAAGAATGCATAAACTTAATCGAAGTTCAGCGGTGCGGACCGGTGAATCGATTGTAAGAAACAAGGAGAGCGAATATGGCAAAATACAAGATAGCCTGGTTACCGGGCGACGGAGTGGGCAATGATGTGATGGAAGCGGCACGCGTTGTTCTGGACGCGTTGCAATTTGATGCCGAATATATCCCCGGCGACATCGGCTGGGAATTCTGGAAACATGAGGGAGACCCTTTACCCGGCCGCACTATTGAAATGATGAAACAAACCGATGCGGCCCTTTTTGGTGCTATTACCTCCAAACCTAAAGAGGAAGCCGCTGAGGAATTAGATGATTCTTTAAAAGGAAAAGGATTGGTCTATTTTTCACCCATTGTTCGTCTACGTCAGGAGTTTAACCTTCATACCAACCTGCGGCCCTGTAAAGCCTACCCCGGAAATCCTCTCAATCTGAAGGAGGGCATCGATTTGGTTGTATTCAGGGAAAATACAGAGGGTATGTATGGCGGTGTGGAATTTCACCCCATTCCTCAGGAGGTTTATGATGTAATCGCAAAATACAATTCGAAGATGAAAAAATTCGAAAAATACGGTTTGGAAAACGTGGCCATGTCCACCCGTATCATGAGTCGCCAGATGTGCCGCAACATTGTTACCCGTGCTTTCGATTACGCCAAGGAACATGGTTATAAATCGGTCACGGTAGTCGATAAGCCCAATGTGCTGCGTGAAACCGGAGGATTAATGGTGCGCACGGCGCGGGAAGTGGCCAAAAATTATCCGGAAATTGAGCTATGGGAGACCAACATTGACGCCCAAACCATGTGGCTGGTCAAGAATCCCATGGACTACGGAGTACTGGTTGCCGAAAACATGTTTGGCGATATAATATCCGACCTGGCTGCCCAGTTGGTCGGCGGGTTGGGATTTGCTTCCAGCGGAAATATAGGAGATCATTATGCTGTCTTTGAGCCCACCCACGGTTCGGCTCCCAAATATGCCGGCCAGTACAAGGTGAATCCTATGGCCATGCTGCTTACTTGTAAACTGATGCTGGACTGGCTAAAAGAGAAAGAAATGGCCAATAAACTGGAGAACGCTATCGCTAAGGTCATTAAAGAAGGTAAAGTCAAAACCTATGACATGGGCGGAAACAATACGACTTTGGAAGTAGCCCAAGAAGTAGCAAAGAAGCTATAATTCATTACCGGGAACAGGAAATCCGGAACTATATTCCGGCAGCCGCTCCCGGTTCTCTATTTAGTAGGAAAGGATATCTATGGAAAAATATATTACCTATCAATTGGCCGAGTTCACCAAAAATTTACGGTATAAGGATTTGACCGAAGAAACGATTACTAATGTTAAGCGTTTTTTACTGGATGCCATCGGCTGTGCCTTTGGCGGCAGCCAAACCGAAGATGTTAAAATTATGCTTGATTTCTATAATGAAATGGGAGGCAAAGCAGAGGGAACCGTGATTAATTCGAAAGTCAAGCTACCCATTCTAAATCAATCTTTGCTTAATTCCTTGATGATTCGCGCCCTGGATTATAACGATATATACTGGGAAGAAGACCCTTCTCATCCCAGCGACCTAATCCCGGCGGCTTTAAGTCCCGCCGAGGCAGAGCATAAATCGGGCAAAGAGCTGATTACAGCGATCGCCCTGGCCTATGAATGGGAACAACGGTTGTGTGAATTTGCCCATCCCGGCGTAAGGGAAACCAAATGGCATCACGCCACCCTCACTCAATTCGCATCGCCCCTGGCAGCCGGTAAGATGCTCGACCTCACGGTGGAACAATTGGTACACGCCATGGGTATTTCGGCCAGCCATAATCATACGCTGGGCGTGGTAACTGCCGGTGATCTAACGATGATGAAAAATACGGTCGATCCCATGGCCGTACAATCCGGATTGCAGGCTGCATTATTGGCCCGGCGCGGCTACGAAGGTCCTGCCCATGTAATCGACGGTAAGGAAGGATTGGTGGATGTGTTCAAAGACAATCAATTTGAGTTGAATGTTCTAACCGATGGACTGGGTGAAACGTTTCGCATAAACCGCTGCTCGATGAAGGCCTTTCCCACGGAAGCATTGACCCATACTCCCATGTCTGCCGTTATCAAACTGATGCATGAACAACATATCAAAAAAGAGGACATTGAGCAGATTACCATCGGCACAGTCGCCCGTGCAGCCGATATTCTATCCGATCCTTCCAAATATAATCCGCAAACCCGGGAAACGGCCGATCATAGTTTACCCTATTGCATAGCGGTTTGTGTAGTAGACGGTACCGTTACGCCGGCTTCTTTTTCCAAAGAAAAAATCATGGACCCCGTAATCCGTTCCTTTCTTCCCAAGATTAAGGTCCAGGCCGTTGCTGAGTTTGAAAAAACGTTTCCCAAGCTAAAGCAGGCCAGTGCGGAAATTCTTACCAAAGACGGCAGGAAACATAACATTGTTCTGGATTATCCCTTAGGCGACTATCGTGAACCGATGGATGAAGAAACTCTGCTTAAAAAATTCGATGCCATGGTATTGCCGTTGACCGGCCGGGATAAGCGAAATAAAATCGTAGACGCCATTATGAATCTTGAGCGAGTGGCGGATGTGGCCGATCTAATGACTTTATTGAAGAGATAAAAATTTTACGCTCGAAAAAAAATCATGAAAGGGAGCCAGGTTCCGGATATAACGTCCGGAACCCGCTTTCTTCATTTAGAAAAACGTCTCTCTTGCTTTAAATAAATAAAACCTAATAGCTGTATTTGTCCAACCTGTGTAAGGCACGTTAAATGATCTTATTTAAAGAAAAGGTTAGTTTGTTCTGGAAGAATTGAAGGCAACCAGCTTATCCCAATTTATGACACCATCTTCACAAAAATCTCTGGCAAATTCAAGAGTAAATTTATTTACGATACTCGCATAGGCTTGCTGAAACGCTTCATTTTTTTCTTTGGCTTTATAGCCTAACGGTTCGATGATATCTTTATACAGATTTTCTTTACCAGAAATAAACTCCCAGAATACCTGGCCACAATACTTAAAATACTCTCCTTTATCAGGACGATTATCCCTGCCATAACAGCAGCCGTTCACGGCAACTACATGCAAATTGGACTGCCCTGTCCGTAAGACACGTTTAGCTTTACGAAAATTATCCTTCATTTTGCTGATTTGACTGCTATTGCCCCAATGAGGACCGGATTTAATAGAAACAATATATCTAATATCATCCTTACTAAATTCGAGGTCTATCCCTTCCGTTGATGACTTGCGACCGCCATAAATTCTCTGATTAATAAAGATTGCCAAATTTTCTAAAAAATCACCGAAGATGGTTTCTTCCTGAGAAGAAAGATGAGCGTCAACAATAGATTTAACTAAATCCTGCGCCATCAATATATTTTTTGCTTTAAAGAGATATGGATTTTTTCTCTTGAGAACTTGAGACAATTTCAATTGATCAATATTATCTAATCGTTTGGTATGGAATGTTCCTATATGGGATTCAACATAGCGGATTATCTCATTCATTCTTAGCGGTTTCATAGGTTACACCTTTATCAAACAAGGTTAGCACGGATGGTTGAATTTGGCGTGACATTAAATTATAATATTTTTCGTTAATTTCTATGCCGATTGAATTTCTTCTCATTCTTTGGGCTACACGAAGGGTTGTTCCGGAACCTGCAAAAGGGTCCAAAACCCAGTCTCCCTCCTCTGTAAAAAGTTTTATAAACCATTCCGGTAATGCTTCGGGAAATGCGGCACTATGATTTTTATTACCACATTCGGTAGCCATATGCAGCACATTGGTTGGATAGGCCATTTCCCGGCCCAGCCAATTTGAAATATTTTTACCGAATCCGCTATTTACCCGTGATTCATCCCGAATTTTATCCCGCTCATTCAACTTCTTTAACCGTGTATCGGCCCAGGAACCCATGGGGACCATAACCGCTTCCTGATACATTTTAAATTTCTTGTTTTTATTAAATTGCAATAAACGTTCCCATGAATCCCTAAACCGGTTCGGCCACTTGCCAGGATAAGAATTCTTTTTATGCCATATAAATTCTTCCGTCCAAAACCATCCTTGTTCACGCATCTTCATAATCAATTCCAATACATAGGTATGGCGTTCTCCGTTAACCACCCTTTCTTTTATATTAAGAATAAATGTACCGGAGGACTTTAAGACACGGAGAAGCTGCTCTGCTATAGGTAAAAACCATTCGACATACTCATTAGGGTGAATGCCGCCGTAGGTTTTTTTTCGGGCATCGGCATACGGCGGTGAAGTTACAATCAAATCAATCGAATTTTCTTCGATTGCTATTAATTCTTCCAAACAATCACCCAAAATTATTTTACTTTGTATTTCCATAAATTTATACGCTTTTAATTTTATCTTTATTTTTTAATATTAAAAAAATTTCGCTCAAAATCAAATCCATCGGGAATCATCAGCCATTATTCTACCTGGTGGCTGTAAACATTCATTTTGCCTTCAATATTTAGTATCAGAAGTACAATTTACTCGCAAACTTCCATTTTATTATGCCATCCTTTACCGCTCCAGCCACAAACTCACGCCTACAATTATAATAAAATAAAAGACCGCCAAACCATAAACCAACACCCATTTTTTCTGCGAGGGTTCCGCTTCGATCTGTTCGAAATCGGTTTGAATAAGCCGTGTTGGATGGAAAAGACCGGGCCGGCTCAGCAACCAGGCGACTCCCACCGTACCGAGGAAACCGCTTACATTCCACCACATCCAGGAGATAGAGGTAAACAACCAGAGAATGATATTAATACCAATTCCGGAAATAAGCCCGATTTTCACCGCAGCAGCTCCGATCTTTCTGCTAAACATTCCCACCAGAAAGGCGGCCAGGATCGGCCCGTATAACATACTGCCCACAGCATTAATCAATACAATCGTGGTCTGCCGCGCAGCCTGGCCGAAGCCGTCTAACCATAAAGCGGTTACGATGCAAAACGCCCCCCAGGCCAGAGTAATCATCTTGGAGGCGGTAAGATAATGACGTTCCGTTGCCTCGGGACGCCAGAAACGTTGGTAAATATCCTTCATGGTCACGGCGCTGAGGGAGTTCAACCCCGAATCCAGACTGGACATCAGAGCCGCCATAATAGCCACAAAAATAAAACCGATCAGGCCATGGGGTAGAAAACCCAATATAAACATTGGCACCATACGGTCCGGATTTTTCTGTAAAACAGTGCCGATCTCTTCGGGTTGCAGATGAAGAACCCGGCTAAGATGAGCTAAACCCTGGGAATGAACAAAAACAGCGCCCACCAAAACACCCATTAATACATAGAGCAAAACCAGGGGGAATCGTCCCAGGGCATTAACCAAAAGAGATTTACGTACATCGCTCACGGTTCCCACCGACATTTCCCGTTGGACCTGACTCTGGTCGGTTCCATAATAGGACGCATATAGAAAAAATCCACCGATCAGCATCGGCCAAAAGCCGTACGTACTTTCGGAAGAAAATCCCCAACCTCCCAAGTCGAGTATTTTCAGCCGTTCCGGACTCAGGCTACTCCAGGCCACATCCCATCCGACGATATACCAGGCTACTCCACCGCAAATTAAAAGGCCCAGAACAATGATGGCCATTTGCACAACATCACTCAGAATAACCACCCGTAATCCGCCCAGTACATCATAGATCAAAGTGACCAGCCCGATAATGAGTATGGCATTTGCCGTGGAAATCCCCAATGCGGTAGATAAAATGATCCCCCCGGCCAGCACGGCTACGGCTGTGGCCAAACCGCGTCCAAGTTGGAATAGGATACTAACCAAAGTACGTGTACCGGCATCGAAACGATGTTCCAGATATTCATAGATACTGATGTATTTACGGCGATGCAGAGTCGGGATGATAACAGCCATTACCAGAATCAGAGCCAGGGGTACGGCGAACTCATAGGCCAGCCATTTCATCCCTCCGTTAGGTTTTAAAGCCACAAAGGCCGGCGCTGATACAAAACTGATGGCGGAAAGCTGGGTGGCCATGGTAGAAGCCCCGGACTGCCACCACTTTATTTTTCTTCCGGCCAGATAATAATCCCGGGTATCCTTCTGTGAACGGGAAAGATAGAAGGCAAAGCCAACGATTCCCGCCAGATAAAGAATAATAATGATCCAGTCAAGTATATTCATGGCTTCCCATCCCGATCGTGGTTTATATAAGTTAACCAATTTAGACGGGTAAAAGAAAGAAAAAGATTATATGTTGTTAAAACTTTTGTCGGACAAAACCGCCGTTACAGAGAAAAAAATTATATTGAATCACACTCAGTATCGATTGTTGCTCACAATTTTTAGGCTCTACTGGGGTTCTTGTGAAATCGTATATTAAATAAAGATTGACAATATGATTTTACTTCTTCGTTCCTTTGCATTTAATAATAAAAGTATCCGAAGGATACTAATGTGATTAACCACAGGCGAAGCCTGTGGTAAAGCGGTAAAAACGAGCGTGACGCTGAAGGCGTCAAATGTGTAGCTAATAATAGCATTATAACGAAATAGGAGAACCCTATATCTTGAAAGGCCTGGTTTATTTTACCGCTTTGCGGTACCCCTATTCGGTTACATCTTGCCCACAGGCTTCGCTCCTGCCCGGAAGCTGACGGGTGTGGCTAATCATATTACATCAGTTCGTGATGATTTAAAGATAGGATGTGAATTAAATCTAATTTTATAGAAAATGATTTAAGGATGACATTTTTGCGGCGTTTAACCATAAAAAAACCAGTAGAGCCAATACATAAAACCGAAAGTTGTTAGTAGCGGTTCGAAACAAGCAGGATAAATAGGATACCGCCATTTTATAAAATGGCGGTATCCTTATTATTTGTCAATGGATGCTGAGGTGTCGTATTATTTAACCAGAGCCATTTTCTTGAATTGATGAAAACGGCCGGCCTTTATTTCGTAATAATAAATTCCTGCCGAAAGATGAGCGGCATTGAAATCTACCGAATGATAACCCGCCGCTTTGTGTTCGTTTAGCAGCACGGCCACTTTTTGCCCCAGCACATTGTACAAGTTGATCGTTACATCCGCCGCTTGAGGCAGCTCGAAACCAATTTTGGTACTGGGATTAAACGGATTGGGATAGTTTTGCCTTAAAGCATATCTTTGGGGCAGTCCACGCGATCCGTTATCCTGCAAACCCGTGGAGGATTTGACATGTATTACAAACGGAAGGCTTTTAAGCGTTAATCCGCTCACAATATCATTGGTGATTTGACAGGTATAGGAACCGGAATCGCTTAATGCGGCAGAGGAAATTGGATAAACGCTCAGCGTATCGCCGGGCAGTTCAGCGCCGTCTTTGTACCATTGATAGTGGTTGGCGCTGCCGCCCACGTCAACGGAAAGGACGATGGAATCTCCTTCGACCAGCGTGCTGTCCATTTCCTCCCCGACCTTCTCCTGCGGAGAATATTGCAAGTTAGTAAATACCATATTGGGCTCGATATCTTCGAAGGTTAGCTGATTTCTCTGTACATAAAAATAGGTTAAGGTCGGCAACAAAGCGCTTAAATCCGGCAGATCGTCAAAACGGTTGTCGCTGAGGTCCATATAGGCCAATTGGGACAGATTTCTTAACGTATCGGGTACTTCGCCATAAAAGTCATTGTTTTTCAAAGAAAGTCGGTATAAATCCGTAATATTTCCCAACCACTCGGGCACCGGGCCGGTAAAATTATTATCATTTAAATTCAGAGTCGTCAGATTGGTTAAATTTTTCAGGGTGTCGGGAATTTCTCCGCTGAGCTTGTTGAATGACAACGAAAGTTCCGTAAGCGTGCTTAATTTGCCGAGAGACTCGGGGATGGGACCACTTAGTTGATTATTACTTAAATGCAAGCCTTTTAAAGAGGGTAGATCCCCAAGAGATTCCGGAATAGAACCGTATAACTGATTATGCCATAAGTCCAAACTCGATAATTGGCTTAAATGTGCGATGGAAACGGGTATTTCACCGGAAAAATTATTTTGGGCGAGTATCAATAGTTTAAGGCTGGTTAACTGATCGATCCAGGCGGGGATTTCGCCGCTCAACCGATTTTTTTGCAGGCCCATAAACCACAAATGAACCAGGTTGACCAAAGAATCCGGCAGACGGCCGCTAAGTTTGTTATTGGCAAAATTAAATTTTGTTAATTCAGTTATTTTCCCCAGCTCGTTCGGCAGAGGCCCGTCGAGATTGTTGCTTGTCAATTCAATCTCCTGAACCCGTCCGTCGATCACCTTCACCCCATACCAGGTAGATACGGGCTGATCGGTCAGCCAATTATCCTTATGAGTCCAGTTCTCTCCGTTGGTGCTGTCATACAGAGCGACCAGCGCCAAAGAATCCTGAACCAAAGCCGATGATACGTTTACATGGATGGGCCGGCTGTACAAGGTTAATGCGGTGGCTATGGTATTACGGATGCGGCAGATATACGTTCCGCCATCTTCCACGGCCGCGGAAGCAATGGCGTAAACAGAGTCTGTGGCGCCGCTAATAAGCGTGTCGTTCTTAAACCACTGGTAATAATTTGCCGTTCCGCCCACCGACACGGACATGGTATAGGAATCACCCTCCGTAATGGATGCAAAAACTTCATCGCCCACGCTATCCTGATACAAGTAATAGAAATTGGAACCGAAGGTCTGGCTGTTCGTTTCGAGGTCCTCAAAGGTTAAACGGTTGTAATGCACATAAAAAGTTGTAATATTCCTCATCCCCGACAGATCCGGCAAATCCTGCAGTCGGTTATGGTCAAGGTAACACAGTCGTAAATTTTCCAAATGATTAAATTCCGGCGGAACGGCGCCGCTAAAAAAATTGTCGCTTAAGTCCAGAATATCCAGGTTGGTAATTTCGGCAATTTCCGCCGGTATATTTCCTTCGAGATTATTGTTCTGTAATTTTAGCTGGGTTAAGTTACTTAATCTGCCTAGCGATGCGGGAAGTTCTCCCTGGAAATGGTTGATGCCTAACCACAAAAAGACGAGATGCGTTAAAGAGCCGATCTCTTCGGGAATTTTACCGCTCAGGTTATTTTCACTCAAGCCGATGCGGGTTATGTTCTCCAGTCCCTTGATATCTGCGGGCAGTTCTCCACGAATATTGTTGCCGTCCAGAAACAAATAATTGAGCCCGTTCATGCCCCACAATTCGACTGGGATGGTGCCGTTTAAATTATTATCGGACAGTTCAATTGAAGTAACCCTGTCGCGCGAAACGGTTATTCCGTACCAGTCGGACAGAGGCCGGTTGGTTAGCCAATTGGTATTATTGGTCCATTGATCGCCGTCGGTGCTCTTATACAGCGCAACCAGGGCCAATGAGTCCTTCTCCATATTCTGTGCATACACAGCGGTGTTCCACAAAAATAAGGTCAACAGGAACAGTGAGATAATTTGTAACCGCTTCATAAAACCATTTCCTCCTTTTGTTTGGTGATTATCAGGCCGGGCAACTCTTTCTTGCCCGGAATCCCATTTATGTTATGAGATAAAAAACAGCTACTATTTCCAAAAAAGGAATTCCTTTACAGCTTTTTGATAATGTTGTTCTTACAGTCGATTTTAAGAAAAACGATGAGTCAATTAACCAGTACGTTGGCGATCATGTTTAATAACAGCAAAAAAACTCAAACATTATTTTTACGCGGGTTTTATACTGTTTTATTAACTCTTCGTGATTTCAATATCTATATTTTGCCGGTATTTTAGATAATTTGTTAAAATTACCTAAAATATTCTCAAAAGATGCTTTTGGATAACCAATTTATTGTTAGATTTCGGCAAATGCTGTAAAATCTTTAGCACAAAATATAATAATATAGAGAGAGGAGAACCTTATCATATATCACATCTGTTCCCAACAGCGGTTTTGCCTGGTGCCGGGATGCATTAGAATCCATTGGAAAACAAGTTTGTCGAAAAAACCTTCCCGAATTTTTCCTATTTCAAACCGATTATAATGGCTTTATCGTATAACATAGCGTTTCCGTGCTATCCGTTTAACAATCTATAGTCTCCATAGGTTTAGCCCAATATCTGTCGAGATCAGCCCAGAGATGCTTACAGGCCGACTCTTTCCTTGCTATTAACGCCGGACAGGAAACTTTGGCATCTATCCCACCGTATGCAGACGCAGCAGATTGGTACCTCCCCGTTCCTGGGTGGACCCCGCAATTAAAACAATTTTATCCCCCGATTGAACAAATCCGTTTTTCTTAAGATAGGATTCCAGTATGGTCAGTTGCTCTTTAATTTCGATAGTGTGTTCCAAAAAAGAAGGAAAGACACCCCAATACAAAGACAAACGATGTAAGGCCGACTGGTTATTTGTTAAGGCTAAAATTGGTACGGACGGTCTGAAATTAGACATGATTTTCGCCGTCATCCCACTGCGGGTTAAAACCACAATATATTTGGCCCCGATCTCCCTGGCACTGTAATAAGCGGCATGACATACGGAATGGGTATAGCTTAAGACTTTAGTTTGCTCGCGGTCTGCGATATGAATCCGGAAAAAACGCCGGTTACTTTCCGCCTCCTCAATAATATCGGCCATCATTTGTACGGATTCAAGTGGATATTTCCCAAAAGCGGTTTCGCCGGAAAGCATAACCGCATCGCTTCCGTCAAAGATGGCATTGGCCACATCCGAGGTCTCGGCGCGGGTTGGAACGGGATTGATCATCATCGAATCCAGCATTTGCGTGGCCGTGATCACCGGTTTGGAAGCCAAAAGACATTTTTCGATAATCTCTTTTTGAACAACCGGAACCCGGGAAGCGGATATTTCTACTCCCAGATCCCCGCGGGCTACCATTACCCCGTCGGTCTCGGCAATGATTTCATCCAGATTGTCCAGTGCTTCCGGTTTTTCCAGTTTAGCAATAACCGGCACCTGCCGATCACCCATAAACTGCTTGATATCCCGAATGCTCTGAGCATCGCGTACAAAGGACAAGGCCACATAATCTACCTCCTGCTCCAAACCGAATTTAAGATCCCGTTTGTCTTTCTCCGTCAGGGAAGGTTCGGAAATTTGTACTCCCGGCAGATTAATGCCCTTATGGTCATATAGATTCCCGCCGTTAATGACTTCACAAAACAGATCCGCCCCTTTTTTTTGAACTACTTTTAATTTAATCAAACCGTCGTTTACCAGGATGCGGTCTCCGATCCGTACGTCTTTGGGGAGATTCTTATAGGAAGTGCTGACAATGTGCTCATTGCCGGGTACATCATCGGTGGTAATGGTGAACAGATCTCCGGGATTAAGCTGGATGGGAGGTTCCTCAAAAGTACCGATGCGAATTTTGGGGCCCTGTAAATCCTGTAAAATGGCGATGGGATGCCCCACTTGTTGCGCTACCTTTCGAATACGCCGGATATTCCGTTTGTGCTCTTCGTGGCTGCCGTGGGAGAAATTCAGCCGGGCCACATTCATTCCTGCCCGGGCGAGGCGGGTAAGCATCTCTTCCGACTCGCTGGTCGGGCCGATTGTACAAACGATTTTAGCCTTTCGGGACATGATTCTTTTCCTTTTATGTTGATATCCGTTTTTTCATCTTCGACAAAACCCGAACAAACTAAATAGAAAGGCGAATACTATTTCAGATAGCGAAAGTTCGAAAAGGAGGCCCCTACCAGGGAAATTCAATACCGAGGGTTTGCAATTTTTGTTCGAATTCAAAACGCTCGATATGAAAGCGTAATTTACCATCTTTGTATTTTAACCAACCTTCCCTATCCGCCAGAGCACGGGCCTGCTCTTTATCTCCCAGAGTGAGAGCACGGATGATCTGTCCTTCCAATTCGGAAAATGTATGACTGTTAAAAATATAATCCTGGAATGCTTCCCAGGTTAAAGGCACCCAACGGCTGACAATTTCCCGGCCGATTATCGTGGCATATTGGCGAATTTCATACTGGGCGTGTCCTTCCATACGCAGGCGCAGGAAGTTGAGCAGATTATGCAAATCAATTTTCCAGTAAGCTTCGGTATAGGTACAGAGCGGTAAATCCTTTCTGGCCTGTTCACGGGCCACACCCCTTTCCAGACGCTCTTCATAAAGTTTGCGGCTTAGCTGATGAAACTCTTTTTCCTTTTGTGAAAGTTCCCGACCTGTATCGTGATCCAGGAAGCCTTCGCTACCCTGACGGTTACTGGTGGCTTGCACACGCCATTCATCGGGAGCGGTGCTGTACATGGCATTGATGGCCACGGAATAGCGGGTGGAATACTCGTTCACATTGGCCGTGCGGTGCCGGATCCATTGTCTCCAGGTATCCATGGGTACCCGCACGTGCAGTTTAATCTCACACATTTCAAACGGCGTGGTGTGATGATGTCGAATCAGATAACGGATTAAGCCGCGGTCTTCATGTCGTTTTTTGGTTCCCCTGCCATAAGAAACCCGGGCCGCCTGCACAATAGAGGCATCGGTTCCCATATAATCCACAACACGGATAAATCCGTCATCCAGGACCGGAAAACTCTGGCCTAAAATCGCATCCAGCTCCGGACTGTGGTTACGTGTTAATTTTTCTGCCTGTTCATTCATTCATTAAAGTCCCGATTAATTTACAGGTGATCGTTAATTTAAAAACAGAAGTTAACGGTGATCGGATATCAATTCAACTACCAGATTTTTATTTATTTTCCAGAATTTCAATCCGGTCTTCCTGGTTGGGAATCATGCATAAAAATTCAAACGGAACACGACCCGTGTTTTTATACCAGTGAGGCGTTCCGGCAGGGATAAAAACCACCGAGTCCTTCTGTACATTAAATACCCGCTCCCCGATGCCGATTTCGGCCTCCCCGCTCAGAACCAACTGCTCATGTTCCACGGTATTGGTGTGGTTGGGCATATATCCTCCCGGTTCAATAATAAAGCGCCTCATCGCAAAATGGGGTGCTTCCTGCGCGCTGATCAACACCTGTTTAAAAGTAGCTTTACCGGCAGTAATCTCTTCCTTCGCTATATCCCGCATCTTTTTTACAAACAAAGGGGTTCCTCCTTTTCTTGCCAGAATCATACTATTTTCTTAGTTTACCCGTTTAATTTAAAGGAAAACAATTTTGGAAAAAAGTATTAAACAAATTTTGGATATTTTAGAATCAACCTATGGCGGCAGCGAAACCGCTTTAAAATACCAAACCCCGTTCCAACTGCTCGTTTCCACCATGCTGGCCGCCCAGAGTACCGACGTTCGGGTCAATATGGTTACCAAAGATTTATTCCGCGACTATCCCACAGCCGAAAAAATGGCCACTCTGACCATATCCCGGTTGGAACAGTATATTAAAACCGTGGGTCTTTACCATACCAAAGCCAAACATATTATCGCCACCAGTAAAATTCTTTCTGAAAAATACCGGGGTGACGTCCCTTCGAACAGGGAAGAGTTTGTACAATTACCGGGAGTGGGCCGTAAAACGGCCAATGTGGTTCTGAGCATTGCCAAACAGGTTCCGGCCATTGCCGTGGATACCCATGTCTTCCGGGTCAGCAACCGCCTGGGTCTGGCGCATGCCGATAATGTGCTGGACACTGAAAAACAGCTGATGAAAAACATCCCGCAAAAAAAATGGTCCGAAGCCCACCACTGGTTGATCTGGCACGGACGTAAAATCTGTAAGGCACGTAATCCGCTATGTGGGCAGTGTCCTCTGAATAATTTGTGTCCTTTTTACAAAGAGCTGCGACCGGGGCCAAAATGACCCTGCTTTTTACCGCTTCGGAATGTACAATCATTCCCGGGCAGAAAGATCATCCTCCGGTTGATCCAGCAGCGTTCTGACCTTGCGCAACAAATCGCTTACCGAATAAGGTTTATGCAGAAAGTTAACCCCGGCCTGAAGCGAACCGTTATGAACCACATGATTATCCGTATAACCCGAAGCGAACAAAACACGGCATTTCGGTTTGATGAGTTTAAGCCGGTCGGCCAAATCTTTGCCGTTCATTTTGGGCATGATTAAATCGGTGATAACCAATGATGGGTTCAAATTTTCCCGCTGTAAAAGATCAAGCGCATTCTGACCATTCTCGGCAATATGCACCCGATAACCGAAATCATTCAGAGCGGAAGCGGCAAAATCTCGGACGGCAGGATCATCTTCCACTAATAGGATTTCTTCGGAACCGAAGAATTTTCGGATATCCACTGCGGGCTTAGCCCCGGACGAACGCTTTCGATCCGTTGCAGGCCAGTAAATCTTAAACGTGCTTCCGGAACCGGGCTCACTGTAAACACTGATATAGCCGTTGTTTTGTTTTATGATGCCGTAAACGGTCGACAGCCCCAGGCCGGTTCCCTTTCCTTCCGATTTGGTGGTAAAAAAGGGTTCGAATATTTTTTGCCTGGTTGCTTCATCCATACCCTGTCCCGTATCACTGATAGAAAGAACGATGTATCGGCCGGCCCTGGCATAGGAGTGATCGCTAAGATAGGTATCCGTAAAATTAACAAAATCGGTCTCTATGGTTATTTTCTTTTCTTCGGCATCATCCGTTTTTTCATTAATCGCGTCGCGGGCATTAATAATCAGGTTGAACAAAATCTGCTCTAACTGCCCCGGATCCGCCAATATATTGGGCAGTTCCTCCTTGAGATAGGTTTCGATATTGATATCCTCACCGATCAGTCTGCCCAACATTTGATCAAAGTTTGAAATAACCGTATTTATGTTTACAACCCGGGGTTTGTAAATTTGTTTACGACTGAAGGCCAGAAGCTGGTTGGTCAAATTAGCCGCCCTCCGGCCTGCGGATTGAATCGCTAAAAAATGTTTATCGGCACCTGGAAATTCACCGGCTTTCAGGGCTCCCATCTCGGCATGACCGTTTATCACGGTCAATAAATTATTAAAATCGTGGGCAATACCGCCGGCCAGGGTACCGATCGATTCCATTTTTTGGGCTTGTCTTAACTGATTCTGAAGTTTTTGATTTTCTTTTTCTGCTTCTTTAATAGACGTTATATCCTGGAAAGTCCCGATGACCCGGGTTACCTGTTTTGCTTTATCCTCTTCCAATACTTTCCCGGAAATAAGCACCCATTTCCATTGGTTATTTTTGTCTTTTAAACGAAATTCGCTTTTTAACATCGGAACGGATCCTGTTGACAATTCATTCAGAATACTTTCAACACTTTCCAGATCATCCGGGTGAACAATCGTTTTAAAAACACTTATATTATTCACATCCTGTTCTACTGTATAAGGCAACAGATCCAACCATTCTTTGTTTAAAAGAAACCGACCGTCACCCACATTCCACTCCCAGATGCCTAAGTTATTATTTTTAACCAGCAAAGATAATAACTGGGTGTCCCTTATCATTTCTTCACGAGATAATTTTAAAAGAAGAATGAGCGTGGTGATGACGGTTGTAGATATAATTTCAATCCGAACGCCTTCAAAAAAAATTATGTATTGCCGGAAAACTTCCGATAAATGAACTTTATCCATTAATACGGCCATAATGATATAAAGCGGAATAAAGGAGGTCACATAAAGCAAAATTACTTCTGCGGCCCAAACAAGGGCCAATGTATATTCATTAACGGTGTACAGCAGAATAGTCTGATAGATAAACCAGCCCAGGGGCAGAGTAACCACATGCATCACTAAGGTGATCGGCAAAGAATTATCATAGGGTCCGCCCAATGTAGCCAGAAGCGCCACCCCTAAAACACTGCGCCAATCTTTAAGAAAAAAAATACTGGTTAAGGCCACGATTTCCCGCGGATCGGAAGAGGCTCCGGGCATGCCCGGAATACGGAAATAAAAATTTCCGGCAATGGCCGCTAAAATACCAAAGAGTAGAATCGTTTTAATTTCAAAACGGGGAAACCGGATGGATTCTTTTCGCATTGAACAATTCCTTCCTCTTCAGTCTCTACAGAGGGAAAATGAGGATTACAGACTTACAGGCATCATTTTGAAAATAATCAACGATTCCCCTTTTTGCAAATCCAACCGGAAAATAGACGGGTCAATCCGAGTATCCAGTGGAATGCCTATAAACCGCCCGTCATGTCGGGATATGTATTCATTTCCTATTTTACAACCGATATAATCTTATTCAATGTCGCCGGATCCGCTTTAAGCATACCATTGGGTACTATCCGGCGGGTCAGCTCGATCCAATGGGGGTCTTTTTCAAAGACCTGTTTAAAAACCGGCAGAGCTTCATTCAGTCGACCGATATTAACGAGGGAAACGGCTGTCCAGTATTTCATTTCCAGATTGGCGGGAAACATCTTTTGGGCAGTTCCATATTCGCGCAGGGCACCGTCGACATCATTTTTTTCAATGGCCAGGTCACCGTTGTTCATATGTTCATAAGCACGGTAAACTTTCAGCACCCGGGCCAGTTCTTTTACGGCATGGGGATTATCTTCCACGGCCAGATCAAGCAAACGATCCTGCCAGATTTTCCCGCTGGATTTTCCTTTAACTACAATAATTGCCGCGGATTGCTGGCCCCGGATATCCCCCCCTGCCTTCTGTGCCGCTTCCAAAGCGGATACCATCCGTTCGGCCAGAGGTAATTCTTTGTGACTACGATAGGCTTCAGCCATAGCGGGAACTACTTTGTCGTTTAACATCATATTGGCCTGAACCGAAAATTTATCGCCGATAATCTGTCCGGCCGCGGCAATACATTGTTTTCCCGTATAGGTTGCCACCCGGCCTTTGCTATCGATAATGGATACCTGACGAAATTCACGACCTTTATCGGAATCCAACAAAATCTGTAAGGCTTGTTGGGGTGATTTCCCTTCTTTTAACAGCTCCAGGCCGCGCGGACCGAAAGAGGCATTTATCAACGACTGGGTTGCCACCGCTCCCACACCCGGTTCGGCCCAGGTAACCAGAGATCGCACCGAGAACCAATGGGACTGAACGGCGACTCCTATATCTCCGGTTTTTTCATCCACAGCAACGATCGAAAAAGTATGGCTGAAGGGCTGCCCTTTAATGGTTTTGGCCTGCAGACCACTGATAAGAATCAGCATCGAAATAAAAAATACTTTTAACATTCTTACATACTCCTGTTTCTTACTTCTCTAATTCAGTTTTCATTTAGAAGATACCAATCCACCAGTTTTTCCGCTAAAGGCTGTACACCCGGTTCACTTCGATTGGTTAAGATAATAACCGTAAAATGGTCATCCGGAAAGCGCTGAATCACGTTACGGAAACCGCTCGTCGATCCGGTATGATGATAGCGGCGATGTCCTTTGTATTGATCGATCCGCCAGCCATAACCGTAATTTTCTTTAAAAGGGGTAAAAGCTGTCTTCAGGGTTTGCTCAGAAACCAATTTATCGGTATACAGGGCCTGGTCCCATTTAAATAAATCCTCCAGATTGGAGTAGATTCCGCCGTCACCCAGGACTGCACTATAGGCACTCTGATCGCTAAATTTCACCCCGCTGTCGGTTACCGTATAGCCGAAAGCCCGCTGAGGAACGGTGGAAATCCCTTTTTCATAGGCCACGGTATGATCCATTTTGAGAGGTGCG
>JALSTK010000096.1 GCA_026983775.1 Calditrichia bacterium
GGTTTGGCACCTCGATGTCGGCTCATCGCATCCTGGGGCTGGAGAAGGTCCCAAGGGTTTGGCTGTTCGCCAATTAAAGCGGTACGTGAGCTGGGTTTAGAACGTCGTGAGACAGTTCGGTCCCTATCTGTTGCGGGCGTAGGATGTTTGAGGGGATCTGCTCTTAGTACGAGAGGACCGGAGTGGACGAACCTCTAGTGTACCAGTTGTCTTGCCAAGGGCATTGCTGGGTAGCTATGTTCGGTGAGGATAAGCGCTGAAAGCATCTAAGTGCGAAACCCAACCCAAGATGAGACATCCCTCCCGCCTACGGGCGGGCTAAAGGCACCTTCGAGACTAGGAGGTCGATAGGCTGCAGGTGTAAGGTCAGCAATGACTTGAGCCGAGCAGTACTAATTTGCCGTGAGGCTTAATCTATTTTTTCTACTTCCGCTGGTAGATGTTCTACCCTATTATTGATCTTTATAACCTAATATTTCTGGTGACTATGGCGGTGGGGATACACCTCTTCCCATACCGAACAGAGTCGTTAAGCCCACCCGCGCCGATGGTACTGTTCCTAGGGTAGGAACGGGAGAGTAGGTCGTCACCAGATTCTTATTTGAAAAGCCCTGTAAAACAGGGCTTTTCTATTTTATGACATCCTGTAAAACACTAATTCCCTCTCCGGGGAGCAGACTGCGGGTAAATCAAATCCATTCCGGTGCGTAATGGAACCTGCAGAATAGTTCCGATTCCTGCTATCGAAGTTAATTGAAATCCAGAACCAGAAGATGCATTATAAAAAAGAAAATAAAACGGTGGATACGGCCTATTTTACGGCCGGCAAGACTCTCTTTCCAACTGAAGTTGGCCAGATAGCGCATGTGGGGGATAAAACGAATAATATGATCTACTTCACTACTGTAAACGGATTGCTTGTGCGATAAATATTTCCGGATTCGGCCCATCATCACAGGCCCGAGGAACAGATACCAGATCACGGCGAGTATGGTATAGCGCATTAACATAAGAAGAGCCGCTAAACCCTGGTTTTTGGGGAAAATCGGAAACACATAGGAAAGAACTAAGATGGATACGACCAGGGCAACGATCAAATAGCTTGAGATCTTTTTTAGTCTGTGAGGTCGCGATATTTTTTCTATTCCGGAAGTAGAAGCCATTTTCGGCAATGGAATTCGATAAGATTCGGAATTTTGTTCTATCTCGGTTTGAATCCGTTCGGCTAATCTCGGACCGCTTAGACCCACCAGGAGGCCCGCCAAAAGATGAAGTAAAATGTAAAGCGTAACCAAGCTATAGCTGAGTGGTAAGGTCAAAGGATCATGGGTAGAGATCATAAACTGACTGAGAACATAATTGCCGAAAAGATCAATAGAATGCCAGATATTCATCCCGAACATTAAGGTAGTTACAATAACTTTTTGAAAAGCGGATAATAGAAGGGCAGAAAATCCCAAAATAAATGCGGCGATCCGTTTAGAAGGTAAAAGACCGAATAGGACTTCCCCCAAAAAACCCTGTAATATCACCGCTAAGAAAGATAACACGGGTGCCTGCGGACTAACCAGGCCTTTAATAATCAGAACAATCAGTACCGCCCGCATAATCCGGCCCGGCCTATAGTGGAAATAAGCGATTAAAGTAATGATAAGCACGGCAAACGAACCCACAAATAATCCTGAAAAGGGAATTTTCAGAAGATGAAGTAAGGCCCCCAATCCGGCTTCACTAAAAGCCCAAAGAGCAATCAGGCGGGAGTTGATATTCTCAAAGGCCCGGCTTTGACTAACAAACCGTGCTTTATTTATTGCCAGTTCTGCCATAGTTACACTAAAATCCAATGAAAAGTGTCTACAAACGATTCGGCGATCGAAGCCATCATCCTCCTTATTCATTCCGCCCGTTGAGGCCCCGTCTAAAAAATACTAAATGTGGAGCCCTTTAATGATAGGCAGTTATTTGATTGCTCCGGGATATCATTGTTTTTCGGGTATGCCGTTCATCCCGGTAAGAATCTTCATCTTAGTTTAATTTAGAGGGTACGGTTTTGGTATGCAATTATTTTGTGCCAAACCGGGTTGAAATTAAATGCGTGGTTGCACCGCTCTATCGGCATGAGTAACTTCCCGTGAGACGGTTGAGTAAAAGCTTATTTATAGCGGCTGCCTTTCGGGGAAAGGGTTACCGATAGGAACGCTCGAAGCTTAAACAGTATTTTTCAGAAGGAGACCTGGCATGAAGGTGAATTTTATAGTTTCGTTACTTCTTGTAACTCTCTTCCTCACTTTGGGCAGAGCGCAGTTACATACGACAAGCGTATGGCAAACGAAGCAAATTATGAAGGTTCCCGAATCGGTTAAGTATGATTCGCTGCGTCATGTCGTTTATGTCTCCAATATTAACGGCAAACCGGCCGAAAAAAACGGCAAGGGTTTTATTTCAAAATTAACTGTAGACGGAAAAATCATTAAACTGAAATGGATTACCGGATTGAACGCACCCAAAGGCATGGCCCTTTATCAGAACCATTTGTTTGTAACCGATATAGATCAATTGGTTAAGATAGATATTATCAAAGGTCGGATTGAAAAACGTTTTCAGGCACCGGGAGCTCTTTTTTTAAATGATGCGGCTGTAGATCGAAACGGCACTATTTATATTTCCGATACATCCGAGCGTCATAGCGTAATCTACCGCTGGGCGAAAGATACGATTTCGGTCTGGGTAAAGAATCCCCAAATTAAAAGTCCTAACGGACTCTTTCTGAGTAACAACGAGCTTTATGTGGGAAATTCGGGAGACGGCCGGATTAAACAAATCGATTTAAAAACGGCTGCCCTTAAGCCTCTTTATAATATCGGCCATGGCATCGACGGTTTGATAAAGATGAAATCAGGGGCCTTTTTGATTTCCGATTGGTCCGGACGCACGGAATATGTGGAAAGTTCGGGAAAGATTCATCTGCTGAACGATACCAGAAAAGAGCACATTAATTCGGCGGATTTGGAATATATAGCACGGAAACAATTGATTTTGATTCCGACCTTTTTCGATAACCGGGTAGTGGCGCTTCGCCTAATCATGCAGTAGGCAGCATAGGAAAAAGCTATTCGATGTTTTTATTTCTTTTATAGATTAAACTAAATAAAACCGGAAGTACAAATAGAATAAAGAGGAAGGAACTTAGCATACCGCTCAGACCGGTCAAGGCCAGAGTGTACCATAAATCGTTGGCCTTATTCCGCGCTAAAATGAGCATGGGTAGAAAACCTAAAATGGTTGTAATAGTGGTGAGAAATATCGGTTTCAAATGGCGAATACTGCCCTGAATGATTGCGTCGATCACGGAATATCCTTCTTTTTGAAAATTTTTGAATTTGCTCACCAGGATAATGGAATTGTTGACCACAATACCGCTGATGAATAAAACGCCGATGTATGCGGAGCGGTTAAAGATGGTATCCGTTACATAAAAAACCAGAAAAATGCCCACCAATCCGGCGGGAATAGTCAAAAATATAAGAAACGGGTCACGGAACGATTCATACAAAGAAGCCGTTACCATATAGATAAATAACAATCCCAGCAAAATAATGAACACCAGATTACTCTCTTCATGCTCGCCCCAGCTCCATTGCATGGATTGTACACTGTAACCTACGGGTGTCTTAAAATCTTTTAAAGTTTCTTTTAAGTAGCGGGCTCCGAAGCGGTAAGGACCTAAAAAATCGAAACTAACCATACGCAAGTATTCCTGGTTCTCACGGCGGATTTCGGGTAACACACGTTGCTTGCTGATAAGCGCGAATTGGTTAAGCCTGAAGGGCTGTTTCTTTACCGTTTGAAACCACATTTTTCTCAGAACATCCAGCTGTAAATCATAAAACTTATCCGACTTTATGGCCAGAAATTTCTCCCTGTTACCCAATCGAATACGATCACTGCTTAACGTTTCGGAGGTATATAAACGTAGAAGAGGAATCACATCGGCCGCGGATAATCCGATGGAGGCCAAGGAACGGCGATCCATCTGCATTTCCAGATCATATAAGGCTTCCATACCGTAATCCAAAGGTGTGTTGATATCCACATCACGGACTCTTCTGTTTTTTTGTAATTTCTTTTTTAATTTCTGAGCCAGGGATTTTAATTCCAGAAAATTATATCCCGTCAGTTTGATGCGAAAGGGAGCAAGACCTCCGTAAAACCCGCTTGAATACGGATCACCGAAGCCGGAAACAGCGATGTAAACGCCGCCGACCTTTACGGCCCGCTGGATTAGTTTTTCTTTCAAATAATAAGGAATGTAGGAGTAAAGAGTGGTTTTGGGAAAATCAACGCGCATATAAGCTGCGGAAGCACTGATTGTGGTTTCGACTTTACCGATTCCTTTCTGGGCTAAAGCGATCTTTTCGAAATCAAGAATAATTTTTTCGCTTAAACCCAGATCGCTCCCCTGAGGCATACGGATATAAACGAAAAGATAATCGCCTCCTCGCCAATTCCAGGGTTCACCGCGTTCCACATATTTAAAAAATAAATAAGTCGTTCCTCCCAAAACGGGATCGCTGTATTTCCGGACGCTGTGGTAGAGTTCGCTGCCCACCGTATGGTTATAAGCCGATACCATATAATGGGAAAGCTTCGATGCATCTTTACTTTCTTCAAGCGTATCCGGTAGAAGCCACAAGGGGAATCCGAGAGACCATACGGCCAATATAATGACAATCGTTCTATGCTTAAGAACTTGCCTTAACAGAATCCGGTATATGGTTTCCACTTTCTTCAGGATCGTATTTTTCGGGGAAACGGGTTTAACTTTTACCTGAAGAAAACGATAGGCGGCAGGAACAAATATATAGGCAAAAGTAACCGAAGCCAGCAAGGCGGAGGCCACCACAACACCGAAAGGTATGTAATATAACCGCATTTTTTCCGATAAAAACATAAAGGGCAATAAAGCAGCCAAAGTAGTTAAGGTAGAAGCCATAATAGGAAAAAGTATTTTTAATGATTCCGAGACAATCTTTTGCCTTTGGGAAAAAGGTTCGATAGCGTCAAAAACCAGGATGGAATTATCAACCATAAAACCAAAGCCCAGCGCCAAGCCGGCCAGAGTAAGCAGATTAACGGAATAGCCGAGAAATTTAATGAAGATAAATACGGTGAAAACGGAGAGGATAATACTGAACAGAATGATAGCGGAAGAGAAGAAGCGTTTTAAAATGAGTAATAAGAGCAGAAAAATGGCCGTTAAAGCCAAAAAGGTACGCCAAAGCAAATCTTTAATGGCCTGGCGGATTTGTTTACTGGCATCATCCACAAGCATTAATTGATTGCCCGGCGGTAATTGTTTCTCTATTTTGCCGATGGCCTCGTATACACGGTCTGCAACGCCGATCGTATTGCTGCCGCTCTCTTTTTCTATAGAAATTAGAATAGTATGTTGTCCGTTGATGCGCTTTTTATAACGCAATCTGCGATAGCCCTGTTTAACGGTAGCGAAATCCGCTAATTGAATACTTCGGTCGGGAGAAATATGAAAAGGAATATGTTTTAATTCTCCGATATTCATAAAACGGAAATCCACACTAAGAGGTAAAATAAAAAGGCCTGGTTTTAAATCGCCTACATGAATTTTACGTCCTGCTAATTTTTCACGAAGGGCCTGTAACGACACTCCATAACGATGCATTTTGTTAAGATCAACCAAAATCTCAACTTGCGGAGTGCGCAGGCCGAAAATCTGCACTGCGGCCACTCCGGGCACATTCAATAAGGGGCGTTTTATTTTTTCCTCCACAAGACGGTATAACTCTTTTTCGGGAAGAGCCGTTAATAGACGGTAACTGAGGAAAATCTCCTTTTTAAGTTCTTTGGGAATATATTTTTGAACAGAGGGCCGAAAGACGCCTTTAGGTAACCAGTTCTTATAGTCGCTCAAAATTTCGTTAATGCGAAAAAGATTGAAAGCCATATCGGCGTGACGGTCGAAATGCAAGGTCACCAGAGAATAATTATTTTTGGAAACAGATTCTATTTTTCGAATATCGGTTAGCTCCTGCATACGGCTCTCGATAGGAGCGCTAACCAGGGCTTCAATCATTTCCGGAGAACTGTCCGGGAAATAAACGCGGACGGTAACCTGGGGGAAATCTACATCCGGTGAAAGTTCCAGAGGGAGTTCATATAGGGAAAGAGCACCTAAAACAACAAGAGTGCCGGCTAAAATGGCAAGTGATACGGGGCGTTGTAACCACCAATCTAAGAATGAACGCATGGCTAATACTTTTTCCGTCCCAGTAATTTTTTATACAAGACAGGTAAAACAAAGAGAGTCAGGATAGTGGCCACACTCTCCCCGCCGATGATCGAAATGGCCATAGGCTGCTGTAAGTCGGCGCCGGGTCCGATTCCCAGGGCCAGAGGCAAGAGTCCGAAAACCGTGGTTACGGTGGTCATCAGTATGGGACGGATGCGCATTTTTCCGGCAAAACGGATGGCCTGAACCACGTCCATTCCCGCACGGTGCGCCCGGCGGATAAAATCGATTTTCAAAATTCCGTCGTTGACCACAATGCCCACGATAACCACCACTCCGATTACGGACATGATATTAATGGTCATGTGGGTAAGTAAGAGCGCGGGGATAATACCTATAAGGGAAAGGGGCACAGTAAACAGGATAATCAGGGGTGCGACGAACGATTCGAATTGGGCTGCTAAAATCAGATAGACCAGAATCACCGCCATAATAAAGGCAAAATACAAATGTTTAAGGGAACGGCGGCTTTCCAGCCATTCTCCCCCTAAAGAGACGCTATAGCCGCTTGGCAAAGAGATGCCGGCCAGAGTTTGCTTGACATCCCGGGCCAACCGGGAAAGAGATTTTGCGTGTAAATCCAGCCGAAAGGTGCGGGTCATATCTTTATGCTCGATATAACTCAGTTCATCAACCCGGTTCAAGGTTACAAAATTGCTTACCGGGTAGCCTTTTACCCGCACCCGAAGCAGATCGTCCAGGTTACGGCGGAAAGGTTCCTTTCCTTTTAATACGATATCAATGCGGCGGTCAAAATCGCGTAATTGGGTGGCGCGCACGCCCTGAACCGTGCTTTTTAAAGCCCGGGCAATTTGCCGGGCGGAAAGGTTATATCGCGCCAGACGGGTACGGTTTACTTTAAAAGAGATAGCGGGATAGCGCTCAAAAAAATTTGAACCGTAAATAGCCCCGGGATGCGAAAGAGAAATATTTTTGGAAATTTCTTCGGACAGGGAATCCAATATGGAGAAAACGGGCCCGCTTATATATACGGAAAGAGGCGCGCTTCGTTCACCCAATAAACCGCTTAACGCCGGCTCCATCTTTCTATAGTCGGTTTGAGACTCTTCTCCGCTGGAATTTTTTTCTGCCAATTCTTTTAAAAATCGAACGCTGTTTATATGCTTATTAAGTTTGATATAAACATAAGACCGATTTAATTTGCGGTCGTCCGGTTGTAAAAACAGACCCTGTTTTTTACCCATTTCCGAATAATATAATTGCACTCGCCGGTCGTTTTTTAAAAATCGTTCGTTTCTTAAAATATGTCGGTCGATATACTCCAGCGAAACGCCCGGGGGATAGTTGGTTGTGATCTCCACGGCGTGTTGATCCGTATCGGGTAACAAACGCCGGTCGGGGAAAAAAGCGAGCGATAGAGAAGAGAGCAGCAAAAGGAAAACGAGTAATAAAAAAATATTTTCATGCTTCAGAACCCAATCCATTCCCCGTTCGTAGTAAAGTAGTAATCTATGATTCAAAGCCGATACTTTAATGAAATCCGAAGTCTTTTTTCTCCGTTTTTCTATGAAAAGATAGACGACCGGCAACAAGGTAAGGCTTACCACAAGGGAGGCCAGCAGGGCATAAGAGACGGTTTTAGCTTCTTCCGTAAAAACGGCGGCGGCCAGGTCCTTAAGAAAAATGACCGGAATAAATACGGCAATGGTAGTTAGGGTCGATGCCGTAATGGGCAGGGCGACTTCCGATGCTCCCGAGACTGCGGATTCGAAGGCGCTTTTACCGCTTTCCCGGTAACGATGAATATTTTCCAAAACCACTATGGAATTATCCACCAGCATCCCGCCGCCCAGAGCCAGACCGGCCAGGGAAATAATATTCAGACCGATTCCGGAAAAATTCATCCACAAAAAGGCGGCGATCACGGATACGGGAATGGAAATGGAAATAATAAGCGGAGCCCGCCAGTTGGAAAGAAATAAAAACAAAGTAGCCACTGCCAGGAAAGCCCCGGCAAGAATGGCGTATAATACATTATTTAGGGTCGACTTGATGAAGTCGGCCTGGGAATAAACCGTGTGTATCTTAACTTTCCGATAATTTTTTCGCAGATCATTTAAAACCTTTTTGATTTTTCGTTCCATTTTTAAGGTGTTGGATCCGCTTTCCTTATATATATCGATGGCAATGCAGGAGATTCCGTTTATGCGCGTAAGCGATTCCGGCTCTTTAAAGCTGTCTTCGATTTTAGTTAGTTTGCTTAAAGGAACAAAAGAAGAGCTGTTTTTACGAAATACAGGCGTTTTACCGATATCCTTTACCGAAGTGAATTCACTACGGATACGAAGGGCGAGGCGAAAATTCCCCTTTTTGATACTTCCGCCGCTAACCAAAAGATTATTATTCTTAAGAGCGTTTTCCAGGTCGGAAACGCTGAAACCCTGTTCGGCAAGAGTATTGGGGTTCACCCGTACCTTTATTTCTCTTATCGGGGCGCCCATAATGGCGGCTTCGGCCACGCCGGAAATTTGTTCCAGTCTTTTTTTAACCACATATTCGGCAAAACGATTCAGCTCCGGTAAAGAGCCTCCGCTTAAAACCAGCGTCATTACCGACTTGTTTTGCGGGTTGCGCAGATTAACCACCGGCCTTTGGGCTCCTTCCGGGAAATAGCTGTACACACGGTCGGCCTGTTGACGGATGTTGAGCGCGGCATATTTCATATCCGTACCCCAGGCCAGTTTGACGGTGATCAGCGCTTCGCCGGGCATGGACCTGGAAAGCACCTCGCTGACGCCGTTGACGGTGCCGAGAGCTTCTTCGAGGGGTCGCGTTACTCCCTGTTCCACCTCTTCGGGAGTGCTTCCCGGGTAAAGGGTATGTACCGTGATCTGTGGAAAATCCAATGGCGGCAACAGGGATATATCAAATTCTCCTAAAGACAAAGCTCCTAAAATAAGAATACCCAAATAAAACATAAACACCGAAACCGGACGGCGCAGGATGGCGGCGATCAGATTATTCATAAAGATTCATTATCCTTTTATAATGCAAGATGCAAGATACAGGATACAGGATTCATTTGGGACGCAAGCGGTTTTTCGACAGGCAAAGTACAGGTATCCTTTAAGAAAAGCTTGTTATGCATGTGCTCGACCCCGCCCGCCCCATCATATTTTATATATTCTCAATTTCGTAAATTCGGCCATACGCGAATAATCCCGATCGTTATGCAATAATAAGGCGTTATGCTCAATGGCAATTTGGGCGATCAGGCAATCCATGGCGCTGCGTATGGTTACGCCTTGCCGTCTGGCGTTAAAATAGATTAAAGCGGCCTTTCGGTAGCTAACTATGGCGTCTTTAGGATGAATAAATCTTTGGCAGCTCAGGTACCGATTTAAAAGAACATATTCCTTTCGGTCGCGCGCGCCTTGCAAAATTTCCTGAAAAATAAACGAAGTGATAGCGAAAGGAATATTATTTTGAATGACTTCTTTTAGCGCGCTAACCGGCTTATTCTGTTCCCCCTTAAAAAGGTCTATCAGGACGGAAGTGTCCACCAAAATCATTTTATTTTCTCAATTTTTTATAATTATAATCGTCGCTAAATTTAATTTTCCCCTCTAAATCCAAAAGGTTTAACCGTTTTTTATTTTCGACGAATTCCTGCAAAGCCCAATGGATAACTTCTTTCTTAGATTTTGCCCTGGAAAGCTTCAGGGCGGAATTAAGCAGTGCGTCGTCTATGACGATATTTGTTCTCATATACACCTCCTCGTACACGTAAATATACACATAGAAGGGGCGCCAAACAAGATGTTGCAGGATGTACGATGCAAGATACCAAAAAATTTTACTTGGGGGACATCCCCCTAAGTCCCCCTTCGAAGGGGGATGTAGGGGGATGTTTATCTCCACTTCTCTCCTATAAAAAATTATAGATCAGATAATTTGTATCCTGAATCTTCTTGCATCCTGTATCCTGCATCATTTTTTCACCCTCACCCGTGCTCCGTGCGCCAGAGTAAACTGCCCCTCGGTAATAACCGGCTCGCCCGCTTTTAAATGGAATTCGGAAGCCAAAACCTGCATATATTGATCGTTGCTTGCTCCGGGCGTGATGTAACACCAGTTGGCAACGGAATCGCGCACAACGAAAACCAGATAGCGGCCGTCGCGTTCCAGCACGGCCCGTTTGGGCACGAGCAGGGTCTCTTTTTCCAGGCGGGTTTGGATTTTAACGGCAGCGCTCATACCGGGCGTAACGCCCCGGCTGTGATTCTTTAACAGGACGGTTACGCGCAGCGTGTGGCGCTCTTCATTTAGAGCCGTGTTTTTGGCGTAAACCTTTCCTTTGAATGTTTGACCGGGCAGGGCGGTAAAGGTGACCAGGCACTCGCTGCCGGTTTGTACCGAAGGCGCTTCGCTTTCCAGAACCTCCACCCGTATTTTTATTTTGGAAAGATCGTACAGCCAGCAAACCGGCTGGCCGGCCGTTACGTACGCGCCCTGTTTGACTTCGATATTACCGGCCACGGCATTGTACGGGGCATAGAAAGAGGTTTTTTGATAGTCCAGCATAGCCCGGCGGTAAGCAGTGTAAGCCTGACTCAAGCCGCTGTAGGCCATTAACGTTTGCGCGCGCTGTTTGCCGCTGAGTATGTTTTGGGCCAGGGAATCCAGCGGTAAGAAGGAATGGAGTTGGTTTTGTATATCCGGATTTTTTAAGAGCTGCAGCGCCTTTTGCCGGCCGCCGCTTTGAGCGGCGAATTCGGCGATGGCTTTGACCAGAGCCGATTTGCTTTCGGCCAGAGCGATGGCCTGCCGTTTATTTTCCAGTCGGGCGACGAGCGCGCCTTTTTTTATGCTCTGGCCTTCTTTAAGGGGCATTTTAAGGAGATAGCCGCTTTGCAGAAAGATAACCGGCGTTTTGCGCAGAGCCTCGGCCCGGCCCTCGGTATGGATGAACTTTTGCAGCCGGCCGTTAAAAGCCGGGGCGGTTTGCACTTCCACCGGCAGTTGGGGAATTTTTTTTCCTTTAGCTTCAGACGACGCCTTGGCGTTGTTTTTTGAGCATTGCCAGGAGAAAAGAAGAATGAAGACAAAAGAGATATTCAAAAGAAGCGTTTTTTTCATATTGTGATAATCTTATTTTTTATAAATAAAAACCAAATAAGAAGCTCCGGCAATTAAGATAATGTTGAATAAAATTTCATACAAATTATTTTGCCAGACAATTCTTAAAGTTTTAGTTTCAAAAGTTGACTCATATAGCTATCATAGACGTAAATATATGAGTCACTTACACAAAGTGTTTTTAAAACATATTTATTTCTTGTATTTATTTTATAATTCTTTTGAAATCGAATTTTATGACCATCAATTTTATATTTCAAAATACTATCAAATCTTTTATTCTCACTATAGTATAGTAGATATAATGAATTTTTATAATAGCAGGCATCCCGGAAAAGTGTATAAAATGAGCTTGAGTGGGCATCTTTTTCCATCTCACTATAAAGTTTTTTATAGTGCTTGACCGTATGTTTCAAATATGTATTACCGCTGATATCAATTTTATCTATTAATAATCCATCTAAATTATATATTTCAATGAAAGGTTCTGTGCAGGAGACACAAATAAGTCGATTATTTTCATTTATAAATACATGACGTAAGTTTCTCGTATTTCTTTGCCACTTTTTTTTGGGTAAAAACCAACCGCCAAAATTTTTTATTATATTACCATTATAGTCAATTTTTAATAGTGGCCCTTTAGCATTTATTTGATTTGCACTTACATATATATTTTTTGATTTATCTAGAGCGAACCGTAAAGGAAACTGGGTAGGAGAATCAATATCCTTTACAAATAATCCTGTTGAATCATAAACAATAATTTTTCGAGTTCCATCATTATACACAAAAAATAAATTATCAATGGAATTGATACTAATTGGTATATTAAATTCACCCGGGCCATAGCCATGTCTGCCAAAATAATTTTTAAAATTTAATTTTTCATCAATTATGAAAACAGAATGTTGTTTTGCCTCGGTAATATAGATATTTTTTCCAGTAAATAGAATTTTCTCAACCCGGGCTATATATATAGAATCATTAATAACCTTCAGAGATGACTCAATTTCTAAAAGCTGTGTATTTTTTTTGTTGTTTTCACATTCAATAATTATGATAAAAAATATTGATAATAAAGATAATATAGTTAATTTATTCATCCTTTTTATCCTTTTATATTAATTATTTTCATTCATTTCAAAGAGATTCCCTATTACTTTAAGCTCCCCGCTTTTTAGTTAATATTCGCTCAATAATTGATCTTAAATATTTCTTAGCAGATTAATTATTATTTTAACCACAAACACAAATAGCAAGGATTTTTTTAATGCCCATAATTTTTATCATCGATTCAGAATTAGAAAGTGATAAATAATAATTGCTCATCATTTCCTTGTTTGGACTATTGATGAGCAATTACCTTTTAATAAAAATCACTAATTTTAATGTGAGATCATACAAGTACTGGTATGATTGTCGCAGCATACTGAATGATCATATGCAGTACATTCATTAATACCAGTACACTCTACATGTCCGCAACCAGATTTAGCCTTGCAACTATATGATGCAAACGCCTCGGGCACGAAGATATTTTCCGCCAACTGCTCAATGGAAAAGCCCTTATCCATATTGCGGGTCAGCGGGGCGTTGAACTGCAGGTTGATCACCAAACCCACGGTAAAGGCGATTAATAAAAACTTTTTTGCTTTACTCATTTTCTTCCCTTTCTTTTTTCGGTAATAAATAAATACCGGTCAAAGCAAAAACCAGAGCTGCGTTTTCAAGAATCAGTTTCCAATCGTTCTGCCGTTTTAACAATTTTCCGAAACAACCGCAATCGGACACATTTCCAGTAGCGTAACTATAGGCGGAGATTCCTGTAAAGACGATCAACATGA
>JALSTK010000097.1 GCA_026983775.1 Calditrichia bacterium
AAATAACTTTTACACTATCCAGGGCATGACCGGAGCAGTCGGTTACATAACCGCTGCAATTTCCTCTGGCATTGCTGCTGTCGTTTGCCAGACCCAGGGTCGGTGATTTATCGAAATAGAGGTAAGAATGCTGTTCCTCGCCTTCAATGAAAGATCGGCGACAAATGGACATACCCGGTTTCGGTACGGTGATTTCCGAATCGGGAACATCCCCGAAGCCGATTTGGTCCATGATCGCGCCGGATTCTCCATGAAGCTGAAGAATATCTCCGCAATAACGGATGTGCAGAGGAGCTGCCAAACTGTCCCGGGTTATGACGACAAAATTATCCGTATTGTACATAATGGGCCGGCCGAACAGAGCGGTATCCGTTAAAGTGGTCAGATACATATCGGCGGTAATAGGTGTTTTTGTGATTTCCAGTTGCCAGACCGTGTCATCCCTGGCATCGAGAAGAAGCTCGTTCAGATAAAATTCCACCAGAGGATTGGCAAAAAGCGGTATCAGCAGGATGGCGGAAACGATGAGAATAAAAAAATGCTTTTTAAAAAAGTTCATTTCATTCTCCCCAGGAAATATTCAAATTTTTGACGGGCAGGAAGTTCTTTATTTGAATATAATAGATTGTATTCCCTCTGGAAAGCATTTTTTTCATTTTTTTAAAGGGTAAACGGCTTAATTTTAGCCGTCTGGGGACGATGATGTAATAATCCGCCCTGAGAAGTGCGCTTTTCCAGTGTCGGGTCGTGGTCAGAATATAGGTCATATGCCGGGCTGGCGTGGCCTGTCTGTAAAAAACCTTAAATCTGGTGACGCTCCTGGCCGGAAGGGACAGGGAAAACGAACAGGCCTCGCTGGTGCGATTGAACGCAACGACAGCGGAATCATTTAAATTCACTATATTCACGGAATCGGGATAGGGCAGATTGCTCTCAATTTTAAAAGGATACAGAACGGGAATCGTCCGTGCGGAGCGGGATGTGTTTTTAAAATAGTAGATTCCTTCTACGGTACAGAAGGAATCGGCGACGGTTATTGTAATCGTTTCACGAAAGAATCGGATGCCGCCGGCCCGCAGGGAAATGATCATAGAAAAATATAGAATCAACAGGAACACTTTTTTCATAAAATTAAAATAACCATAAAATCGGTTCGGGAAAAGGAATTTAATACGGGATTCTGTTGTAAAAGTCACGATCCTTACCTAAATTTATAATCTGAAAGAACAAGGAAAAATCTTGTGCCTAATAGTCGCAAATTGAGTAATGAAGAACGAAGAAAATATTTAAGTCTGCGCCGTTCCTTCAAGAAACCGGTGATCGGAGTAACCGGTTTTCTGGGCAAAACCACAACGATTGATATGATCTCTGCGGTGCTTGAAACCCGGGGTAAGGTTTTAAAGAATAGTAAGGGTTTCGGCACCTGGAAGAGCAATATTCAAACTCTGGAGAAACTAACTCCGGAGTATGATTATGCGGTTTTTGAATTTGATTATCAACGTGGCAATCATTTTGCCGAAATTCTACGTTTGATCAAACCCACTATCGGTATTGTAACCAATATCGGTGATGCCCACCTCAATTATTTGGGAAACATGATGCAGATCGCCCTGGAACGCTCGGCCGTGGTAAAATACCTGGCCCGGGACGGAGTCGCCATTCTGAATAAAGATGACGAGTTAAGCTCTGCGCTGAGTGATTTTATTATCAATAAAAAAGTGATAAAATTTGGTCTGAGTCAGAATTCTGATTATTTTGCCACGGATATCAAACAATTGGGGCCGCAGGGCATTGAATTCAGGCTGAACGGAAGCATCGACATCAGATTGCCGATTTATAGTATCCAGGATATGTATAATTTTCTGGCGGCACTGGCCTGTGTGGAGACCCTCGGTTTTGCAAGGGATACCGCAATTGAGGTTTTTAAGAGCCGGTTTTCGTTGAGTCAGGGAAAAGGGAAGCTTCAGAAGGCCGGGGATATCTATTTATTGGACGAAAGCTATTTGGCCAATCCCCGTTCCTTGAGTAAAGCCGCCCGTTCCTTAATCGGTTTTCGACCTTACAGTGAGCATCTCTATTTTATTGTAGGGGATATGTCGGAAGCGGGACTTCGTGTGGAAGAGCAACATCTGAATATGGGGTATTTCCTGTCGGCTTTACCGATTCCCAATTTAATTACTGTGGGGGAATATGCCCGATTTATTGCCAAAGGGGCGGCTCTGATCGATGCCAATCAAAAGCAGATTCATGCGGTTAATACAGTTGACGAAGTATTACAGGTACTCGAAGAGCAGTTAGCGGACAAAGCGGTTATCTCCATTAAAGGGCTGGGAAATGTGGCTACGCATCGCATCCGCAAATATATCGAAGAGCGTTTTGGGACATCATTTAAGTAAAGTATCATAAAGTACAAGGAACCAATATGAAACGATATTTTCAAATTTTAATCATCCTTCCTATTTTATTGGTAACGGCTTATAGCCAGAATAGTATGAAAGAGAATCTGTTCTCGGACTATGAAACCCTTCTGGATAGTCTGCAAAAACATGATGCGGAAATCCTGTCACCGGAATTTTTTGCCAAAGCCGTAAAATATTTTAAACAGGCCAGCGATGACTATGAAAACAAGGAAAAGAGTCTGGTCGATATTAAGAAGAAACTGGAAAAATCACGTAAGGAAGCCTTAAAAGCGCAGAAAGTGGTCGCTCTTGCCGTTAAAAATCTGCAACCCGCTATCCAGGCCAGAGATGCGGCCTTAAGCGCCAACGCGCCGACTTTTGCTCCCCAGGCCTGGGATAAGTCGGACGAGATGTTTCAGAAGGCCACATCCAATCTGGAAGATGACGATCTGGAGGATGCTATCGATTATGGAAACAAGGCGGCACAACTCTATCAACAATGCGAAATACTGGCCATTAAAAACAGCATCCTGGGAGATGCCCGTACCCAAGTGACCGTCGCTAAAAATATGGAAGCAAAAAAGTACTGTTTTAAAACCTTCCGTAACGCCCAGACGCTTCTGGCCAATGCCGATCAATATATTGACCAACATCCGCATGAACAGGAAACTGCAACCCGGATGGCTCTGGAGGCCGCAACCGAAGCACGGCATGCTCAGTATTTGGCACAGAGAATCAAAGCACTTTCGGAAAATGAAGCCAATTGGGAAAAATTATTCCTGGTCTTTGAAAATTATCTGGCAGATGTGGGCGTTCCCTTTCATTATCAGCCCAAATTTGATAAAGGTTTTGACCCGGTGGTGAAGACCTTGTTAAGCTATATCTCGAATTTAAAGTTGGAACAAAAACGGTTATTGGCAGAGAATTCGCAGTTGGAAGAAAAGCTCAATGCCTTAAAAGAGAGCGAAGCTACTACTTCGGCGGAACTGCGTAAGAAACAGGCCCAGGAAGAAAAATTGAAGAAAGTGGAATCCATTTTTGCCCCGGGTGAAGCAGATGTATTTCTGAACGGAGATAAACTGATTATTCGTTTATCCGGTCTTCATTTTCCACCGGGACAAGCGACGATTCAACCGGAATATTTTGCGCTGTTAATCAAGGTGGGCAGGGCCATTCGTGAATTTCCCGGTCAACCGATCCGTATCGAAGGCCATACGGATGCCACCGGTAGCAGCAGAAAGAACAAGATTCTTTCGGAAGAGCGGGCCCGGGCCGTAGCCGAATATCTGATCGCCAGTCTGGAACTCGAACCTGATCAGATCGATTACTATGGTTACGGTGACCAGCGTCCGATTGCTTCCAATAAGACGAGAGAAGGACGCGCTAAAAACCGCCGAATCGAGGTCGAAATTTCTTTAAAAAAATAGCTGTTTTCTTAAATATGGGAAAACAGCAAACCCGGTGCAAAATCGGGGAAGGCCACGGACTTTCGTATCGGGATGATGGAATCGCTTGTTTTTCAAGGCCTGATATACTTTTTCTGCAGCATCCGTATCTGTATCGAATGTAAAAAGAGTACCGGTTAAGATTTTAGATCGATATGGCATTCGGTTTGCAGTGAACAAAGATATGAAGAGGGATATATCCAACCGCCCGAAAAACATCCTGGTGATTGATCCTGATAAAGAATTTAGTGAAAATGTCCGCCTGTTTATGGAACAGGACTATCACGTGGATATCCGTCAGAATATTGAATATATCGATCACACCATTATTTTGCGGCGTATCAATTTGGTTGTGATTGATGCGGAATATGTAACGCGAGATTTAGTCCCCGTCCTCAATACGATTCGTCGCCATCATCCCGGATTAAAAATTATTATTATGTACACCTACCTTCCCGAAGATAAAATTTTGGAGAAAGACCTGATTGATTTATCCGATGATGTGATTGCCAAACCATTCAACGTAGATTTACTCAAAGATAAAGTCGACCATTTGCTTCTCCAGCAAAAAAGTTCTTCGTTCTTACGTTAAAATGTGATTTCTTCAATTGAATTAAACGGGTGCAATCAGTATATTGCAACTTCAATGGTAGAGGAGCAGCAGTGTTTAAGGGATTCGGCTATAAAGAAAGCATTCATGTGGATGATCGCGAATTTCGTATTCACACCGGATGTGATCCGGAACGACAAAGGATCATTACCGAAGTTTTCGAAAACGGCCGTTTTATCTATAGCAGCGAATCTCCCTACTTTACCAGGAACAGAGAAGAAGATAGTCTGGATGAAAACTACCTCAAAGAGATAACCGGTGACCTGCATCAAAAGCTGATCGATGAAATCCAAATTATTTTTCATATTCAGGAAAAGATAAAAAATCTGAATGATTATCTCCCCCATTTCCGCTTAGGGAAGATTCTGTTCTCTAAAAACTTTTTTAAGGAAGCTACAACCAGTTTTAAACGTGCCATCCAACTCAAGCCGGATTTTTTTCGTACCTACCAATGGCTCGGCTTAAGCTATTTACAAATTAAGGAATATGACAAAGCCCTCAAGATTTGTGAGCTGGCCCTGCGGGAAAGATCGGATTTCCCCGACTTATTCAATTGTGCCGGGGTGATTTACACCCATTTGCGCAATTACGAACAAGCTAAAAATGTGTTACAAAATGCCATGGAGATAAAGCAAAATTTTCCTGAGGCCCAATTTAATCTTGGCGTGGTCTTATTCCTTTCCACTTTGGAAGATATACCGGCGGATGCGAATATCATCATACCCGTCCGGCTGCATCGGGCCCTGGATCAATTTCGCTCCAACGAGCACTATCAAAATAAGCATTGGCAGGATTTATTGCACCGGGTTGAGTTGACTCTGCAAAACAGCAACAAAGAGCAGGTACAGCAAACTTTGCTCGATCTGCAGGTTAAACTGGCCGTCAAAGATGATCCCGTAAGTCTCGCCATGGATTTTTTCTTTCTCAAATTCATGTTCGGGGGGCGTAGCCTGGATAACGAAGAGATTCAATATTACGAAAGGATTATCCGTGAAGAAGAATCCAAACATTCCGGTTATGCCGATTACTGGAATGAATTAGGGGCTTTGCATTTAATTCAGTGCCGCGATTATTTTTTAAAAGCTATGGAAGAATTTGAAAAAGCCACGGAAATCAATCCCAATTATGAATACGCCAAACAAACTCTGGAAATGATCCGGCGCAGTAAAAAGGGTTTTTTAATTTTACTGCGGGCCATTCTTAAATAAGGCATCATTCCTGCCTCTAAATCTCCGATTCAATTAACTTTGTTGGAAATGACATGAGAAAAATACACCACTAACCGGTGTCATTTCGAAAAGAGAAGCCCGGGTGTTACCCCTGTCTATTTATTTTATTGCTTGCATCAACCATAAATTTCCTTACATTTAATTAAACTTTTTTTTCCCTTTTCCGATTATAAGGATCGACTCTTATGGGTATGACTTGATAAGTAGGCCTGTAACAGACCTTAACAAGCTGTTTATCACCCGGATTAAAGGACGAGAGACCATTGATTCGTTTCGATCTGACAAAAGAACAAATTGACCGACTGACGCTCGAAGCAGGACCGGCGGTAGTCATTATCTGGCAAAATGAAATTGGCGGGCCTGTGCAGTACGTCTCCTCCAATATCCGCCGGTTAAGCGGCTACTCTGCTAAAAACTTTATGGCCGGTGAGATAGAGTACACCCAATTGATCCACACCCGGGATTTGCCTCAATTTCAAAAAGAGATCACCCGCTACAGCAAACATAAAATAATTACCTCGTTCACCCATAGTCCCTATCGCCTGCGGACAAAAAAAGGTCAAATAAGATGGGTAACGGACCGCGTGTATATTATCCGCGATGACACGGGAAACATCCAGTATTATCAGGGGGTCCTTTTCGATCTCACGGAAATCAGGAACAAAAAACGGCAATTAGCGCAGAAAGAGAAATATTATCGATCCATCCTTTCCAGTATTTATGAAGATATTTTTGTGATTGACCGCGAGTATACTATTGTGGATGTGAATAACCTTTATCTGAAGACGATTGATTCTACAGCAAATGAGGTTATAGGTCATAAATGCTACGCCATTTTTTATGGTTTTGATAAACCGTGCTCCGAAATGGGAGAGACCTGTATTTTACAAGAGATTTTCAATAGCGGAAAAGCGAAAAATACTCAGCATTTCCATAAAAATGCGGATGGTTCGATTAAATCTATCAATGTATTATTCTCACCGCTAAAGAATGAGGAAGGTCAAATTACTCATGTCATAAAGATCCTGCGGGATGTAAGTGACTTGTTGAGTGCTCAGCAGGAGCTGGCGCATAATGAACAGCGCTATCGCACCCTCTTCGAAGAATCACCGGTCGCTTTGTGGGAAATGGACCTTTCGGGCCTGAAAACGCATATTGAGAATCTGAAAAATCGGGGCATTCATGATTTTGAAAACTATTTCCGCAAGCACCGGCGACAATTGAAGACGCTGGCCCGAAGTATTAAGGTGATTGATCTGAACCAAGCTGCGCTGGCTTTGAATCAAATCCGCAGTAAACAGCAGTATCTCGATCGGTTTTCTAGCTTTTTTAATGCCGAAGCTTTGCAGGGATTTATAAAATCATTCACAAAGATAGCCGAGGGAGAGACCAAGGGGCAGATGGATGCCTCCTCCATCGATTTTCAGGAGAACCGGCGAGATATCAGGCTCAAATGGGCTGTGGTTAGTGGACACGAAAGTTCCTGGGAGCGGGTTTATATTGCCGTTGAAGATATCGCCCGGCAGAAAGAAGCCGAAAAAGGCATGCGCATCCTTTCCGTCGCTCTGGAACAAAGTCCGCTCTCTATCATACTCACCGATCCCGATGGTACCATAGAATATGTCAATCCTCAATTTACCCGGGTAAGCGGATATAGCGCGGAAGAAGCCCTGGGCCGGAATCCGCGTATCCTGAAGTCCGGTGAACAACCTACAGAATTTTACAAAGAGTTATGGGATACCATTACCAGCGGTGAAACATGGCACGGTGAATTTCACAACCGTAAGAAAGACGGCACCTTGTTTTGGGAGGAAGCTGCGATCGGCCCCGTCTTTAATCAGCAGGGGACTATCCGTTCGTTTATTGCCCTTAAGATGGATATTACACAACGCAAAGTATTGAGCGAACAGTTGAATCAATCCCAAAAAATGGAATCCATAGGACGTCTGGCGGGTGGCGTGGCTCATGATTTTAATAATCTTTTGACTATTATCAACGGCTATAGCGAATTGATAATGAGAAAAATCGGGAAAGATCATGCTTTTTATACGCAGATCAAACAGATTGCAGCAGCCGGTAAACGGGCCGGATCCCTTACCGAACAGCTTCTGGCCTTCAGCCGTAAACAAATCATTCAACCCAAAATTCTTGATCTGAATCTTCAGATTTCCGATACCAAAAAGATGCTGCAACGTCTGATCGGTGAAGATATTGTATTAAAAACAAAACTGGACGAGAGGTTAGGTTTGATCAAAGCGGATCCGGGTCAGATCAATCAGATTATCATGAATTTAGCCGTGAATGCGCGCGACGCCATGCCCAAAGGTGGAAAATTAGTGATTAAAACAACCAATTTCTTTATTGACAAAAAATATGGACAAACGCATTCTGGTGTTAAGCCCGGTCCTTATGCACTACTCATGGTCAGCGATACAGGCATCGGTATGGATCAGGAAATCCGGCGACATATTTTTGAACCTTTCTTTACTACCAAGGGGCAGGGGAAAGGAACCGGCCTGGGCTTATCCACGGTTTACGGTATCATCAAGCAAAATCATGGCTATATCCAGGTTTACAGTAATCCCGGGCAGGGAACTACTTTCAAAATATTTTTACCTATTGTGAACAAAGGGCCTGAAGGAATTCATCTGGAAAATATTGAAGTCAAAGATGTCTGCGGGAGCGAGACAATTCTTGTTGTAGAGGATGAAGAAGATGTGCGTGCCCTAGCTATCCATATCTTACGGGATAAAGGGTATCGTATATTGGAAGCTGCCCACGGCCACGAGGCATTAACCCTATTCGACAAAATGGATTATAAAATCGATTTATTGCTCACGGATGTGGTTATGCCGGGAATGAGCGGCAAAGAGTTATCAGAGAAATTGATAAGACATAATCCGGAAATTAAAGTGATTTATACTTCCGGCTATACGGATGAAGCTATCTCGCATTACGGCGTGTTGCAGGATGGGTTGGTATTTATCCAGAAACCGTATGAAGCCACAAAATTGCTGCGGCTGGTGCGGGAAACGCTCGATAAAAAACCGACAATCAATTCATCCTCTTCTTAGTCTCAGCTTCGCTTTAAAAGATCACACCGGTCGAACACATCCGTTGCCTTCCATCCCCATAACGAAAATTATTTTTAAATAAAACATATCTTATTTCTTGTCGAAATCATCCGATATTAAAACTGATAGATTTTGGGATAAAACGAGATGAAAAAGAAAATACAAATTCTGCACCTCGAAGATGATGAGAGTATCGTCAGATTAGTAAAGCGCTTACTGGAAAGTGAAGGATATAAGGCGGAGGTGAAATGGGTGCAAACCGAGAAAGAATTTACAAACGCGGTCAGAACGGATTACTATGATCTGATCTTGGCCGATTATTCTTTACCCGATTTCGACGGTTTGAAAGCGCTTACCATTTTAAGAAGGAAGGACCGTATTACTCCATTTATTCTGTTTTCAGGTTCTATCGGCGAAGAAAAGGCTATGGAGAGCCTTCGCCACGGGGCTACGGATTATGTGCTCAAACAAAATATTACCGTTCTTATGCCGGCCGTTAACCGGGCTCTGGATGAAGCCAAGCTGAGGCGTGAAAGGGACGAGGCCCAAAAGGCGCTGATAGCAAGTGAAGAAAAATACCGTATGCTGTTTGAACAAGCTCCGGACGGAATTTTAGTTCTCGGGAAGAATCATATCATTTTAGATTGTAACCGGGCCATCATACAGATGCTTAACTATCCGAAAGAAGAGCTGGTAGGCCATCAGGTAAATAAATTAATTTCGAAAGAGTTTATTAATAGATTCAAGACAGACTATCAGCAAATCAGAAATAAGGGAATTGTAGAAAACGACCAGGAACTGATCCTGAAAAACGGTCAGCCCCTTCCGGTTTGGTTCAAAGCCAAGGCTCGCTACGACGCGAATCATAAGTATATTGGGGCAATTGTTTATTTGAAAGACTTGCGCAAATTGAATAAGGTACGCCGGATGGAGCGCATCATCTACCAGATTGCTTCGGCCGCATTGAGTGATTCTACCGTAGAAGATTTTTTGCAAATTGTTGCTAAAGAGGTGGGCCGGGTATTGGATACAACCAATATTTTCGTCGGCCTTTATGATAAAAAAACAGACACTCTGTCCTTCCCCTATATGAAAGATAAGAACGATCTCTTTAAAAAGGTGCCCATCAGGCAAACCTTTAGCGAGATTGTAATCAAAGAGAATCGACCTCTTTTGCTGAATGGAACGGAAGTCGAGAAATTCAGGAAAGAAAAAAATATCGGATCGGTCGGTACAGCAGCTCAATGCTGGCTGGGAGTCCCCCTGCAGGCCGGAAACGGTCCCTTTGGAATTTTGGTTGTTCAAAGTTATGATGATCCTCATGCTTACAATGAGGAAGATGTGGATTTGCTGCAATTTATCAGCAAACAGATATCCGGTGTAATTCGTCGTAAGCAGACGGAACGCCGGTTGCATCAGTTATCCCGTTCCATGGAACAGAGTCCTTCATCCATTGTCATTACCGACCTGGATGGGAATATTGAATATGTAAATCCTACCTTCTGCCAAATAACAGGATATGAAAAAGAGGAAGCCATTGGCCAAAATCCGCGTATCCTGAAATCCGGGGATACGCCGCCTGAGGAGTATGAACGATTATGGAAAACCATCAGTAACGGTAGGATTTGGAAGGGTCGGTTCCATAATAAACGGAAGAACGGCCAGCTTTTTTGGGAAGAGGCGATTATTGGACCGGTTACGGATGATTCGGGCCATATAATTAACTATCTGGCCATTAAAGAGGATATCACCCGAGCCAAGGAAGCGGAGGATGCTTTCCAGCAGTTATCCCACGAAAATGAACAATTATTATCGGCTATCAGTTCTATTCTGATTGTTATTAACAACGACGGATATATTTTACGATGGAATCAGGCAGCAGAACGTGCCTTTGGAATACCGACAAGGGAAGTTCTGGGAAAATCCTTAGTCGATACGGAACCGGGATTCCCTTGGAAGCGGATTAAAAATGCCGTGCAACGCTGCCGGAAGGAACGCGGACCGGTTAGCCTGGATAATCTTAAATATAAGGATGTGAAAGGCAATGAACATTTCTTAAGTTTAAGGTTTACTATGTACGGAAGTGATAAAGAAAACGCTGCCGGAATTCTTATTTTGGGAGAAGACATTACCGAATGGAAACAAATGCAAAGTCGATTGAATCAGGCTCAGAAGCTCGAATCTATCGGACAATTGGCTGCCGGAATAGCCCATGAAATCAATACGCCGATCCAATATATCGGGGATAATCTCTACTTTTTACGGGATAGCTTTAATGATGTTTTCAAATTGTTAACAATTTTTACCGAAGACGGGCAAACAGAGCATATTCAAAACCGATATACGGAACTGCTTGAATATTCCCGTGAGATGGGTCTGGAAGCTTTATTGCCCGATATTAGTGATTCCTTCCAGCAAACCACCCAGGGGATTGAGCAGGTACGCCGCATTGTAAGGGCCATGAAAGAATTCAGCCATCCCGGGCAAAAGGAAAAAACCGCGGTGGATATCAACAGAGCCCTGCAGAATACAATCATGATTGCCAGGAACGAATGGAAATATGTTGCGGATATGAAAACCGATCTGGATGCGGAACTGCCAACTGTTCCGGGATATCTGGGGGAGCTCAACCAGGTTTTTCTGAATATAATTATCAATGCTGCGCATGCTATAGAAGAATCAATAAAGAAGGATGAAAAAGGATTGATTCATATCCGTACTTTTCAGAAGAATCATTCCGTATTAATCGAAATCTCGGATACGGGATGTGGAATAAGCGAAGAAAATAAAAATCGGGTTTTCGATCCTTTTTTCACTACTAAAGAAGTAGGAAAGGGAACCGGCCAGGGTTTGACTCTGGCTTATGCTGTTATAACCCAGAAACACGGAGGGCAGATCTGGTTTGAAAGCAGGGAAAAGGAAGGAACGACTTTTTATATTGAGTTACCGATCGACTCTAAGCCAACATGAAATCTTTTATCCGAAAAGGTTAGCAAATGGACATAAAAATTCTCTTAGTGGATGATGATGCGAATATTCTGAACGGCTATCGCCGGACATTACATAAACATTTTAAACTACGAACCGCCCTGGGGGCGGAGCTGGCCCTGGAAACCTTTAAAAAGGAAGGCCCGTTCGCCGTGGTGATCAGTGATATGAAGATGCCGGTCATGACTGGCATTCAATTCCTGAAAAAAATCCGGGAAATGGATACCAATACCGTGCGCATGATCATTACCGGGCATGCCGATTTAAATTCGGCCATGGAAGCTATTAACGAAGGACATATCTTTCGATTTCTGACCAAGCCCTGTTCCCCGGAGACCATGGCCAGATCCATTGAAGCTGCGATTACTCAATATAAAATGGCCACTGCGGAAAAAATTTTGCTTGAAGAAACATTGAAAAAAAATATTGAAGTACTAACGGATATACTGGGTATGGTTAATCCAACGGCATTCGGTAGAGCATCCCGCATCCATCGCTATATGGTTCAAATATCAAAAATTATCCATGTCAATGATTCCTGGGAATTTGAAACGGCGGCTATGCTTTCTCAAATAGGATTCTTGGCTCTGCCTCCCTCTCTGCTCGATAAGGTGTATTCCCTGGAAGAGATGGATGCGAAAGAGAAGAAGATGTTTTTTGAGTATCCCAAGATTGGTGCCGATTTGATCCGGGATATTCCCCGTATGGAAAATGTGGCGAAAATAATTGAACTGCAATTGCAGGATTTCCAGAATTTCAGATCATCCCAATTTAGCACTGAAGAGGAGAAACTGGTCCATCTAGGTGCGCAAATTTTACGTTGTGTGTTGAGTTTTGATGAAAAGGTATCCCGCGGCCTCTCCCAGGAGGCGGCGATTGCCATTTTGAAAAGTAAGAAATACCGATACAATCCTAAAATCGTCGCGTTGCTGAATCAACTGAAGACGGACATAAACTATAAAGTCACTAAAAAACTTTCGGTAAACGAATTGGACAAACGGATGATTACCCTTCAGGAAATTCGTAGCAAAGACGGATTATTATTAGTGGCCAAATCTCAGGAAATCACTCCGGCCATTCTGGAACGTTTAACCCGCTTCCAGAAAGAAATTGGGGTTAAGGAACCTATTGAAGTGGCGCTTATGGATGAAGAAGAGGTGGATGAATTAAAATAGCACTCGTAATGCATGTTATATTTTCATATATTTTGCAGCAATAGATAAGGTAAAAGTTAGCAATGGCTCATAGAAAGTAACCCATTCCACCCGGATATAAATTCTTATGCATATTCAGATTCTTGTAGTTGATAACGAAGAGCGCATGTGTAAACTGATCAAAGGCGCTTTGGAACTGGAACACTATTCGATTGAAATGGCCTTCTCAGGGGAAGCGGCTATTGAGAAATTGAAAAAAGGGAAGTATGATATCGTTATATCCGATCTGAAAATGCGACCGGTAGACGGATTACAGGTGCTGCAATTTACCCGCGCGCATCATCCCCAAAGTGAAGTGATTATCATTACGGCCTTCGCTACCCAGGAAACCGCCCTGAAAGCTATGCAAATGGGTGCGAATGATTACCTGATCAAACCGTTCAAGATGGACGAACTGATTTTACGTGTAAAACGCATCCTCCGCCAGAAAGAGTTGGAGCAGGAAAATCGCCGTTTACGTCAGTTAGCGCAGAACCCGCTTGAATTTCCGGGGATCGTAGGTAAAAGCAAAAAGATGCGTGATGTGTTTCAGAAGATAAAACAGGTCAGTGCAAGCGATACGGCCGTTCATATCCGTGGCGAAAGCGGAACGGGTAAAGAGCTGGTGGCCAGAGCCATCCATGAATTAAGCCCGCGCCACGATCATCCCTTTCTGGCCATTAACTGTGCCGCATTACCGGAAAATTTACTGGAGAGCGAATTATTCGGTTACGAGGCCGGAGCCTTTACCGGAGCTGCAAAACAGAAGAAGGGCCTGTTCGAGACCGCGCAGAAGGGAACGGTTTTTTTAGATGAAATCGGCGATATTCCGCTGGGCTTACAAGCAAAGTTATTACGTGTGCTGCAAAATAATGAAATTACACATTTAGGCGGACACCAACCGATTAAAGTCGATTTTCGCCTAATCACCGCCACCCACCGTAATCTGGAAGGAATGATCGGGAAACAGGAGTTCCGGGCGGATTTATATTATCGCGTTAACATTTTTCCCATCGTTCTACCTCCCTTGCGGGAACGCAAAGAAGATATACCGGAATTGATCCAGCACTTCATGCAAAAATATCCGGAAAAGTCACTATCCCTTACGGTTCGTCAAAAATTAATGACCTATAATTACCCCGGTAATGTACGTGAATTGGAAAATATCCTGGCCAGAGCGGCAATCCTGTCCGATTCCATAATCGAAGATGTGGATTTACCGCAAACGGATTTGTCACAGCAAAAAATACGGCAACCTCTGCACAGGATTCCCGATGAAGGGCTCAATCTGGATGAACTCGAAAAAGAATTGATTGTCGAAGCGCTTAAAAAAGCGGGCGGAAATAAGAGCCGGGCAGCCAAATTGTTAGGGCTTACCCGGCGTCGTTTGTATTCAATGATGGAACGTTTTGCTATCGAACCTTAATCTAACAGATGAGTCACCAGTCCGCTTCTTAATTTGGGCTCGAACCAGGTGGATTTAGGTGGCATAGTCTTGCCGGCATCGGCGATAGCCATCAAATCTTCGATGGAGGTGGGGAAGAGTCCGAAAGCAACCGCCATTTCACCGGAATCCACCCGTCTCTGTAATTCCTGTAAACCGCGGATCCCCCCTACAAAATCAATGCGTTTATCTTTGCGCGGGTCTCCGATCCCCAAAACGGGGACCAGCAGGTTTTGCATTAAAATGGAAACATCCAGATTCTCTACCGGATCCTGAGCATGAAACGTGCCCTCTCTGGCAATCAACTGATACCACTGGCCATCTAAGTACATCACAAAATGATGCTTCTGCTTCGGCTTGTCAAGAGCTCTGCCGACGGGTGTAACCGAGAATTTCCGACCGGTTTCCTTTAAAAAGGCCTCTTTACTAAGGCCGTTGAGATCGGCTACCACCCGATTGTAATCCATGATATACATTTGATTATGAGGAAAAATTACGGACAGAAAATAGTTGTATTCTTCGTCACCGCTGTGATGCGGATTCTGAGCCTGACGCATTTCCTTAACCCGGGTCGCTGCCGCCGAACGATGGTGGCCATCGGCCACATACAGGGCATCCAGGGCCTTAAATTCTTCTCTGAGAGCCTGTATTTCATCAGGCTGATTTACAACCCACAAGGTGTGCCGAATGCCATCCTCGGCGGTAAAATCATTCTCCGCCGGGCGATTCATTATTTTAGCTACAAGGGCATCAATAGCCGGTACCGCTTTATAAGTTAGAAACACCGGGCCGGTTTGAGCATTTAAATGATGCACATGATTAACCCGATCCTGTTCCTTATCGGCCCGGGTAAGCTCGTGTTTCTTAATGAGTCCCTGCTGATATTCTTCCACCGAGGCACCGGCTACCAATCCAACCTGACTGTGTTCACCCATGATCTGGCGGTAAATATAAAAATTATCCGTCTTGTCCTGAACAAGAATCTCTTCCCGAATAAATTTTTTAAGGTTTTCGGCCCCTTTTAAGTACACCTCTTCGCTGTACAGATCGATTCCCTCGGGTAAATCAATTTCCGGCTTGTTGATGTGCAGAAAGGAATAGGGATTATCTTTAGCCATGATCCGGGCTTCCGTACTGTTTAATACATCATAGGGCGGTGAAGCCACTTTTTCGGCTAATTCCTTTTTAGGACGCAATCCTTTAAACGGTTTAATGACGGACATAGGCCTTCTCCTTAGAATATAATATGTTTACAGACTCGGGACGAAACGAGTTACCTGTTCTGGTCCGTGCGAGACAGTTTATTTTAGACGTTTGGCTTAATACACCGAGGCTTACCTCGCTGACATTCCCGCAATATTTTAGCGGGAATCTAAAATGGATCATCCCGAAGGGACGATTTCGTTGCGCATATTCACCTAACGGCAAATTCCGGAACGTCATATCTGGTAATATCTCGGGACCTGCCCCAGGGCTATTTATTTCGCGATTATTTTTCAGTTTTTAAATTTACGATTTCTTTGCTGAAAAGTGCAACAGGTGAGATAAAATACCTCAAGATTAATTTTGCAATTCTTGCCGATGACTTTTAAATTAGGCTAAGTTGAAAAAGCGAATATATTTTCGTTAATTCTTTAATTATTAGCAACTTATAAAGGGAAGATTTGTCTTTCGTACATCTACATAGCCATACCCACTATTCCCTGTTGGACGGGGCGGGAAAAATTAAAGACATGGTTCAGCGTACCGTCGAGCTGGGTATGAAGGCTCTGGCCATTACGGATCATGGAAATATGTTCGGCGCCATGGAATTCTATTCCGAAGCCAAAAAAGCCGGTATTAAACCGATTCTCGGCATGGAAGCCTATATTGCGCCGCGAGAACGCACCTACCGCAAAAAAATCGAAGGTGAATCCCATTCCTACCATTTGGTCTTATTGGCGAAAAATACGCAGGGTTTAAAAAATCTGATTCGTCTTTCTTCCCTGGCATTTTTGGAAGGGATGTATTATAAACCGCGTATCGACAAAGAAATTTTGCGCCGATATTCCGAAGGGATTATTGCCACATCGGCTTGTATGAAAGGCGAAGTGCCCTATAAACTGCGTAGGGGGATGCGCGAACAGGCCATCAAAGCGGCCGAAGAATATCTGGATATTTTTGGCGATGATTTTTATCTGGAAATACAGCGCCATCATATTCCGGAAGAAGAGATGGTGTATCCCAAGGTTTATGAATTGGCCCGCGAGATGCATATCCCGGTCATTGCCACCAACGATAATCATTACCTGAACAAAGGGGATCATGAGGCCCACGATATCTTGCTCTGTCTGCAGACAGGTAAAGATCGGGATGATCCCAATCGCATGCGTTATGGTACGGAAGAGTTATATCTGAAATCTCCCCAAGAGATGTACCGGCTCTTCGCAGATAAACCGGATGTAGTGGAACGGACGCTGGAAATCAGTGACAAAATAGACCTGGAGATTGATTTCGATAAACGCTATCTGCCTGAATTTCCCATTCCGGAAGAGGAAGGAAAAATCAATTCCGATGAATATCTGCGTCGTTTAACATACCGGGGAGCGGAAAAAAATTATCCGCATATGGATGAGAGGGTTAAAGAGCGTATCGAATATGAATTATCGGTCATTAAACAGATGGGTTTTGCCGGTTATTTTCTGATTGTACAGGATTTTATTAATGCGGCCCGTGAACGGGATATACCGGTGGGATTGGGTCGGGGCTCGGCTGCAGGAAGTATTGTAGCTTATAATTTGGGCATCACTAAAGTGGATCCTCTGAAATATGATTTGCTGTTTGAACGTTTTTTGAATCCCGAGCGGGTAAATATGCCGGATATCGATATCGACTTTTGCTATGAACGGCGTGATGAAGTGATTGAATATGTGCGGGAAAAATACGGACGCAAGAATGTGGCTCAGATCATTACTTTCGGAACCATGGCCTCGAGAGGCGTGATCCGCGATGTTTCGCGTGTATTGAAGATTCCCATTTCTAAGGCGGATACTATTGCCAAGATGATTCCCCACCAGGGTGCCAGGCCCATGCCCCTTGCAAAGGCTCTGAAAGATGTACCTGAAATAAAGGAATTAGCCGAAAGCGGGGACCCCCAGATGGAAGCGCTGTTCCGCTATTCCCGCACTCTCGAAGGCATTGCCCGTCACGCTTCTGTACATGCGGCAGGGATCATCATCACTCCCGATGATATTATGAATTATGTGCCCCTTTATAAAACCTCGGAGGGGGATATCACCACTCAGTGGACTATGAATTGGAGTGAGGCCATCGGTCTGCTGAAAATGGATTTTTTGGGTCTGCGCAATCTAACGGTCATTCATAATACGGAACGGATGATCGAGGAACGAACCGGGCAAACATTCGATATAAGCGCAGTGCCTATGGACGACGAAGAAACGTTTCGTCTCTTTGGAGAAGGCCTGACGGTCGGTGTCTTTCAGTTTGAAAGCTCGGGTATGCAGGAATATCTTAAAAAATTAAAACCCCACCGCATCGAAGACCTGATTGCCATGAATGCACTCTATCGGCCGGGTCCCATGAGCATGATAGATGATTTTATTGACCGTAAATTCGGACGGAAAAAGATTGAATATATTCACCCCAAATTGGAACCGATCCTCAAAGAGACTTACGGGATCATTGTCTATCAGGAGCAGGTAATGCGGATTGCATCGGATTTAGCCGGCTTCTCTCTGGCACAGGCCGATCTAATGCGCAGAGCTATGGGCAAGAAGAAAAAAAGCGTCATGGCCGAGCAGAAAAAACTATTTGTGTCCGGCTGTATTGAAAAAGGCATCGATAAAAAAAGTGCCACACAAATTGCCGATTTAATCGAAAAATTTGCTTCGTACGGTTTTAATAAGTCCCATTCCGCTGCCTATGCCATTATTGCTTATCAAACCGCTTATTTAAAGGCCCACTATCCGGCAGAATTTATGGCGGCCAATCTAACCTCCGAAGTCAAGGATGCCGATCGGGTTGTGGTTTTAATGGATGAGTGTAAAAAAATGGGCATTAAAATCAAGTCTCCGGATATTAATTATTCCGAGGCGCATTTTGTTCCCATAGATAAAAATACGATTGCTTTCGGTATGGAAGCGATTAAGAATGTGGGCGGTAATGCCATTCAATCTATTGTTCGGGCCAGACAGGAACACGGTCCTTTTAAAACTCTGTTCGACCTGTTAAAATATGCAGACCTGCGTCTTGTAAATAAAAAGGTATTGGAAAGTCTGGCTCAGGCGGGCGCCATGGATTCTCTGGAAGGAAGCCGTTCCCAGCTCTACAATGTGATCGAAACGGCGATCGAGTTCGCGCAAAATCTTCAGGGCCGAAATAACCGCAATAAGAACCAGATCAGCCTGTTCGATTTGGCCGCGGCCACTGAGCAGGAAGATGATTTGGTCAGTTATCCTCCTTTACCCGATGTTCCGCCCTGGAGTGTAACCGATAAGCTAAACAAGGAAAAAGAGCTGCTGGGATTCTATGTTTCCGGACACCCTTTGGAACGCTATCGCACCGTGATTGAACTCTTTTCCAGTCCGATTGACCACTATTTGAACGGTACCGTACCTAAACTGATTTCCATTGTCGGTCAGATTACGGATCTGCGCACCATTCTGGATCGAAAACAGCAAAAAATGGCTTTCGTTAAAATTGAAAACTTTACCCGATCTTTTGAAATCGTTGTTTTTGGTTCGGTTTATCCCAAATTTGAGAAATATCTAAAACCGGACCGGATCGTCCTTGTGCGAGGAAGATTAAATTCGGAACTGGATGATAATATCATTAAACTGATCGGAGAACGGATTTTACCGGTCGAGAAAGTCCCCGAAGAGCTGACCGATTCCGTTTTATTACAGATCCATAAAGATACATTCACGGAAGAACAGTTACATGAATTAAAGGTCGTCCTTAAATCCAGCCCCGGTTCGAGTCGTATCTATTTTAATTTCATGCTCAACGGAGACGGTGATTTTCAGATGATATCCAATAGCCTGAAAGTTAAATTATCACTCAACACGCTCAATGAATTGGACCGGATCATCGGCTATGAATATATAAAGATCAAGGTTCACGAATCATGATTGTGGTTGCGCAACGGGTCTCAACCGCTTCTGTATGGGTGGAGAAGCAAAGAGTGGGAGCCATTGGTCCGGGTCTGCTGCTCTTAATTGGTGTGGCGGATAAAGACACTCCGCAAGATATTGAATTTGTAGCCGGAAAGTGTGTGAATTTGCGTATCTTCGGTGATGAAGAAGGGAAGATGAACCGATCTGTATTGGATACAAAAGGGCAAATTCTGGCTATTTCACAATTTACTTTATTTGGAAATACCAGCAAAGGAAGACGCCCCAGTTTTGTCCATGCTGCTCCTCCGGAAAAAGCGGAATTGTACTATAATCTGTTTATCGATAAATTGAAGTCATTCGGCATCCATGTGGAAAGCGGGATCTTCGGGGCTATGATGGACGTACAACTGACTAATCAGGGTCCGGTTACTTTAATTGTTCACAGTAAATAATCGGGAAAATATGGAAGATCAAAAATCGTTTTGGAATAAGTTTAAAAGCTCACTACTCTTTAAATTGTTGCTGGGGATTCTCGCCCTGATCCTGTTTATTGTGATAATGAATGATGTGGTTATGCCCTATTATGTACGACTCGGAGAGGAAGTAGAGCTGAATGATGTGGTCGAGCTGCCTGTGGCCGAGGCGGCACAAAAATTAAAGGATAACGGGTTTATCCCTGTTATTTCCGATTCGGTCTATGATGAGGATTATCCAGAAGGTACTATAGTAGAGCAGATGCCTCAACCCTATACGGTAGTTAAAAAAGGGCGGCATGTCTATCTTACGGTAAGTGCCGGTGAGAAACCGATTCTCATGCCGAATCTTTTTTATAAATCGCCGCGAGATGCAGAACTGATCCTGAAATCATACGGATTAAAACCCGGTTATAAGCAATATGAATATTCGGATATCGCTCTGTCCGGTGTTGTTATCAGTCAGTCCTATCCGCCCGGTCAGGAAGTGAAGAAAGATACCAGAGTGAATTTCACGATTAGTCTCGGCCCCTTTCCCAAGCAGAAGAAGATGCCGGATTTGGCCGGGAAATCGTTGAATGCCGCCAAAAAACAACTTCGCTTATTGGGAGTCAAGCACATCACCGTGGAATACGTGGAAAAAGAAAACATTTTACCGGAGACGGTGGTCGGCCAAAATGCTAAACGCGGGACTCCGGTCACCGATAGTTTGCAGGTTAGATTATTGGTCAGTAAAATCAAGAATCCCGAGGAAAGATGATGGCTCTTTTAGCTCCCTCAATTTTGTCTGCAGACCTGTTGCAGTTGAAAGATCAGATAAAGATAGTAGAAGAAAACGGAGCCGATTGGATCCATGTGGATGTGATGGACGGTCAATTTGTTCCGAATATTACTTTTGGTCCGGCTATAGTAGAAGCGAGCAGGAGAGTGAGTGATCTTCCTCTCGATGTGCATTTGATGATTGTTCATCCGGAAAATTATATTGAGCAATTTGCATCGGCCGGAGCGAATTTGATTACCGTGCATCAGGAAGCCTGTCCGCATCTGGATCGCATTGTCAATCAAATCAAAGAAGCAAAATGCAAAGCCGGTGTGGCCATTAATCCGGCCACACCCGTAGCAGCGCTGGAGCCTGTTTTACCGGACATAGACCTTTTACTGATTATGAGTGTTAATCCCGGATTCGGAGGACAAAAATTTATTCCCTATACCTTGCGGAAGATGCGCCGGGCAGTCCAACTTCGGGATCATTCGGAAGGATCTTTTTTAATTGAAGTGGATGGCGGCGTCAATCCGGAAACCGTTGCCCGGATCATTCGCTCCGGTGCGGATGTGTTGGTAGCGGGTCAGGCCATTTTCGGACAAACGGACCTTGCCGCAGCATGCCGCAAAATGAAGGAACTATCCATTCCCATGGCAGAGGAAGTTTAGTGGCTGAACGATTAACTCTGGCCCGGGAACTGCAACGTAAGACCATCCATATCCTGACCTCGTTTCTTCCTTTGGCCTATTATCTCAATGTTGATCGTACCTTTATCCTTTATACGGCCCTGTTTCTGGCCATCGGCTTTTTAAGCGCCGATCTCTTGCGGATGAAATTTGCTCTTGCGGAAAAATATTTTCTGCTTATATTTTCTCCGTTGCTGCGTGGAAAGGAAGCCAGGAAAAAATTAACCGGAGCAACCTGGCTGTTTTTGGGAATGGTTGCGACCGTATTTTTGTTTTCTAAAGAGCAGGCTGTTCCGGCCATGTTTCTGGCCACGCTGGCCGATCCGTTTGCGGCCTTATTCGGCAGACGTTTTGGACGGAAAAAATATTTCGGTAAAACAATAATCGGTTTTCTGGTCTTTTGGATAACGGCCGTGCTGATTATAGGAGGATTCGATAGTTTTGGTTGGATGGCCGTTTGGATCGGGTTTATCTGTGCATTGCTGGAATTTATACCTGTTTATATAGATGATAATTTGCTGGTTCCTTTAGCGGCCGGATATTTACTGAAAATATTCCGCTGAATTGTTTAAGAGGAGTTAATATTGAAACGTACGATTTATTATGTGGTTCTCCTGTTCTTTATCTTTTTGCAAGGCGCCCGGGGACAAAGTTTTAAAAAATATGCCGGTGAATTTTTATATATCGGAGCCGGCAGCCGTGTAACGGCTCTCGGCGGAGCGGGTACGGCCTCTACATCGGATGTGAATGCCGCTTACTGGAATCCGGCCGGTTTGGTGGAAGCCCGCGGTTTTCAATTTGAATTTATGCACAGCAAACAATTCATCAGTAGTATTCAACAGAATTACCTGGGGCTCTCCACGGAATACCGGGATGAACAGGTCCTGGCGCTTTCCTTACTCTATCTGACTGTAAACGGTATTAAAGACAGCAGACAAGCTTTTAATGCGGCCGACCGGAAAGTGGACTATTCCAAAGTGACCAGCTTTAATACCGGGGATTATACCCTTTTATTGTCCTATGCCAACTCCTACCGAAAGAATATCAGTTACGGTCTGAATATTAAAGCCATATACCGGGGCTATCATGTGGCCTCGGCTTTTGGTCTCGGCTTCGATACCGGTATGAAATATTTTGTTAATGACCGCTTTGCTCTGGGGCTCATGCTAAGGGATATCACGACTACCATGCTGGTCTGGACAACGGGTGAAAAAGAACTGATTGCTCCTTCAATACGATTCGGAACCAGCTATAAATTGAATATTTCTTCTTTGAATCTAACCGTCATGCCTGCAATGGATATGGCTGTCTTGTTCGAAAACCGGCGTTATGCCAGTCAATTGCATCTTGGCCCAATCAGCCTGGATAGTTTTTGGGGGCTGGAAGTTGGCTACCATCACCTTCTGGCTCTGCGGGTTGGAATGGATGAATTACAGCGTTTCAATACAGGTATCGGTGTTTCGATTCCGAAAATAACCTTCGATTATTCATTTACGGCATATCAAAGTGAGCTGGGAAATATCCATCGTATTTCATTCCATCTACAGTTTGATCGGCTTTTTTAATCCTTGTCTTTACTATAACCAACCGTCCTCGGAACGATCTTAACCGAAAAAAAGCAGCCCTTTAAGGAGCTGCTTTTGTATTCAGAAATGAAGTGGGGGTTTTCTAGAACAATCAAAAGTACAACTTATCGGATTAAAATCATCTTTTTAATTTCCGATACCCCCCTGCTGGTTATCAGTTGATAGAAATAGACGCCTGTGGCCAAACCGGCGCCATCAAAGGTAATCGAATAGTTACCGGCTTGTTGATGGGTGTTGACCAGTTCTTTAACTCTCTGGCCTAAGGTATTGTATACAATTAATCTCACCCGATCGGAGCTTCGCAGTGGCCCGGCAAGGGAGTAACGTATCGAGGTACTCGGATTCCCGCTCAGGCCGTAACCTTGGCCAAAGGGATTCGGGTAGTTCTGTTCGAGGGAAAAGCGGGTGGCGATCGGTTCATGATTCTTCAGCGCCGAAGGAGTACCATCGGGATCAATTTGAGCAAAAGCGGTAGCCCAGCGTCCCGCCTCCTTGGCAAATGCATCGGAATCTCCACGGGTCCAGGCATATTGGTTATAGACCCAGAAATGGGTCGTGTCAACTGGGTCTAAGGCGATGGAGCTGTAATCGCCCCATCGGTTTCCGATATGGATTGGTAAACCGGTTCGTACATAATAATCCTCGCCGGGGTGCATTTCCTGAGAGCCGCGTATAGTTCCAGCAGGATCCGTTGCCTGGTGTACGGCAAAATAGGCGCCGGCGTAAATCGTTGCTGCGCTGGCCGAAAAACCGATAGCAATGTCTCCATTTTGATTAATGGAAATGGCCGGGAAACCGGTATAAGTGGCATCGGCAATATCATCTCCCTCAATAAAGCCCTGCTGTCCGATTTGCAGATTGTTAAAAGTGGATGTATTTACCGTAAACCAGAAGTCGGTAGCCTGTCCGGCCTGTGACCCGGAGGAAGGATTCACCGTGAAGGTGCCGACCAGCGTGTCGCCGCGCCAAACACAACTTTGGGCTCGATCATCACCGAAATCGATCTTGACATCCGAACCTAATTGAGGGGCGGATGGGACTCCGGAACTGTTGTCATGTATCTCTCCGGGATTGACAAATTGTACGTTAAATTGGGGCCCCCCTGAAGCGCCTAATGGATCATCGATTCGAAAAACGGCAATCATGTCATTGTTGCCGTTATTATCATCCCATTCACTGCTGAACATAAAAAGGCCGTCACCGTTCGGTTGACTGCCATACATATGGGCCGGTTGAATCGTAAAGGCCTGGTTAGCCAATCCGGCCTCGGTGGAGGGATCATACACATGATAAGAGGATGTGTCGCTGCCATACAATCCTTTATCGAAAATCCACATGCGTGTTGCCTTGTATGTACTGCTGAAAGTGAACATATTTCCATTTAGATAAAAAGCATCTGTGCTAACCCCCAAGGAAGGAAAGTCCAGCCAGGTATCCGTACCATCGATATTTAACTTGGTATTCACTCTCTGAAAATTCCAGCCGTCATTGGGATCATCCGTCTTGGAAACGGCGATATGAATATAGCTGATTTTTGAATTATCATTTTCTTCATCGGCCAGGACGATGTATCGATTATTGTACTGATCCCACAGTACACGCGGATCAAATAAATCCGAAGGCGAAGTCGCGGCAAAAAAAGTATTTAAGCTTTCGCTATACTGACGGATACGATCCATTTTGGTATACCATTCGATGGCGGTATTCACCGCCAACAGGAAGTGATTAGGGCCTATACAAGCGGCGTTATCGGGAGGTGTTTGTCCCCAGCCATTCAGACTATCATCATGGGAATAGTTAATCGCTTCGGTTACGGGACCGACGATTAACGGGGTGCCGCTCACGACAGTATTCTTATGCAGAGATTGATCCGACCAACTCTCTGCCGGAGATGGGATGGGATGAATTTTTCCATTCTGCAGGGCCCGGTTAAAGGCCGCACCTGAAGAGATGCGAGGTCTGGTGGTTGGACGGTATTGCTGAAAATCCGCAGCAGATAAAAAAGAAAATGAAAAAAATACTAAAAAGAATACAACAATAGATAAGGAATAAGGGTATCTTGAAAACATGACCTGCCTTTCTTTGATTCATGAACAGACGTAGTGAATTATTGAAACTGTTTCGATACGTATTGTATTTCACCCTGATAATAAGCGAATTTAAAGAATAAATGAATATAGAAAATGAACTGGGTCACTAAATATATTTTATTAACTAGTTTTTATTTGTGTCTATCCTGCTCATTTTATGATTTTTCAACTTCTTACAGAGATTTGAACGTTCGCGGGTGCGGCGCTATTTTGCTGATAATTACGAACACTGATCAAAACATCCCTGTAGATACTTTTCCTTCCCGGCCCAACTCGTTGTTTTTGTAATGGCTAAGGTTCATTGCTTTACCTTTCATCAAGGCGGTAGTTTCACAACCGGGCAGATAAAAATTTATAAATATAGTAAAATCTTTACAGAAAGATGTAGGTAGGAATCGCATTTATAGGAGCCCCTTTCGACTAAAAATCGAAGAACCGCCCGGTACGAAAATATCCAGGTCAAAGGAAATATCATCCAGTAAATTTTTAACCGAATGGGGCTGATGACCGGGGGTATTTGCGGCTATTTATCCGTCAATCAATATCCTGCTTTACCGAGAATTACAATTATAATGATAATTTCGTCGGCAGCAGGCGGAATCTTTCTAAAGTAACTCCTTTTAGCGGGCGGCTCGTACTTCTTCTTTAATACGCTGAATATGTCCGCGCCCCAATCCCTTGACCTCAAAACCAAGTTCGAAATAGCGTTTTATCTTCTCATCGCTTAAAATGCCAAAACAGTCGATGATTGCTGCGGGCTGACCGATGGCCTCGGCTACTTCTTCCGGTTCTAATTCCAGATACGGTTTATGGCGAACGGCAAAAATGATCGCCTCCGCTCCTTTGAGCGCTTTCTTTAAGTCCGGCTCGATACGGATTTCTTTAAGCTTCTCCTGGTTGCGGAAAAAGCGACTCTTACTGTGGCCGGGTGAAGGGTAGGTGTCCTGTTGTTCAAATTCCCACCAATGTTCCAGATAGGGATCATGAACATGAATCTCCGCTCCCATCTCCGCTAATTTACGGATCACGACTTCAGAGCCGCTGTAACGGGTATCTCCTACATCTTCCCGGTAAGCGGCTCCGAGAACCAGCACATCGGCTGCGGCAATGGGCTGACCCATGTTGCGCAAAGCGTCTCTGGTAAGCTGGGCCACATGCAAACCGCGTGTGTCGTTGATGTCGATGGCCATGGGTGTGATTTTAAATATGTCGTCTTCAAAACCGAGAATATGCTTATACGACCATAATCCGAGACCACCGTCTTTAGGTAAACAGTAACCACCGATACCCGGGCCGGGGAAAATGATATTGTTGTGGGTGGGACGCATTTTAATGGCATTGATTACTTTAATCAGATCCACTCCGTTACGTTCTGCAAACAGGCTCCATTCGTCTAAAAAGGCCAGAATGGTTGCCCGGTAACTGTTTTCCACTATTTTGGCCGTCTCCGATTCGATCGGCCGGTCCATCACGGTTAATGGAAAATCTTTGGTATTCAGCACTTCATTCAAGAATTTAACGACGCGCTGTTTGGCCGTTTCATTGATTCCGCTGCAAACCCGCCAGAAATCCCGGATACTGGCCACATAATTACGTCCGGGCATGACCCGTTCATAGCTGTGGGCCAGTAATGGATCGGAGGATATACCCCGTTTTTTAAAAATCTTCTTCATAATGGGATAGGCTACCTGTTCGGTTGTTCCCGGGGCCACCGTTGTTTCGATTAACACCAGTGCTTCGGGTTGGATATGTTCGGCAATCACACCGACGGAATTTTCCAGAGCGGCCATATCCGTACGTCCGGATCGGACATTACCCAAATCTTCTTTCAGATAATCGCATTGCACATCGACTACCACAACATCGGCCAGGGAGAGTACATCGTAGGTATAAGTGGCAATCAGCGTCTTTTTCTCTTTGACACAACGGGCGATCATCGGTTCTACTTCCGGGTCTTCGGCTTTGACCGGAGAGACACCACGGTTGAGTAGGGGAATCTTCCAGAAACTACGCACGCTGGGTCGCTGCATTCCGATTACAAATTTGGACGGCTTACCGGTCTCGTCAACCGTATCGGCTACAATAGCCGCCATTACGGCACCGACAAATCCCACTCCCATCACAACCACAATTTCACGGCCGCGGGATCGTTCTTCGGCAACCCGTTTTTGTAAACGGTCAAATTCCGCCGAATAATCTTCTGTCTTCGGTAAAAGAAATTTATCACCTTGCGGACTGATCGAATATTGGGCACTCATTCGGACTCCTTTCTCTTAATAGGGTTCAATCGAATCTTCACGGCTACATACAATAAAGCTGTAATATAAGAAAAATTATTTTTAAAGACGAATTCTTCAGCTATAGAAAATACTTCTCTTCGGATTGAAGCAGTCAAAACAAAGCTTTCTCCAAAGGGTCTGAACGCTTTAAAGGATAGGCGCGTAATCGCTTACGGTATGTATAAAAATCGGGAAAACCGGCACCCGATTTTATTCACTCAAAAATGCCAAGCATCCCCAATCGTATTTCCCTAACATTTTAAAAGGAAGATTTTGTTCTTTTATTTCGTTTTATTATCTTTGACTACCACCGTATTTACTACAGGAGTTATTATGTTCAGACGGATCCTTATTCTCGTTGCTATGTTGTTCATAGTCAGCATTATGAGCTGGCAGTCTTTTTTTAATCAACCGCAGAAGATGAAAGCCCGTTTCGATACTTCCACTTCCAAAGGTTTGAATGCTTATCTTTCTGCCGGGGAAAAATCGGCAATAGAACATCCTAAATTCGATAAACCCGATGAGGCCATGGAAGAAGAAATCGCCATGCATTCCGAGGTTGACAAACCCATGGCTTATCGGGGCAGCTGGCGTTTTAAGGCGTTTCGTCAGGCCATTCAACAGGCTCGCTCACAGTATTCATTGAAAAAGGTGAATGCTCTAAATTGGATAGAGCGTGGTCCGAGCAATATTGGCGGACGGACCCGGACGATTATTGTACATCCGAATCATTCCGATACCTGGTGGGCCGGCGCCGTGGGCGGTGGAATCTGGAAAACAACCGATGCAGGAGCAAGCTGGACCTGTCAAACCGACAACATGCCGATTATTTCGGTAACCTGTATGGGTATCTGCAAAAGTAATCCGGATATTTTGTATGCCGGAACCGGAGAAGGGTTTTACAACAGCGATGCCATTATCGGTGACGGATTGTTTAAAACCGTAGATGGAGGGACAAACTGGCAACAAATTTCGAGTACGGTTTCCAATGCCGATTTTCGCTATGTAAACCGCATCGTCGTTGATCCGAACGATGCCGATCATTTATCGGTTGCAACGAACAGCGGCGTCTATCTTTCTACAGATGGGGGTGTATCCTGGTCGGAAACGTTTAACAATGGTAATCGGGTTCAGCAAATCATCGCCAATCCCTTGCGTTTTAATACGCAGTTTATCGCGGTTAACAGTAGCGGTATTTACAAATCCACGGATGGCGGTCGGAACTGGAACTTTGTCAGCGAAGAGATTTCCGATGAGGGACGGATCGAAATCGCCATATCCGAAGTGGATACCACGGTGCTCTACGCTTCGCCGGTTAACAGCAGTAACGGGCTTCTAGGATTTTTTCGCTCTTCGGATGCCGGTGAGACCTGGGTCGATTACGGCAATTCCACCAATTGGTTGGGCGGCCAGGGATGGTATGATAACGCTCTGGTAGTCAGCCCGCTCAACAAAGATATCGTTTATGTCGGGGGCATTAATTTGTATCGCGTTCATATTAACGGTTCCAATATGTCTGCCTCCCAACTTACGGAATGGTATTCGGGTAGTTCCCATCCTTATGTTCACGCCGACCAGCACGCCCTGGTAACGATTCAAACATCACAAACGAATTTTTCCATTCTGGCCGGCAACGACGGCGGGGTACATTTCTCTGATGATGCAGGCAATACCTGGAATGAGAAGAATAACGGATATAATGTAACCCAGTATTATGATGTGGACCGTCATCCGTCTGCCAACCAATTCATCGGCGGGACGCAGGATAACGGTACCCATCGTTCCCCTTTGGAACCTACCAATACTTCGGCCTGGGAGCAGGTAATCGGCGGTGATGGTTTCGATTGTGCCTGGGACAAAACAAATCCCAACGTGGTGTACGGAACTCTGTATTATACTAAAATATATAAATCCACGGATGGGGGATACAATTTCACCTATACAAACAACGGTATGCCCGAAAGCGGCATATTCCATACTCCGCTGGCCATGGATCCTCATAATTCCGATAAACTGTTCACTGCCGGAGACAACAATACGGTTTATTGGACAGACGATGCGGCAGCTAATTGGCATGCTACCTCGATTAATAATAATGATTATTCACGGTATAAAATTGCCGTGTCCCGGAGTACATCCAATATTGTCTGGGCCGGTGCGACAACGATATATATTAATGTTTCCACGGATGGCGGTCAGACTTTTCATCAGGTCAATCAACCCTCGGGCAGTCCGCATGCCTGGCTAACCGGCATCAGTACCCATCCTTCACAGGATTCCACGGCCTTTCTTACCATCGGCTCTTCCGGATCGGGAAAAATTTACCGTACACGTGATCTGGGAAATACCTGGGAAAATATGAACAATAATCTTCCCGATGTTCCGGTGTACACCGTTCTCGTTATGCCTTTTGATACGACGGAGATTTGGATCGGAACCGATATCGGTTTATTTATTTCTTATGATGACGGCCGGTCCTGGCAAATCAATAATGATATTCCGGCAGTATCCATCCGGCGTTTGAAAATTATCGGGCAGGAAATTGTAGCTTCGACCCACGGTCGCGGTATCTGGAGTGTGCACCGCGACGAGCTATCCCAGGGGGATTTACTCTCTCCCACATTACAGGATCTGACCGTTCCTAATCCCAACACCCATATTCTCAAAATCCGTTTTACAGCGAATTCGGATTATGATTCCACACTGATTTTTGTAAATAATCAGGTAACCGATCGCCTTTACAATATTCCTGCGGGAATCGATACGTTCGGTACCTATCTCACTAATCCCACTGAAAATGTGACGGCTCAGGTTGTGGGTTTCCGGGGGATTCAATCGGCAGCAAGTACAGAAAAAAGTCGGATGATATATTCGGCGGTGGATACGCTCTCTGAAAATTTTAACAGCGGTACGAGTACTTTTTTCGGAGATATGACCATTTCCACACCAAACGGTTTTACCGATGCTTTGCTGAATACCGATCATCCATATTTGGATGGAAAAACATATATCACGTATATGGGAACGCCGATCACCATCAAAGGAGGAACTTCGCTAAGCTATAATGATGTAGCCATTGTGGAACCGGGTGATGCAGGTAGTCAGTATGGGGATAATAATTTTTGGGATTATGTCACCGTGGAAGGTTCCGATGACGGGGATATATGGACCAATTTGGTTACGCCTTACGACTGCCGCTACGATGCAACCTGGCAGAGTGCATATGATAACGGTTCGAACGGCGACGAATCCATGCTGCGCAACCATCCGATCGATTTAACTACGGTCTATGCCCCGGATCAAAATGTCTATATTCGATTTCGGTTATTTGCCGATGCCAACACAAACGGTTGGGGTTGGGGTGTGGATGATGTAATCGTGACCAACACCGTTTCGGCAATAAGCGCCGAGAGTAAGATTGCCCGCCGTTTTGCTCTTTTTGCCAATTATCCCAATCCTTTCGGCGGAAGTCAACCTCACGGTGAAAATTCATTCACCACCATCCGTTATGAAATCGCCAAGCCGGGTATGGTGGAATTGACCGTTTACAATGCATTAGGCCAGAAGGTAAGGACACTGGTTAACGAAGCGAAGTCTGTCGGACAGTTTCGTGTACAGTTTGATGCTGCCGGTTTGGCTTCGGGTACTTATTATTACCGGCTTGTTTCCGGTCGGAAATCCCGGGTGAGAAAAATGTTGATCTTGCATTGACCGCCCGAATCGATGGTCGGTTTTAATAAAGAAAGGGAAGGGATAGCCATTAAAGGCTGTCCCTTTTTTTAGATAGGGAGCTTATTCACCAGTTACTCATTCGACAATTTTGTCGATGATTTGTCGTGTGGCCGACAATTTTGTCGATTCCTTCCTTAGACATACGTGTTGACGGCTATTTTAAAGCTCCTAAGCTTGGCATAATAGTTGTTTAATTAATGCTTCTAAAACATACTATGGGATGGATAATGAAATATATATCGGGTTTGATTATTGTTTTTTTTATGGTAATTCTTTCGGGTTGCAGCACAAATAGAATATTCAGTCATGCCGTGAAGCAGGGTATAGTCATTGACGGAAACTATGACGATTGGCAGGGTGTGAAACCGTTTCTGGTCAAAGATCCGCCTTTTCTCGTTGCGAGCGCCAATGCATCTGACTATTTGTTTCTGGTTTTGCGCTCCAATGACGCAACTTTTATGCGGCAGCTACGTATGTTTGGTTTCACGCTATGGTTGAATAAAGATAAGTCCACAGGACTGGAACTGCCGACCCGTTTCAGAGCGCAAAATAAAAGGGAAGAGGCGGCTTACAGGACGAACCGCCAAAAAATGAGAGGCCCGGGGATACCTTTACATAGCGGCGATTTTTTTCTGAGAGCCTATCCTTTCAAAGAGCAGACACCGCTTTCTGCCCTGCCGCGATTTGCCATTGCTTCCGGTTATCAGAACGGAATCAATACAATTGAGTTCAAGATTCCCATTTTAAAAAAGGGAGTAAGCGGATACGGAGTTCGTATTCATAACGGAAAGATATTCATTGGTCTTCAATGGAAGATGACTTCAGTAAACAAGATGCGCCGCATGGGGGGAACCGTTCGACGCGGAAGGGGTGGAATGGGACGGGAAGGAAATGACGGCTATCGCCCCCGGAAACAGCGGATGATTCGTGAAGAGAATCTATGGTTTACTATTCTTTTGGATAATTAATAACCGGATACGGAAAGAACGATCAAGGAGTGCTATAAAGATGCGCAGGATTTTGTTTGTAAGTATATTTTTGTTTGTAATTAGTATGTTGCCGAGCCCCGTTATGGCTCAGGGGCGTCCTTCGGGTTCCAGGTTTCAGGGCGGATTGATTACCGGAATAGTGACCGATGCTTCGGACGGGCAAGCGGTGGAATATGCCTATATTATCTTGCATTCCCAAGGTAACAATAAACAGGTGAACGGTACCATAACCGATAGTGATGGCCGCTTTTTACTGGAAAAAATTCGTCCCGGCCGATACTACTTAACCGTTAAATATATGGGCTTTCGTGCGGATACGGTAAAAGATATCCGCATCGGGCGGGGCAGTCTTAAAGTCGATTTAGGTGAAATTCCTCTCTATGAAGTCAAAATGAAAACAGAATCCATCGAAGTGGTTGGAGAAAGAGCACCTGTCCGTTACCAAATCGATAAAAAGGTGATTAACGTTACCCGGCAACATACGGTCATCTCCGGCACAGCTGTGGACGTACTGGAAAACGTACCTTCCATAACAGTGGATATCGAAGGTAATGTTTCGTTGCGTGGCAGCCAAAGTTTTTTGGTACTGATCGACGGCAAACCCTCTATATTGGAGGGTACGGATGCTCTGCAGCAAATCCCGGCCAGCGCCATTGAGAATATCGAGATCATTACCAATCCTTCGGCCAAATATGATCCCGACGGTACTGCCGGAATTATTAACATTGTTACAAAAAAGAATAAACTGCTGGGCGTGAACGGCATTGTTAATCTAAATTTGGGACTGGATGATAAATATGGTGCGGATTTCATTTTCAGTTATCGACTGGACGGACTTAAAATGTATTTGGGAGCGGATTTTAACAGCAGGAATTATCCCGGCACACGTACGGAAAAACGCCGTAACGGCTTTAAAGATACCACCACATTCATTAATTCCGACGGCAGCGCTGAACGAAAGCGCGTGAATTATAGTATCCGCACCGGTTTTGATTATGATTTGACAAAAAATGATGTGATTAGTCTGGGCATCCGTTACGGTTACAGGGAAGGGAAACGCATCATTACGCAGGATTATCTGCAATGGACAGAACCGGGGGCAAAACAATTGATTTACGATAGCTACGGCCTGTCGAATCGTTGGGGACATTTTTATTCGGTTAACCTGGATTATCAACACAATTTTAGGCGTAAAGGACACCAGCTTAGCGGCAGCCTGCTGATCCAAAAACGGGACGGCAACGAGAAAAGCGTTGATGAATTGCGGAATGATTCCGATCAACTGACCAGCGGGCGTCAATCAACCGAAAAGGGACCGTCACAACCTGTACGTATTAAATTTGATTACACTCTGCCCGTAAACAAAAATAATAAATTCGAAGCCGGTTATCAGAGCCGATTTGGGTATTCCGAGGACATTACCGGGCTCTCGGATTATGACAGCACAAGTAACCAATATATTGCTGAACCCAAATTTGATCATTCGGTGCAATATATAAATAACATTCACTCACTTTATCTGATGTACTCCGGTGAACGGGGTGCACTGGGCTATCAGGGAGGTTTGCGCGGAGAGTATACAGATCGGCATATCCAATTGCGCGGGGAAGATCAAACCTTTACGTTGGATCGTTTGGATTTGTACCCTACTATACATCTGTCGTATAAATTCTCGCAGGCTCGCCAGATCATGGCCAGTTATACCCGCCGTTTACACCGAATACGCGGCTGGTATCTGACACCGTTTGTCACCTGGATCGACGCTTACAATGTGCGCCGGGGTAATCCCGATTTGAAACCGGAATACATCGATTCTTATGAAATGAGCCATCAAACTTATTTTGGCCGTACTTTGTTTTCTGTCGAAGCGTATTACCGTATAACGCATAATAAAATCGAACGTGTGAAATCTGTTTATGAAAAAGATGTCAGTTTACATACCCTGGCCAATGTGGGTAAAGATTATATGTTGGGCACGGAATTAATGCTGAATTGGGATGTATTCAAAATCTGGAATGTAAATCTGATGGGCAATCTGTTCGATTACCATATTGAAGGAGTTTTGTATCAACGGCCTTTCTCTCGGAAAAGCTTTAACTGGAATCTACGCTTTAACAATACGTTTCGTCTTGGAAAATCAACCCGCTTGCAGCTTAACGGTATGTACAACAGTCCATCGGTTTCGGCCCAGGGTAAACGCGTAGGTTATGTAAGATGGAATGCAGGCATTCGTCAGGAATTGTTCAAGAGGCGTTTGTCGCTAACGCTTCAGTTGCGGGATATTTTTAATCAGGCTAAATGGGATTTTATCAGCGAATCGCCTTATTTTTATTCACATACGATTTTTAAACGCAAAGCGCCGGTGGTCATGCTGCAAATCAGTTATAAGTTCAACAATTACAAAGAACGGAAAGGCAAACGGGAAAACGGTGAAGAACCGATGAACGAAGAGGACCTCTTTTAGAACATATCGGCTAATATACACGAGTGCCGAATAAATCCTGCACATGCTATAAATCCCAAAAAAGAGATTCTTTGAATAAAGAAATCTCTTTTTTTATTTATTAAAGAAAATCATCGTAGCAGAGATATTTTGATTACCTTTCGGGTCTTGCCGGAAGAAAGTACACAGAAATAGAGCCCGCTGGGCAGTGTTTGTCCTCGATTATTGTTCCCCTTCCAGAGTACCTCATACCGGCCGGCGGCTAAACGGCCAGTAAATAGATTTTTGATTTCGTGTCCGCTCACATCGTAAACTTTTAAAGTTACAGTAGAGTAGCCTCTATCCCGGTCCGGGATTCTATTCCGGGCTATGGCCGTGGCATGAGGAATATTTTCGAAGTTACAAAACTGTTATTATTGAATCAGAATCATTTTTTTGGTCATGCATAAGCCGGATGCAGTTTCAAGTCGATACAGATATACGCCGCTGGCCAGGCCATGCCCATCAAAATGCACGGTATGCATTCCTGCTTGTTGTGTTTTATCCACCAATACCTCAATAATTTGTCCTAAGGTGTTGTAAACCGTCAACCGTACTTTCCCATTAGAGGACAAACTATAGTTAATGGTCGTTATAGGATTAAACGGATTAGGGTAATTCTGATATAACCGCAATGCAGAAACGGAATAATTATGGCCATCTTCAATAGTTGTTAGCGTATCAATAATGGAAAACGTATTATCGCTAAGATCATACAAAGTCGAATCATTGACACTGCATAAACGAATTCTGTAGGTCGAATCAATGGGCATATCCGTATCGATAGACCATTTGTAAGTACCGGAACTGGGTACATTTGCGATTTGCTGAAATAGTGTATCACTGCGATAAAGTTCAATAACCACTTTTTCCGCAATATTATCTTCCCAACGGATAAAATAATCCAGTCCACGCTGATACTGTTCACCGCCGTTAGGATCAGAAATATGAATACTCGGCGGTGTACTGGTAAAAACAAATGTGTTTGACCATTTGCTTGTACCGGCATCATTAGTGGTGCGCATACGCCAGTAATAGGTGGTATTGGCAGAGAGGTAATTGAGTGTATATTTAGTATTTTTTAAAGATGTTTGATTTAAAACTATCTGGTTAAATAGAGAATCCTTGGCCACTTGCAAATCAAAATTATTAAAAAACCCAACCGGGGCCCAGCTAAACGTAAGCGGTAAATTCTCATTGACCGATGAAGAATCGGGAGGCTGTAATAATTTGGGCTCGTAAACCATGGATTCATAATCCGGGTAACCTAAAATAAATTCTCCGAATTTGGTTGTTTTGGCGCTAACCTTGCCTGTGACCGGATTATAAGATGTGGCCAATGGTAAGAATAATCCCTGACCAGGAAATTCCCGCTGAAAAATTAAAATCGAATCTGGATTTGAAATGCCCAAAACTTGCGTGTCAAAATAAATGGTAGCATCAATAGAAGTGATATCCTGTTGTGAGACAATAATATGTACGGGTAACACACGAGGGGCTTTTTCGGTAAATTGGGGATTCTGTGGACCCTGTTTTGTTTTGTTAACGGTTATTGCATTATAAGTTTCCCCTTCAAAGGAATTAATCAATAAAGTGGTGCCTGTTTGTATCGAATCACCCTGACTAAACGTATACGAATTGCCGGCCAGCACTTCGTATTTTGTGACTTCGTCAGTGATGTCTGGAGTGTCCCAGGCAAAGCGCAGAAACGTGCCGGTAATGCTTTTTTCGCTGAAGGAAACTTCGAACAAAAGTTCACCCGCACTATTCACTTCCGTTGATACCGGTGAACCGTCGCGGGTCGCTCCACCCCAGGTAATCAAAGTATTACCGTTACTAAGACGTTGTACTTTTCCACCGGAAATAGCGGCTATATCCGGTGAATGACGGTATTCCCATACTAATGTGGCCGTTTTATTTACTTCGTCAAGGGCGTATTCCACGGCACGTGAGTAACCACGCTCTTTATCGCTTTTATTGATTCCGTTATCAAATAATGTGATATGTCCGTTAGGCAGGCGGCGAATATTGTGTTGATACTTAAAATACCGCGGTGCGTTTTCGGGATGTTCGTTTATAAATGTAAAATCGTTATGCTTGCCACCTAAATGCCAGATAATTTTTCCGCTATCACGACTTATTTTTACGATATCAGATGTGCCGCGGCAAGAAAGCAAAATGTTACCATCGCTATCTATCGTCATGGCATTGATATGGATATAATCAAAGTTCTTTTTCGTAAGGTTGTTGTATGAATCGGTAATCGGAATATAGTCCCAGGAGCGCCATTGGAAAATAACATTTTTATCGTTGTCTAATTCCTGAATAATTGAGCCGGTAACCATGGCGTCCGGTTGACCCCCTGCCACGATTTGACTCATATCTACTGGTTGCACATCATAAGCCAGCATTAGAGCATGGCCGTTGGGCAGGTACCAAAAATCATGGCCGTCGGCCAGATAGCCGTTACCCATCTGAAAAGAATCCACTACCACAAAATTATGATTTTCAATCATAAAAATATTATCATGCCGGCCACCGATATTTTTGGCATAGGAGATAAACCCGTTTGGTTGAACGCGAAAATTACGTCCGTCACCGGGTTCATAATATACCACTTTTCCTGAATCATTGAGTACAATATGGTAACTGCCAATGGAATCCAATCTAGATTTAACACCGCCGAACAGAAGCCCGGGAGAGGTGCCGCCGTGATTGACCACGTTTATGGTGGGAAAATCTGCCGGCAAGGTGTCTCCACTGGTAATTTTAGGCTGTATCTTTTTCAATGACTCGCGATGGTAAGTAAATTCCGATTGCGCTGGAATTGGTTGTTCCAAAGGCGTAACGGTAAAAGAGAAGGAAACTCCTTGCACAATCTGTCCTCTCTGTGTTTTTAATCCGTTTTTAAGAATAACGAGAACCTCTTCTCCAGCAGCAAATTTTTTAAAGGGTACAAAAACAATGGTTTTTCTATCTGCAGTCAATAAAATGTGCCCGGTATGATTGCCACTTTGCTTTCCGACAACGGATATTAAAGATATATTTAAACTGTTCTCGTCTATAGTAGAACCGGGACGTATGATAATGTTGGTTGCTCGTGAATTTAATCTGGAATCCGGCACTGGTGAAAGATAGAGATATGTGTGTGCTGCAATACCGGTGTTAAATAGTGATAAAAAAATAATTATAAAGAATCTTGTGGAAAATAATTTTGAACACATGTGCACTCCTTATTTTTGATTTACTTGATCAATACCATTTTTTGTGTATTGAATTCAAATGTTCGCTCACCGGTAATATTTACTTGCACTCGAACAAAATATATTCCACTGCTTAAACGGGTGCCGTCAAAAACGATGGAATAAGTTCCGGCATGATGTGGTGATTGCCTTGTTTCGCTAACTAATTTACCCAAAATATTATAAAATTGAAAATGAACCTTGCACCTTGTTGTTACCTTATATTCGATTCTCGTTTGTGCATTGAAGGGATTGGGGTAGTTTGGGAATATACGAAAACCTTGTAAAACATGAGGCTTATCTATAACTGCGGATGGAATTTCCTTAAGAGAAACATTATCTAAATACACATCACCTGGTTCAGCTCCGCAATTAAACACCACACGCGCCTGATAATCATCATTATTTTCCATCATGAATTCATAAGAGAAGTGCTGTTTTATTGTTTTAAGATAAGTAGGACCGATCTTGCCGTAATTATCGTAGGGCGAGACAGCGCGCTCAATTTTTGCCTCGATAAGACGATTTTGCTGGGCGTAAGCGTCAAACTGAAATCGATATTTACTATACTGTAGTAGGGGCACTTCGTTCTGAGAAAACCGGATATCTTGCGCTTTGGTACCGGGCCGGGTGATACTTAAAGCTAATTCTTCTTGAGTGTTTATGCCCGCCGTGGCTTTTGCGCTGTCTTGTATCGCCAGCTCCCAATGATTAAGACTATCGGAAAAATCGCCGTTGAATAGGTAATTTTGACCTGTTGTAAGATGATGGGCCATAACCTGAACTTCATTAGAAAGAGGACTTTTCATGCCCGAACTATCAATCGAACATACACGAAATTTATAATGTTTGCCATTCGCGAGTTGGGTTAAGCGTGAATATGGATATCCAGTGGTATCTATAGGGGTTAAGGTATTTCCCCTTACGGCTCCATAAACAATATATTTTTTCACATGTTCGTCACCGAAAGTATTAAATAGAAGATGTACTTCGTCAGGAAAAGATTCTGCTACAAGATAAGGTTTATCCGCCTGCACACCCCATAAAAAACGGAACGTGCGGTAGCAGGTAGAACTGATTTCAAAGTCTGCTTCATAAACGACTTCGCCTTGGGGTGTTACTTCGCTCACCTTTGGGAGATAACTTTGTCCCCAATTGATTAAAGTATTGCCGTTGGGCAGACGCTGAACATTTCCAAAACGGCCTGTAAAACGTTGGGAATCCGCTCGGTATTCCCAAACTTTGGTAGCCTGCATAGAAACTGTATCCAGGGCGTATTCAACCGCCCTTGAGAAAGGAGGATTATGATAATTGCCGTTATCAAATAGGGTGTAATGGTTCGGATTGCCGGGTACAGGACGAGCATCATGCTGATAAGAGAAACCAATACTGTCATCAACGAACTCGAACTGATTATGCACACCGCCTAAACGCCAGATAATAACACCAGTCCGTCGATTAATCTTAGTTACTTCGCTCAGGTTGCGGCTCGATATGATCAGATTACCGTCATAATCTTCAGCAACCGAATTTATATGCACCCAATCTATGGATTTTGCCGTAAGGACTTCGTGGACAGCATCGAGAATATCGTAATGCTCGTAACAGAGCCATTGAAAAATGAGATTGTTATGTTCATCAAATTCCTGTATATGCGTATCATAAAGTATAGCGTCTGCCTGCCCACCGGAAACTATCTGGCTCATATCCACATGACGCATTCCTTTGGCAATCATCAGATGATGGCCATTCTTTGTAATCTGAAAATCGTGTTCATCGGTTGTATAGCCGTTGGCACAAACGAATGAATCGACAACCGAATAGCTGGAATCCAGAGTTATAAATCCGGTGTGATCGGTTAAATACCGTCTGGAAAGTAAACCATTGGGTTGGACTTTAAAATCGCGTCCGTCGGCAGAAAGACGTCGGTAAAAATAAGGCGTACCGTCATTTTCAAAAATCATGATATATCTCCCGTTTTTGCTATTAGCTAAAAATAGCTTTCCGGGTGCAACTTTATCGCTTAAAATTGAAGGTGAAAGTCCGGGGAAGTCACTGGGAACCGAAACCCCATTGATTATTCGAATGCTCTCCTGCGCCTCTGCCGAAATAACTAGCAGCAATAATAAATAATATAAAATATGAATAGTACGATACATGGTTTGTGTCAAAAAAGTTCCTGATTCTGGATTTCTGTCGACACAATTTACAGAAAAATGTAACAGAAAAAAATGACTTGTATGTTCAAAGAATGTGAAAATTTATTGAGAATTTACCAGGATTTCGATAATTGATTTTGCCGAAGGGCTGTCTTCGGCATAACCTAAAATTTAACCTTTTCCCCAATAGATCATTCAGCGTAATAGGCTATATCATCTTTTGTTGATGCTTCAATATCTTTGATAAAAAATAGGGTATCAATTAAACCTATTTTCGTACCAGATTTTTAGTTTATGAAAAGCTGGTGCATTTTGCGCCGCATCCAAACTACTGTCGTAGCCGAAACGCTCGTGACTGTATTTTTCAATTTCAGAAATAATTTCCTCCCTTAAAAAGGAAAAGGGACAAGTTCTAAGCAAAGAGAGCAGGGCTCCGATTCCGTCTTTTGGGTTTAATTTTTCCATTCGCCGCGCAATATCCAGGCGCAAGGAATAATCATCGCTTTTATGAAAAAAGAGTTTCAGACTATCTATGTTCGTCAGTTGTAAGATATATTTCTCATTCAGCGAGGATGGAACAGGTCCCGTTTTCTCCGGGTCATGCAAGGTACGGCTCGCTGTTGCCGTAAATCGTTGCCTTTCCTGGCGATGTTCAGCAGTATGAAAATACTCACCGAGGAGACGGAAGAAAAAAACGACTATAATGGTTATCCCTGTTCCGAAAGCGATTTTGAGCAAAGCACGGCCGCGCGATGGCGCTTTCACTACAAAAAGAATCAAGGCCACCAAAAGCAGCATCGCTCCATAAAATGCGACTACCGTGGGTCCGCTGGGCAAATCCGCGATATAGGAAATGTACAGGCCCAGTACGCTGACCACCAGGCCCATGGACCAACCGATAGCCAGCTGTTTCCACAGGACATCGGTAATCATAATGGAAGTGATGGCCGGAACAACCAGGAAAACGAACACCAGCAATACGCCGGCCGTACCCACGGAGTGGGTGATAACGATTCCGAAAGAAACATAAAACAGAAAATCCCAGAAGCGTACGGATAAGCCCCGACGATACGCTTCTTCGGGGTGATCGGAGATAAGCAGAAATTTATCACGGAAAATATAATGGAACAGACCGACTGCGGCATAAACGATAGCCGCATTGCGAATAGTGGTCCATTTTACCCATAAAATACTTCCGGTGAGTAAATCCTTGATATGTTCTGCTCCGTGAGGGGCTTTGTCAATCACCAGGATGGCTGTGGCCGCAGCAAGAGCATATACCAATCCGATCACCGCCTCCTGGGGAATTTTTTCATGTCTGAACCGTAAGAGAGAAAAAATGGCAGCACCGAGAATGGCAAATCCTAAAGAGAACCAATAAGCACCGCTTGTGCCCGGTAAGATACCAAAAAGAAAACCAACGGTTGTACCCAAAGCAGCCACCTGGGCCAGAGCCAGATCAACGAATATGACTTTCCGCTTAATGACATGTAAACCCAGATAGGAATGGATACCTACCAAAATCAGACATTCGAAAAAGGCAGGCGCCATAATATCCCATATACTTAAGTGCATCGTAATCTCCATAAATAATGGTTCATTAAAAATACTATGCTCTGAAATAAAAATTTTGGCTTATAATTTGGAATCTCCTCTTTTCGATAGCTGGAAAAACAGGAATAAGGGAATAGTTCTTATTCCCTTATTCCCAAACCCAGAGAAGTCATCATGGGTCCGGTCCGGTTCCAGCCAGATTCCGGTAAACGATTGCCCGTTCTAGTTTCCTTTCCGGGCCTGCAGAAAGGCCGATTTCAAATGGGCGACCCAGTAATCAACCAGTTTAAACACATCATCGGTTCCGGGTGCACCGTTGACTCCCATGGGTACGATGACCGGAATCGCCCCGACCTTGTCGCATATTTCCCGCACTTTCCGTTCGCTAAAATAATTTGCAGCCATAAGAACCTTGATGTGATTCTTTTTCATATCTTTCACCAATACCTCTACATGCTTCGGGGAAGGAGGAATACCGGGCTTGGGTTCAACGAATCCCACCACTTCAACTCCGAACAGTTGATGAAAATAGACCCAGTTTTTATGATAGGCTACAATTTTTTTACCACGGAAAATCATGCCTTCTTTTAGCCAACCTCCTAAGTAATCGATTAATTTTTTTCCTTTATAGGACTTGGTTTGAAGAAAGGGAATTAGCTGATCGGTCAATGCTAATTTGGTCAACAAACTACCACCCATTAATTGTACCAGATCTTTCCCAAAAATATGTTCATCGATTTTGTGGTTAAAAGATTTTAGGTTTTGTTCGTAAAAGTCGGCATTATCCGGATCATTTTTTTCCAGGCCGATGGCAATATTTTTAGCAATAATTTTGAAATTTAAAGGGCTGGAAATAATATGAGGATTCCCATAGATGTGCAAGCCTCCTTCACTGCGTGATAATACGTCCGGTTTATCCAGTAGGTCAATTCCTGAACTGGCTGAAACATAACCCTTTTGGCCGGATCGGATCTTAGGGTTCTTAGACATATCTACAAGAGTGGGAGCCCACAATTCCAAATCCAGCCCGGTGGAAACGAAAAGGTCCGCCTTGTTAAGCAAAACAGCATAACTTGGCCTGGGACGTACAAAATGGGCGTCCTGATTTCCGGCAACAATATGACGAACTTCCACTTTATCGCCGCCAATCTTTTTAGCAATATCGGCATAAGTGCTCAGTGTGGTGACAACCTGTATTTTGTGGCCGGCCAGCAAAGCCTGAATACTGAGCAATAGGATTAGTAACAGATACTTAATATTTTTCATTTAAAAAACTCCGATTTTTATGATTCTTAGATTATACGTATTCTTTTCAAAATCAGCCTTTGGTTAGTATCGCTCATGTTTATGAGGACCCATGGCCCAGGTTAACTGTAAGCGCAATAATCGATCGGCTGCGGTGAATGTGTTGCCATTTTTATAATTATACTGCAAACGGAATCGAACCCAATGACTTTGCCACCACGTTAGATAGGGGACCAGTTGATAAATTGTTTGATGTCGGTTTTCAAAGATAAAAGGCTGGGTTACATCATAGCGAAAACCGGCCTGCCAGCGTTCATTCAGTTTATATTCAATATAAGAATACCCCCCCATAGCTTTAATATGTTGATGTAACGGTTCTTCTTTGTCTGCATAATACAGCTCGGAACGCCAGACAAATGAATGGTAGTGCGCCCGGTTCACCGGTTCCCAGAAATAGGTTAAATCGATACCGCCTAACTTTGTCAACCGGTCGGGTTCTTTAATCAGAATTCCGTTTTCATTATAGCCACGAAAATTATTATACCCGGCCATCGCCGTTATTCCCAATTCGATATAAGTGTTCGGGTTGATATCGTAAAAATTTTTAAGATGTCCCAGAACAACCGGGAAGCCGAACGCTTTATTATTAAATAGATGCGCGTTCTGTCCGTTGGTAATTTGAATCGTTAATGTATTGGTTGTGGCCAGCAGGGGGGGCATCAACCAGTCGATGGAAAAACCGATTTGATTCAGGCCCTCCTCTCCCAAAATTGTGGTTAATGCCAGAGGAAAATCAAATTGATCCAGACTATGGGCATGCCAGCGGTTAATAACACCGAATTGCTGACGAAACTTTCCGGCCGTTAATGAAAAATTCTTAACGACATCGGTCCATGTAGCGTAAGCTTCGCCCAGTTCAATACCTTCGGGAGTAACTTCCAGAGCTACTTTAGCCAGACTGAATGGGTCCAAATTGCTTTGAAAATGTATGCCGAGCACTCGGAAATAGGTTCCGCTGCGCTGCCGTTCTGAAAAGCCGTTCTTATTGACAACCTCTTGCAAAAAGGCATCCCCTGTAACACTGATTTCAGGATTGATAGCTTGCAAAGACCGCTGGCCGCTTCTGAATTCTTTTAATTCATTTTTAGATTCGGCAGGTTTACTAGCCACCTGATTGGCCTCCTGCAACAATTGATTCAGATCGTCCTCGGCTTTCTGCTTGGTCAATTGCTTTACCTGTTTGCTTAATTCCAAGACCTGTTTCTTTAATGAATCGAGCTCCGATGTTTTCCTTTTCTGAGCGACTCCCAATTGGACGCTTATGAAAATAAGCATCAAAGTCAAGATTGTTATATTGCGTTTCATCCTGCTCTCCTTGCAATCCAAATATGATAAGGTATATTTTAAGAGCTGTTACCGGCGGAAACTGAATTGAAAACAGAACAAAAAAGGCGATGCGCATCTTGCCTGATTTGCAATGATTGCAGAGAGGTTTTTGTAAATAATATTGAAGAAAAAAGGGCTTGCAGAAAACCAGCGAACCTCTCAGCCGATAACAGATAGCTGTTCGTTCGAATCAGGAGGAGGGCTTCTGCCATTGATGGGGGAATAGTAATAGGCCTGTTGATATTCGTAATCGGATAATGTAATGTATATGATGACCGTATTAAGAGTAGTCAGCGAATCCAGAGCGGATGGTAGCTGATCAAAATTATAGCTAATGCTAATCAGGTAGGCCGGACAATGATCATTTTCACCGGAAGCAAAGGGGTGGTTATGCATATTGCTCCCGGCCACGACAATGTATAGAAAGGAAAGAGTAAGGGTAGCAACAAATACTTTACGCATTACGGAACTCGTTTTATAATAATCATGTGACCGTATTTGATTATTTTGTACGCTTACAAAATTTAATCATTTATTTTTGTTTATCCAAACAAATTAATCTAACGAGAAGGAAGCCATTCGGTTCCAAATCGAATGGAAATCAAAATTTTTTATTTTATGTTTAATTTTATTACATTTAAAATGAAACACAATTTTCGGGATTCATTCGGAGCGGAAGAGCACACAAAACCATTATGCAAATCAAGTTTAAAGAATTTTTTTATATTCCCAATTTATTAAGCATCAGCCGTATTATTTTTGTATGGCCCTTTGTGCTGCTCATCAAGCATCCTGTTACCTCCAGCCATTGGGTACTTTATTCAGTGGCATTGGTTTTGGCCAGTACCGATTTTTTAGACGGCTATTTGAGTCGTAAGCTGAATCAGGTAACGGATTTGGGCAAAGTGCTCGATCCTTTGGCCGATAAAATCGGAATGGCAGCCGTGTTTATAGCGCTTATCATCTACCGTCATTTTCCCCTGCCGGTAATTGTGTTTTTGATTTACCGGGATGTGATGATTATCCTGGGGGGATGGATTCTAATGGGCAAAATTGGCGAACCGATACCTGCTAAGTTCTGGGGGAAAGTAAATACAACAGTCATTGCCGTGGCCGGTTTATTATTCTTATTTGATGCGCCCCGGATCGTTGTGCAAATTCTGATCGGTATTAGCTATTTCACGATTTTTATATCGGGGATCTCTTATGCTCTGCTAGGACAGAGAATTCTTTTTAAAAATAAATTACAAATTACAGGTTTTTGGATCATTCTGATTATCATCACGGGATGGGTCGGTTATTTGATTCGCAATTACCCATTTTTTTAAGAAAACTGCTATGTCTGTTAACATAAATCCACTTATGATTGCTCATCGGGGAGAACATATTCTTGCCCCTGAAAATACGATTCGCGCCGGCCGATTGGCTATCGAAGAAGGAGCTACCGCTCTGGAAGTCGATATCCGTCTCACGGCTGATGAACAGATTGTTCTGTTCCACGACAAAAACCTGAAACATCATTTTGGCCAAAATAAGTGGGTACACCGCTGTTCAGCAAGTTATCTTAAGAGCTTGTCCTTTAAAAAGGAACAATACAAATTTGTGGATTCAATCTGTACATTGGATGAATTCCTGGAGGAATTCCGGGGTAGCGTGCCTCTGAATCTGGATGCGAAGACCTTCATGATAAGCCCTAAACTCCTGGGCCGAAAATTGGTCCGTCTTGTCAGTGACATGAATATGCTGGATCAGGTGTGGATTTCAGCTTTTAATCCGCTGTTTCTCAACATCATAAAATCGATCACGCCCTCGCTCAGGACGGGGTACCTGTTCAGAAATCTTTTTCCCATACATCGTTACATAGATGGTTTTATCGAGGCCGACGCCTGGCACCCCCATCTTAATGTAATTTCCGATCGCTTTGTGGAAATAGCAATTGAGAAAGGCAAAGAGCTTTATGTCTGGACCATTAATGATCCGGTTGTGGCCGAATCCTTTCAAAAATACCATTTGCAGGGAATTATCACGGATCGGCTATTTCGCGAGAAGGAGTAGTGGCTTATTGTTAAGAATTTATATATATTAACACCTTTTGAAAAATTGAACTTAAACTTGTATTAATGAATCGAATTGAGGAATAGGAGAAGGAAAAATGGTAAAGCATCATATAAAAGATCTGGGTTTGGCAGGCGAGGGGAAGAAACGCATCGAATGGGCGGATAATGATATGCCGGTATTGAAGGCCATTCGGCAGCGATTTGAAAAAGATCAGCCTTTGGCCGGAAAGAAAATGTCGGCCTGTTTACATGTGACGGCCGAAACGGCTAATCTGGCCAGGACTTTAAAAGCCGGCGGGGCGGAGCTGGTTCTGGTGGCTTCCAATCCTTTAAGTACACAAGACGACGTGGCGGCATCACTGGTTAAAGATTATGATATTTCCGTATTCGCCATCAACGGTGAAGATCATGATACCTATTATGATCATATCAAAACAGCGATCGAACACGATCCGGTAGTCACAATGGATGACGGAGCAGACCTGGTCTCCACTATGCATGCTTCCTATCCTGATAAATTAGCACGGATAGCAGGATCAATGGAAGAAACGACCACAGGGATCATTCGTTTACGTGCCATGCATAAGGACGGTGCCTTGAAAATTCCGGTCTTTGCCGTGAATGATGCTAAAACGAAATATCTGTTCGATAATCGATATGGCACGGGACAGTCCACGGTGGATGGTATTATCCGGGCCACGGATTTTCTAATTGCCGGTAAACGGGTAGTCGTCGCCGGTTACGGATGGTGTGGAAAAGGGTTTGCCATGCGTATGAAGGGAATGGGGGCCAATGTAATCGTCACCGAAATAGATGCCATTAAAGCTTTGGAAGCGGCCATGGACGGTTTTCTGGTCATGCCCATGAGTGAAGCGGCAAAAATTGGGGATCTGTTTGTAACCATAACCGGTGATATTCATGTTCTGCGTCGTGAATTTTTTGAAGTGATGAAAGATGGCGCCCTTATTGCCAACAGCGGTCATTTTAACGTGGAAATCAATATTGATGATCTGGAAGCAATGGCCGAAGAAAAAAGATTGCAGGTTCGCAATTACGTGGATGAGTACATCATGCCGGATGGACGACGATTATATTTACTCGCCGAAGGACGGTTGATCAATCTTGCAGCCGCGGAAGGACATCCGGCCTCTGTGATGGATATGAGCTTTGCCACCCAGGCTTTGACCACCGAATATATGGTAAGCCACAAGCTGCCAGTCGGCGTCCATGATGTACCCGAAGAGATTGAACAATGGATTGCTACCACTAAACTGGATTCCATGGCCATTCGGATTGATACCTTAACCGAAGAGCAGAAAAAATATCTCGCTTCCTGGGAAATGGGCACCTGATCTGAAAAGGGAACCCGTTAGTTGATGTTGAACTTAAGATCCGGTAATCATATAGTATGGTTGCCGGATTCTTTTATATAAGAAATGAGAAGGAAACAATGAAAGCTGAAAATATTCGTAATATTGCCATCATCGCTCACGTGGATCATGGCAAAACCACTTTGGTGGATGAATTGTTAAAACAAACCCATGTATTCAGAGACAATCAAAAAGTCCGGGAGCGCTTCCTGGATTCGAACGATCTGGAGCGGGAACGGGGTATAACGATTTTTTCCAAAAATATTTCCATTCGTTATCATGATTTTAAAATAAATCTGATCGACACACCGGGGCATGCCGATTTTAGCGGAGAGGTAGAACGTGTTTTAAAAATGGCCGACGGAGTCCTTCTGTTGGTTGATGCTTTCGAGGGAACCATGCCTCAGACCCGGTTTGTGCTCCAAAAGGCCATGTTGTTGCATTTAAAGCCGATTGTCGTCATCAATAAAATGGATCGGCCGCAAGCCCGTCCTAAAGAAGTATTAGACGAAGTATATGATCTGTTTATCGATCTTGGGGCCGATGATGATCAGCTCGAGTTCTCGGTAATTTACAGTTCTGCCCGGGAGGGTTGGGCCAGCGAAAATCCCATGCAAAAGAGTAAAGATATGATGCCTCTCTTAAAAGCAATGGTCAAAGATGTTCCCGCTCCGAAAATTAAACAAGGAACCTTGCAATTACAGGTTACAACCATAGATTATTCAACCTATGTGGGCCGGATCGGTATAGGAAGAGTGTATCGGGGCTACGTACAGGTAGACAAACCTTATAAAATTGTACGTCGTGACGGCAGCTTTAAGGATGTTCGGATTAAACAGCTCTTTACTTTCGAGGGCCTGTCCCGCGAGGATCAAAAAAAAGTAAGGGCCGGTGATATTTGCGCAGTCGTGGGTATAGAAGATATTAATATCGGAGATACCATTACCGATTCTGAAAATCCCGAACCGCTGCCCATCGTTGCCGTGGATGAACCTACGATCAGCATGACTTTTACCATCAATAATTCTCCGTTTTTCGGAAAAGAAGGGAAATATGTCACCAGTCGCCATTTGCATGATCGTTTGTACCGGGAAATGGAATCGGATGTGGCTTTAAAAGTGGAAGATGGGGGAGCACCCGATATTTTCAAAGTTTCCGGGCGGGGTATTTTGCATCTTTCCATTCTGGTCGAAAACATGCGACGGGAAGGATATGAATTCGCTGTCGGACAACCGAAAGTAATTTACAAGGAGATTGATGGGCGGAAGGCTGAACCCGTGGAAGAAATGGTTGTTGAAGTACCGGATGAACAGGCAGGAAAGGTAATCGAGATTGTCGGGCAACGAAGAGCTGTTATGGTTCGTATGGAAGAGAAGGGATCGGTGAAAGAGATTGTTTATCACATTCCCTCGCGCGGATTGATCGGCTTAAGGAATAAATTATTGACTGCCTCTGCCGGAGAAGCGGTGATGTTTCATCGTTTTTATCAATATGAATTCTTTAAGGGGTCTATCCCGCATCGCCAGAACGGCGTTATGATTTCAATGAGTGATGGTCCGGTTAATTCTTATGCTCTGGATAGTTTGCAGGATCGTGGAACCTTTTTTGTGAGACCCGGTGAGAATGTCTATACGGGTCAGGTGGTCGGTGAATACAATAAAGAGGGGGATATCGTTGTCAATGTCCAGAAAGCCAAGAAATTAACCAATATGCGGGCTGCTCATGCCGACCGTGCTCTGAAGATTGCGCCCCCTTTGGATATGAGCCTTGAAGAATGCCTGGAATTCATCGATGATGACGAACTGGTAGAAATCACTCCCAAGTCCATAAGAATTCGCAAGATCATTCTGGATGACCTGGAGCGTCGCCGGGTGAATGCCGTTAAATTAGGGAAGAAAAAGTAAAGATGTGATGTGCGGCACGGGCGGGATACGCTGTGGGTCGGATATTAATGATTGAAATTATAATCGGTAAGGATTTTATCAAAAAGATATGTGTGACCAATTTTCTTAATCAGCGATAGCAACCTGAAAAATCTTTTTACGCTCTAAGATGATTTAATGATGCTATCCCCATGAGGAGGCTCTTATGAAAGCTAAGTACTTTATTTTATCCTATCTGTTTCTATTTGTCCTTTTCTCGTCGGGTTGGGCTCAGGCCCATTTTTCACTGGACACGACGACTTACGCTAAGGGATATACAAACGGATTGGTATTCGGAGATTTCAACAATGACGGGTATCAGGATTTTTATATTTCCAACGGCCATAATGAAGCTCCATCCAATGTAAATCATCTGTTTTTTAATAACGGAGACGGAACGTTCAGCGAACAACTATCAGCCGGTACACTGGTTACCGATGATTTTGTATCCGGGAGTTCCACGGTGGGTGACTATGATAATGACGGTTATTTAGATATTTTTGTAGCGGAAGTATATCGCGAAAAGCCTCCTTTCGGATCTGATTATGCTACAACCTACAGCCTTTATAAAAACAATGGCGACGGAACATTTAGCAGTGTTTCTGCAGGGGATTTAACGACTTCTACAACCGAAACAGGAGGGGGCGCTGCCTGGGCCGACTATGATAATGACGGATATCTTGATCTCGCCATAAGTACGGCACGTATTACCTTTATCGGTATTATCCTTGCAGATAGCAATGCTCTGTATCGGAATAACCAGGACGGTACCTTTGACAAGGTTTTTAATACCTTGACTTCGGTTAAATCTCATCAGGGAGACCTTTCCTGGGCCGACTATGATAATGACGGGGATATGGATGTGGTATTTGTGGCCGGCCGTCCCAGTCAGAAAACGGTACTCTGGACGAATACCGGGACCGATTTTGACTCCTTAACGATTTTAACCGACCAGGATGCCCAGGGTGCCAGTTGGGCCGATTACGATAATGACGGGGATCTGGATTTATTTATTACCTGTAACGGCATCAATAACGATAACCAGTATCCGGAACAAAATTTTCTTTTCAGAAATGACGGCACCGGTTTCACACAAATCCTCAGCGGTGAATTGGTCACCGATACCCTGTTTTCTTATACCAGTGCCTGGGGTGATTATGATAATGATGGGGATCTGGATGTTTATGTGGGTAACTCCGGAGGCTCCAGTGCTCCACAAACCAGCTATCTGTATGTAAATGACGGGCAGGGCAATTTTATCAAAGACACGCTTACCGTTATATCCGGTGATTCAACTACATATGACCGAACTGCAGCCTGGGCCGATATTGACAATGACGGAGACCTGGACCTGGTCCTGGGCAGAGACGGAAGAAATCATTTGTTCCGTAATTTATTAAATAATGGTAACCATTTTATCACGATCCAATTAAGAGGGGTCAATGCAAATCGCAGTGGAATCGGCGCCAAAGTCAGGGTTAAAGCTACCATCAACGGACAATCGGTTACCCAGTTAAGAGAAATCAGCGGACAGACGGGATTCGGCAGCCAGAACAGCCTTCGGGCTCACTTCGGACTGGGCGACGCGACCATGGCGGACTCGATCATTGTAGAATGGCCCGGCACATCGACGGTAGATAAATTAGCTGCTGTTCCTGCCGATCAATTCCTTACGATCACAGAAGGTCAAGCCAGCTCAATCGGCGATGAAAGGAGTGCTTCGCCGCGCCAGTTTTCCTTACAGCAGAATTATCCCAATCCGTTCGGTAAAAACCGTTCACTGCGTGGAAGTCCTACAACGGTCATTCGCTATCGCTTACCGCAATTCAGCAAAGTTCAACTCACGGTGTACAATACGCTGGGCCAGAAAGTCCGCACCCTAGTAAACGAAAGACAAACGGCCGGGAAATATTCCATAACCTTTGATGCCACCGGGTTGGCGAGCGGTGTATACTACTATCGGCTGGAAGAAGGGAACAAATCCCTGATCCGCAAAATGCTATACCTGAAATAAGATTTTGTTTAATCTCATTAGGCCCGTATCCTCATACGGGCTTTTTTAAAATAATTTGATTCAATTGTTTTTATTGTTAATTTTTTTATATTTCCGTTTAAGTATCAATAATAAGGAGTGGAACAATGAAAGTACATCCTATTATTCGATTAATCCCATTGACAATCATAGGCCTGCTCCTGGTGAACTGTGCCGGTCCTTCCCGAACAGTAAGCCGGATACAGGTAGATAAAACGACTGACATCAGTGGGAGATGGAATGATACGGATTCCCGTATGACCGCTCAGGCCATGGTTAAACAGGTCTTAACCGGAGGCTGGTTACAGACTTTCATGGATGATAATGAACGTAAACCTATCCTGGTAGTGGGTAAAATTCGCAATAAAACCAGTGAACATCTGGATACGGATTTATTTGTCAAGGATCTGGAAAAAGAGTTGATTAATTCCGGTCAGGTAACCTTTGTGGCTTCCGGTAAGGCGCGAAAAGAAGTTAGAAACGAACGATTGGATCAGCAAAGCTATTCTTCTGCAGAGACGGCGAAAGATTTGGCTAATGAACAGGCCGCCGATTTTATTCTCCAGGGTGCGATCTATTCCATTGTAGACTCTTTTGAAGGGAAAAAAACAGTTTTATATAAAGTTGATCTCGAATTGGTCGATGTTGAATCTAGCACGAAGGTTTGGATGGGTGATAAAAAAATTAAAAAATTCATTCAACAAGACCAATATAAGTGGTGATACTATCTTTTAAAAAAGGATTCTCTGTGCAATTAGGAGGTTAACCGGGGTCAAATGATAAAAAAGCTACTGCTGATCGTCATACCTCTGGTGTTCGTCTGGCAATGTGCACCGAAGGTGTCTTACGTACAATATTTTAATTCGGTTGTAAATGATCTCCAATTTGAAAATTATTCTTCCGCCCTCAAAAAAATCGATTTAGCCAAGAAGGAAAATCGCTATACCAGGAAAGAACGGGTCCTGTATTATCTGGATAAAGGGCTTGTAGACTATTATGCCGGTGATTATAATTCCAGCATCAAATATTTGGAATCCGCAGAACAAGCCATGGAGGAACTGTTCACCAGGAGCGTCTCGCAAATAGCCGCATCTTATCTGTTGAATGATAATGTAATGGATTATTATGGCGAAGTCTATGAAAATCTGTATGTGAATATATTTAAGGCTCTGGATTATCTAAACTTGAATAAAATGGATGACGCTCTGGTAGAAGCCAAACGGGCCAATCTCAAATTGCAAGAGCTGGATGAAAAATACGGAAAAATGGTCGATGATTTAAACAGTTCCAAAGATTCCAAAGTAAAAATAACCAAACCTGCTCAGCATTTTTATGACGATGTTCTGGCTCACTATCTAAGTTATCTTGTGTATCGCAGCGATGAAGCGGAAGACGAAGCCCTTATTTCAAAAAAGAAATTACTCCAGGCCTATGAGACCGAGAGCGATGTCTACTATTTTGATGCCCCGCTTTTCTTAAAAAAACGGATGCCGGAATTGGAAGAGACAACGCTGGATGTGATCGCTTTTACCGGTTCGGCTCCGCGTAAAGAGGCCGTCGGTGGTTTAATTACTACCTATGACGGATATATCGGTATTTCGGACCTTAGCCAACCCATAGCCCTGCCTAATATTCCTTTCCCGGGTATGAAAGCCGGTTATCACTTTAAATTTGCTTTTCCGGTGATACAACGGGTAGGCTCAAAAATTGCCCGCATCAATATGAGGATTGACGGTAAGGATCACCCCTCGCTTTATTTATTGGAAGATATGGGTAAGGTAGCCGAAAAAACATTCGAAACAAAGCGCAATATGATTTATATCAAAACCCTGGTACGTACCATTTCCAAAGGTTTGCTGGCCGCCGAAGCAAAGAAAAAGATGAAGAAAAAAACCAATGGTAATCTGTTTATGAATGCCTTAATCGATGCCGCTGTGGATGTCGGGGTCGATGCCACGGAAAAGGCGGATGTTCGTTGCTGGCGGACTATGCCCGAAAATTGTTATGTGGGGGAGTATTTCTTAAATCCCGGAAATCATTCCCTAACCGTACAATTCATGACCCGTGACGGGTTGTTGATCAAAGAAAAGAAAGTGATGAACTACCGGGTTAAAAAAGGTGTAAATATACTTGATTTCGTTTCTTTAAATTAATAAATAGTATCAAATAAAGAGCCGTTAAAATAATGAGATTGTTCCCATGATATTAAATGTCAAAGTAAAAACCATTATTTTATTAGCCCTGTTTTTATCATTAATGAACTGTAGCTGGGCGCAGAAAACGTTTCCTCGTTCTGAAGGGGACCTGCCGGAGTGGGTCAATAATCCGCACCGGCTTTATCCGGAAGATCAATATATCGTTGGAGTCGGCAGCGGAGATACCAGACAGGCTGCAGAAGATGACGCAGCAGGGGCCATTGCCCGCGTTTTTAAATCCGATATAAACGTGGATAGAACTCTTCTCGAGAATTATCTGGATGAGAACAAGGGTGGGCAATATCAATCATCCTCTTCCAGCGAGATGTTGCAGCGTACCAATGTCAAAAGTAAGATGCGGTTGAAGAATGTAAAATTCGATAAGAGTTATTTTTCAGCCGACGAAGGTGTCTATTATGTACTGGCTTATCTCGATCGAAGAGAGACGGCCTTATTGTACAAAAAGGATATTCTGCAAAATCAAAAAAAGCTGGCCGATTATTATCAGAATTTCAAAGATGAAACCAATAAACTGCATAAATTTGCTTATATCAACCGTGCCCTGGCTTTAAGCAATCTAAATAGGCTCCTTAATGAGAAGTATCAGATTTTAACCGGGGGCGGGCATGTCCCGGCAACAATCGATCAGAGTCTATTGGTCAAAGACAGAAATAATTTACTGGATCACATCACGGTAAATCTGGTGCCTGAGAACAGTGCTTCCCCGCAGATTGAAGATTATCTCAAGGAAATGATTGGCCGGATCGGTTTCAAAATAAGTGATCAGCCGGGTGATTTCACCATTAAGTACTCGTTTTTGGTAAAACCGACCCAATTGCACAGAAAACGAATTGTGGCCCTGAACTGGAAACTTACCCTCGATGTAATAGATAATATCAACCAGTATTCATTAAAAACCATAAATATACAGAAACGAACCGCCGGGATTTCTAAGGAAGAAGCCAGAGCCAGGATTTTCCGGGCAGCGCAAAAAGCGTTGAAAGTGAAATTTCTCAGGCAATTTAATCAATATTTAGCAAAAATTTAATTTAAAACTTAATTTAATTGACGGTGGTCAATGTGTATTTGGAAAATATTTTGAATTATTGCCTTGTCATTTTTACCCAATAACCAATAGAAGGAGATGTGTTATGAAGAAGCAATTTTTGATTGGCTTCATGTTATTTGCATTATTAGGGTTGTTTGTGGCCTGCGGTGGAGGCAGCAAATCGGCTAAAGTTCCCTCCGGGATGGAGACTATTGAAGATCCTTTCCAGGATATGGTTGATATGGCCAATAGTATTGTGGATGCCGGCGGAGTCGCTGCAGTCGGCCAGGGAATTTCCGGCCGGATGGACATTGCCAAGAAAAAAGCCGTGACCGATGCGCAGGGACAATTGGCTGAAATCTTCAATACTAAAGTCAATAAAATGAAAAAAGCCTTTCAGGAAGAAGTGGGCAGTGCCAATGATTCTGAAATCAACGAAGCATTCACCGATGTTGTAAAAACACTTTCCAGTACGGTTCTTCGAGGCGCTTTAACTAAAAAAGTAAAATATCTTCGCGATAAGGAAACCGGTAAAATCACCGCTTCTGCCGTGGTAGCTATTGAACCGAATAAGATCAATATGTCTATTCTTGACGAGATGAAGACCAAACGTCCTAAACTGTATGAACGTTTTCGTGCTTCTCAGGCTTATAAAGAACTTAAGAATGAAATGGATAACTACGAAAAACAGCAGAACGCCGGTTATTAGTTAATCCGTTCAACAGGGACGAATTTCGTCCCTGTTTTCTACTTTATTTCCCTTTTAACATAAAAAGAAAATGCATTTGCAAACCACGACAGCTTTCTTAATCTTGTTATTATCTTCATTCCTGACAGCTTCTAATCTCTATCCGGAGTGGTTCATCTATCAGGAAAAGTATCCGGGAGTCATTGTTGGCTACACCTATAACGGACGATCAACCGTCACCGATGCCGAAAATATGTATTCCGCTTTTCATGAATGTATAGCCTGGGGAACGCTCGAAATCTATAATGAAACCACCTCTAACAATCTTTTAAAAAACAGTGAGTATTATTACTATTTTTCACCCGATTCCGTAAAAAAAATTCAGGGACGATTGAAAAAAATGGATGCGTTTGAAGTCAGTGTATTTTCCAATGATTCCATAGCTGCCTTTTATCCGGATTCGGTACCGAATATCCAAATCCCTCGTTTTGAACCGGGGCAAATCGAAAAACCGCTCTGGCTGAGTAAAACATTCTTCCAGGATACTCACTATTATTACGGAGTCGGAATGTATACCGCTCTTGGCCGGGAGAACGACGGCTGGAAAACCGCCGAAG
>JALSTK010000098.1 GCA_026983775.1 Calditrichia bacterium
GTTTTTTAAGGAGTTATATAATAGTTTTGTATTCGCCATCGATCAGGTCTATTTACTAACCCTACCCCTAACCCCTTCCCTTATGCATAAGGGAAGGGGAATTAAAGGGGAAGTCGTGCCCGCGGCAGGCGGGGGGGTAGAAAATGTGGCGATTTTAAACATTTCTTAATCCTATTTTAGACAAGTGTGATATTAAATACTGACAATATGATTTTACTGCTTCGTTCATTTTGCATTTAATAAAAAAAGTATCCAAAGGATACTAATGTAAGTAGCCACAGGCGGAGCCTGTGGTAAAGCGGTAAAAGCGAGCGTGACGCTGAAGGCGTCGAATTTGGGACACTGAGCATTCTAACGAAATAGGATACCCTATACATTGAAAGGCCTGGTTTATTTTACCGTTTTGCGGGGTTACATCTTGCCCACCGGCTTCGCTCCTGCCCGGCGGCTGAAGGGTGTGGCTACTCATATTACATCACTTTGTGTTGATTTAAAGATAGGATATGAATTAAATCTAATTTTTTAGAAAAATGATTTAAGGATGGCATTTTTGCGGCGTTTAACCACAAAAAACCCGGTAGAGCCATGATTTGAATTTACATCGAACTTATTGCGCTATAAACATTTGAATCTTTTTTAGGACGGACGTACATTCCTTATAAAATTGTATCTCATAGCGGTCAACGGGAAGATGGGGCTATTTAATGCAATCCATATAGCGGGACAGGAACATTTAAGGTGGTGGTTTACACTACGGGGAGATAATGATGCATAAGAGTAACAAACAATTTATACTCGTGATGGCAGGTCTGTTTCTTTTTTCACTACTGGGAGCGCAGACTATTACAAAAGGTCCCTATCTGATCCGTCCCGGGTATCAAAATATGATCATCCGTTGGGAGATAAATGATAGTGTAAGGTGTGGCGTACAGTACGGAACGACGCCGGCTGTAAAACATTCGGCGCAGGCAATTTTACGTGGTGTTAAAAATCACGGCTATTTGTATGAAGTAACGCTAAGCAAATTAAGACCCGGTACAAAATATGAATACCGGGTTTTACTGGCTGACTCTGCTGCCGCTTTACACCACTTCCGGACAAGTCGGGCGGATGAGGATAGTTTCAACTTTGTGGCCATGGGGGATAGCCGTTCGAATCCCGATATTTTTTCCGGGATCGTCGAGCGTGTTCAAAAAGATAATCCCGCTTTTATCATCAGTATGGGAGACCTGGTTGAAAAGGGCGGTAATTACGATCAGTGGGGTAAGTTTTATTTTTCGGAAACTCATGATTTAACAGATCATATTCCTCTGGTCTCCACATTAGGCGATCATGAAGGGGAGGGGGATGATGGGGAATTGTTCCGGCACTTCCTGCTAAAGGAAGAGCCGCGTCGGAAACAGTGGTTTTCGTTCGACTATGGTACGGCTCATTTTATTTCTCTCGATTATCGCCACGCCGATGATCGGGAAATGATCAATTGGTTTGTGAAAGATATTTCAGCATCGAACGCACAATGGAAATTCGTATATTTTCATCGCCCGGTTTATAATCTCGGCGGACATCGTTCCATGTGGGGCAGGACGGCTTGGCCAGAGTTATTTCGCCGTTATAAAGTGGACATCGTATTTGCGGGACATTCCCATATTTATGAACGATTTTATCCGGTACGTCCGGAAAAGGAAGCGGACAGTTGGCCGGTAACCTACATCACCACCGGTGGAGCCGGAGCCGGTTTATATGACGTAAGTCGGAGTGAATATCTGGCCGCGGCCGAATCGGTTAATCACTATATCTATTTATCTATAGTGCAAAATGTCCTGCAATTACGGGCCATCCGTAATGATGGTTCTGTTTTGGACAGCCTTAAAATGGTTAAAGTGCATGGAAGGTACTCCGATGATTACCTGCGGCAGGTTAAAGCACAGGAAGGTCTCAATCTACAGACTATGTTTATGAAAGCCGCTACGTTTTCGTTTAACTATCTACCCTTTGAAAAATATGCCGCACCTGTTTCGCTCCGATTGAAATCCGAGCTGGATGAAGATATTCCTTTTACAATCAGACTCAGCGAAGAATCTTCCAAACATTATCGTATGAAACCCCTCTCCGCTATTTTAAAAGGTGCTAATACACAAAGTTTTGTCCTTGAAGTATATAGCAAATCTGCAATGACCGTTTCCGGTTGGGGTGATCTTCGGCCGAGTTTACGCTTAAAAGTAACCTATAGATACAAAGGCAAAGAGATCACAATTCTCGGTGGTCCCGCTGACTACTGGCCGGATGTTTATTAAGTGCATCAGGATATTTCTATGCTAAATAAATTTAAAGATGAAACCGCCGGGGTGGGAACATTCGCCGAAGGAAACTCAGGCCGGGTGCGAAGGTAAGTTCAACGCTCCGCTATAGACTGAGTCGCTTTACTTTGCTAGCAGATTACCCTGGCAACCTATTTCATCAATAAAACGTGAAGGGACTTTCTATAGGTTCTATGTCCATACATCTTTATAATGAAACGTATCGCCCGCAAAGAACTGGATGAATGATCCCAACGGTTTGATCTGGTTTGAAGGATATTATCATCTTTTTTACCAGTATAACCCGTATGGCCTGCAATGGGGGCATCTGAGCTGGGGCCATGCCATGAGTAAAGATCTGGTTTTCTGGTAGCACCTTCGGGCAAAATTCGAATAATACTCTGGCTGCGGTCTACACGGGTTATTATAGTAAAGATAATCGCCAGTCTCAGTGTCTGGCTTTTAGCCGGGATCAGGGCCGTTTGAGTTTCCATGTTTTTGTAGACCGCAGTTCCGTTGAAGTCTTTGTTAATGACGGAAGCATGGTGATCAGTGATTTGATATTCCCCGAA
>JALSTK010000099.1 GCA_026983775.1 Calditrichia bacterium
AGATCTTTGAGTATAAAAATGGCACAGATAGGCGGCTTCTTTTTTGGTAAATTTTTCTTGCACAAAAAATGCACAAACCGAAGAAGTCATCCGGTCGGTAACCCGTTTTACGCAAAGGTGATGTTCCCGAGACCGGAAATTCAATTCGTATTGCATGGATTCATATTGTTCTTTAATTTGCTATTTATTTTAAGACGATTGGTTTCCTAAAAAGAAGAAAGAGGCAAGATGAGAACGATTGATTTACGCAGCGACACCCTTACACTCCCCTCACAGGAGATGCGTAATGCCATGGCCATGGCCGAAGTAGGTGATGATGTATTTGGAGAAGACCCGACGGTTAACCGGCTTCAGGAAAAAATAAAGGAATTAACCGGTAAAGAAGCCGCTCTTTTCGTGAGCAGTGGTACACAGGCAAACCAGATTTCCATTAATGCCCATACCCAACCCGGAGATGAGGTGATTTGTGAGGCCCGGGCTCATATTTTTAATTATGAGGCCGGTTCGCCGGCAGCCCTTTCCGGAGTTCAGTTACACCCTATTTACGGTAAATATGGTATACTGGATGCGGATGAGGTGGAACAGGCCATCCGTCCTTCCGATCACCACTTCCCGCAAACCCGTCTTATTGAGATCGAGAATACGCATAATCGCTGGGGCGGCACGATTTATCCTATGGCGGAAATAAAGAAATTACGACGGGTAGCGAAAAAATATAAAATTCCCTTCCACATGGACGGCGCCCGTTTATGGAACGCGGCCGTTGCCAGTGGAATTTCTATCCGGGAATATGCCCGGCAGGTCGATTCCGTTTCCCTGTGTTTTTCAAAAGGGCTGGGTGCGCCGGTCGGTTCTGCAGTAGCAGGGAGTAAAAAATTTATCGAACGTGCCCATTATTATCGCAAAATGTACGGAGGCGGTATGCGTCAGGCCGGGATTTTGGCAGCCGCCGCCTTATACGCCATCGAGCATAACTTTGAACGATTAAGCGAAGATCATCGCCGGGCCCGGGTTCTGGCTGAAGCGATCAACGGAATTCCGGGATTCGTCATCGATTTGCACACCGTAGAAACCAATATCGTTATTATCGACACCAGCCTCAATCGCAGAAGCGCAGCAGAAATCGTGGAAGAGCTGAAAGAAAACGGCGTTAAGATGATCGCCTTCTCGCCGACCCGTATCCGCGCCGTAACTCATTTACATATCACAGATGAAGATATTGCCAAGACGATCGATGTCATGAAACAATTATCCAACTGAGGATGGGTTTTTAAGCGTAGTTTTTCCGCAGCACATACGGAATGGGGTCTTCGATACCGGCCTGCTGAAACGCACGCAGACGTAAGGCGCAACTATCACAGACACCGCAAGCTTTATCTTCATTTTGGTAACAGGACCAGGTTTTTTCCAGGGGAGCGCCGAGAGTAACGCCTCTTTTAACGATTTCCCATTTTTTCATGGCAATGACCGGAGTAATGATTTTGATTCGGGTATCCGGTCTGGTCCCCAATTCGATTGCCCGGTTAAAAGCCTTAAAAAAATCAATCCGGCAGTCCGGATAGCCGGAGGAATCTTCCTCCACCGCACCGATAAAGATTTTAGTGGCGCCGATAACCTCTGCCCAGCTGGTGGCAATGGATAAGATATTGGCATTGCGAAAAGGCACATAACTGGTGGGAATATCGCTGGCAGTCAGGTCTGCTGCCCTGACTGCCATACTTTGATCGGTTAAACTGGAACCGCCGATCTGCCGCAGGAACTGCCCATTGACCACCAACCTTTCCGTAACCTTATAAAAATCGGCGATTTCAGTAAAAGCTTGCTGCTCTCGTTTTTCCGTACGCTGCCCGTAATTCAGATGTAAAAATGCGAGCCGGTATTTTTGATCTGCAATGGCTGCAGTTACACAACTATCCAGACCACCGGAAACAAGCACCACTGCTTTTTCTGTTTTCAACGAAAACCTCCCCGTCTTTGCGGATCGTGCACAGCCACCACATCCGAATGCAGACCGCCGCGGGTAGTAAATTTTCCGATCACCTCCATGTATCGGGGTTGCAGTGCCGCCACCAGATCATCTAAAATTTCGTTAATCACCGCCTCATAAAAAATCCCTTTCTGACGAAATTCCAGAAAATAATATTTCAGGGATTTTAATTCCACACATAATTTATCGGGAATATAGCGTATGGTAATCGTACCGAAATCGGGCAGACCTGTTTTGGGACACACCGAAGTAAATTCTTCATTCACATGGGTAATGAAATAATCCCGATCCGGGAACTGGTTTTCAAAAACTTCTAAACTGGCCATGATGATTCCCCGCTAAAATAAAATCTTAAATTAAACGCCTCTTCTTTCAGGACCCCAGATCAATTTATGCATCTGTAATTGCATTCGTACCGGCAAGCGATCTTCCAATATCCATGCCGCCAGGGTAGCGGAATCCATTTGATTGAAAACAGGTGCCATGAGCACCGCGCAAATTTCCGGAAGGCCATAACGCTCTATTTTTTCTTTGGCCCACAAATAATCTCCCCGGTTGCCGACTACAAATTTGATCTCATCAGCGCTGTTAAGTTGCTTAATATTCGACCAAAGCATTTTTTCCGATTCACCGCTGGAAGGACATTTCAGATCCATGATGCGTCGCACGCGTGAATCCACATCTGAAATATCCATCTGGCCCCCGGTTTCCAGCAACACTTCGAAACCAAGTTCACAAAGATATTCCATAAGGAAATGCACATTGCTCTGTAGAAGCGGTTCGCCGCCGGTTATCTCCACCAGTTTACAACCATACCCCTGGATCCGTTCCGTAATCGTCTGCAGAGTAAATTTTTCGCCTTCATAAAAGGCATAAGCCGTATCGCAGTATGTACAACGCAGATTACATCCGGTCAAACGGATGAACACACAGGGCCGTCCGGCATGGGTCGATTCGCCCTGAATGCTATAAAATATCTCATTTATGGTTAGAGTCCGCTGCAAATCAGTTTTATGCATCGTCTGCATTGTATTCCAGTAAATAGTTGTCTGTTTCCCATAAGCGAATCGTATCCATGGTAACATGTGCCGGTAAAAGTTTACCGATTTCATGAAAGAAATATTTGGATAGATGTTCAGCCGTAGGATTGATCCGATCAAAAGGAGAGACTTTATTAATAATTTGATGGTCAAATCGGCCGGCTACCTGCCAGGCTAAATCCTTCAAATCTTTGAAGTCAATAACCATCCCGCTATTATCCAATTGGTCGGAAACAACGGTTACCTGAATTTTCCAATTATGACCGTGCATGCGTGCGCAAGGACCTTCATAATCATTTAAAAAATGAGCCGCTGAAAAGGATGTTTCTACCGACAATTTATACATAATGAACCTTTTTCGTTTCTTTATTAAAGCGCAGGAATTTAAGTAATTTTACGTGCCAGGTCAAAACAAGTGACTTTCCGACCCTGCCATTTGAAGGCAATGATACCCTGCGAAAGGGTTCCACGAACCATGGTGTATAAAACTAAATCAGATGTTATCCTACTGTTTTTTTAGGGCCGGATGTATTCCAGAAGTTTTTTTCAACAATTCTTCGATACGTGCTTCTACCTCACGGAAATCGGCACAAATAAAGTCGGCTTGTTTCAAATTCCGGGCGGCAAGGGTGGTGGTAACCGCAATGACGGTCATCCCTGCCCGCTTGGCTCCCTGAATACCTAAGGGCGCGTTTTCCACCACGATACATTGACCGGGATCAAGCTTTAACAGTTGCGCACCTTTGAGGAAGGGATCGGGATGAGGTTTACCATTGATTACATCATCCACGGTTACAATGCAATCAAATTCATCATCAAAATACTCCCTGATTATTTGAACCACCCGACTGCGTGTCCCACCGGTTACGATTCCCATGGGAATGTGCTTTTCGTGAAGCCGATGCAACATCTCATGAAAATGATCATAAAATTCTATGGTCATAAATTGATTGTAATAATTGACCTTGCGATTATGAATCCAGCGCGTATCTTCATCCGTAAGATTATATCGCTCACCCAGAATACGAGCGATCGTCTCAACGCCCTGTCCTTCCATAACAAAAAATTCCTGCGGAGTAATCTGCACGCCCTTTTCCGCAAAAGCTTTCTGCCAGGCCTCAAAATGCTGTTCCATACTCTTTACGACCACACCATCGAAATCGAATAAAATCCCTTTATTGCTCAAGTGTTTCCTTCCTCTTCGTTCAGATAATTGCCTTGCGTTTTCTCCTGTATCTGGCAAACAACGGGCCATCCACTTTTCTCATATTATCTTCCTGATCGGCGATCAGACCCGCTTCATTTTTAGCAAAAAGTCGTGTATACTCCGCAATAAAAAGAGAACGAACAAAGTGGCGGTAGCGTTCATAGGAATAGTATTTTACCTGCATAATCCGTTCGTTGCGCTCTTTTTCCTGCATCATACGATAGAATACTTCATCTTCCTCAATGATTAGATAATTCCGGTACCAGGATTCGAAAGGCAGAAGCCAGGCGGCCTCCTTACGGTGAGATGTCCGGGAAAAGAGACGTCCCAAAAGCAATTTAAACTGGGACAGATACAGATCGTCTTCATTCAGCTCGTCCGCTGCCAGGAAAAGGTTCTGGGTTAAAATAGCGGTGGCCGGTTGTTGTTCTTTAATGGCTATATAGGAGTAACCGAGAAAAATCCTGGGAATTAAGGCCTCATTCTGATCCTGAATGACCTGCTTAAGGGCTTCAATAGCCATGTCATAGTGGCCGATCAAATATTCAAAAACACCGGACTCAAGCGAAATTTCCGCATGAGCTGTATAGTGAAATTGCTCCTGATAAATTTTAACCATCAATTTTTTGAACAGATTATAAGTATAATAACTGATTTGCCGCTTGGTATAGCGATCCCTAAGATCGAGAAAAACCTGAAACAATTGCTGAAGGCTTTGCACAGAAGTAAAATGTCCCTGGTTCCACAGTGATTTTAGCTCTTTGGTTATTTTTTCATACTCGGTGCGGGCTGTGATCCGGTAGTAATTTTCCCACAGTTCCAGGGCTTTTTCAAATTCAAAATTCAGAAAATGGTTTTCCGCTTCTTCCAGTAAATGATCAAAACTGTCCCAGAGTGTACCAGACATGGCTTTTCCTTTTTCATTTCTGCAAAAATAAGAGTCCGGAAGGTAGGATTCAACAAAATTTAGAGGAAAGTCGGGTTACTCTGCCATCTTCTCGGAAAAAATCAGCACCTGATTTCGCCCGTTTTCCTTGGCTTGATAGAGGGCTTTATCGGCATTGGTGATCATTTCTTCCGCATCCTTACTTTCTTTGGATGAGCAAACCCCGGCACTAAAACTGATGTGGATATGGTGGCCTTCGAATTCAAAATCGGTTTGATTGACAATTTCCAGCAATCGTTCCATATAATGGTGCATTTCATCCGGTTTAGTCGAAGTCGAAAGAATAGCAAATTCTTCCCCGCCGTAACGGAATGCATAATCGATGCCTACACGCTGGTTATGGATGAGAATATCGGCCAGACCTTTGAGTACATGATCACCCGCCACATGCCCGTAAGTATCATTCACTTTCTTGAAATGATCGATATCGAGTAAGGCCATGGAAAAGAACAATCCCTTTTGGCTGGTTCGAAACCAAATACGTTTCATAATACTGTTGAAAGACCTGCGATTCATTAATTTGGTAAGGGCATCGGTATTGGCTTCCACTCTGAACTTGCGATTCTCATGTAAGAGGTCTTCCGTTACATTGGTCAGCGCCTCGAATTTATCAAACGGCCGGGTTAGATCCTGAAATCTACGCCAGGCCTTGGTCAGATAGGTTCGTAAGCGATCCTCATCCGGCGGGAGCTGGAGCAGATAGTTTACATGGGCTTTGTTAATCGCCCGTTCGTAAATAGCCAGATTTTTGGAAGCGCACAGCATCATGCGTTGAATCCAGTTGTTGCTGTGCATAACGGATCGCAAAAAATCAATACTGTCCGCATCGCCTTCCGTAACAATAGCAAGCGCTACAGGGATATCATCCAGCAGACTGCGATCACGTATCTCTACCAGAAAAGAGACCTCGATGATCTCGATCTGCCAGGTTGTGAGTATATGTTTAAGATGGTGCTGATATTCGTTTTCAGACCGATACAATAAAACCTGTTTGGGTTCCTGGATGTAGTGCATACCCTATCCGATCCTGGCTATCTTTTAATGTTTAGCTGATTATCGGCTGTTTTTGAAAAACTTTTGGTTTTATTCGATCAAACAGGGAAATATGTGGTTTTCTATTTCTTTTGCTCATATTCCAGAGCGGCGGCCACAAATTCCCGGAAGAGGGGATGCGCTTTGGCCACCCTTGACTTTAATTCAGGATGAAACTGACAGGCGACAAACCAGGGATGATCGGCCAGTTCGATCATCTCAACCAACTTCCCGTCCGGTGACAGACCGCTGATAATCATCCCCGCCCTTTCCAACGCCTGGCGATATTCATTATTGAATTCATAACGATGGCGGTGCCGTTCATTCACTTTCAGGGCCCCGTAAGCCTGATGGGCTTTGGTTCCCGGACGAATTTTGCAGGGATAGGCCCCCAGACGCATGGTACCGCCCAAATCATGGATTGCTTTCTGGGTCTCCATGAGATGGATTACCGGATCGGGAGTCTCAGGATCAAATTCCGTACTGTTGGCCCGTTTTTTACCCAGAACATGCCGGGCGAATTCGATCACCGCTGTCTGCAGGCCAAGGCAGATTCCGAAATAGGGTAATTTTTTTTCACGCGCATAGCGAATCGCCCGCAACTTTCCTTCGATTCCGCGCTCACCGAATCCACCGGGGACCAGAATTCCGGCCACATCTCCCAGCTTCTCTTCCAGATTCCCGTCAAGAAGCGTTTCCGTATTGATCCATTTGAGATCGACCTTGACATGGTTTTCCATACCGGCATGGACAAAAGCAGCCATAATACTTTTATAGGCATCCTGCAGTTCCACATACTTTCCGCAAATGGCAATGGGAATATGTTTGTTTACACTTGCATACCGCTCTACCTTCTGCCGCCAATTGCGGATATTGAGTCTATGCTTATCAAGATGTAATTTTTTAAGAACTAATTGATCGAAACCGACTTTTGCATATTGTAGAGGTACTTCGTAGATGGTCTGTACATCTAAGGCATCGATAACCGCTTCGGAGGACACGTTACAGAATAATCCTATTTTTTGTTTAACTCCTGCGGGTAACAGACGATCGGTTCGGCATAAAAGGGCATCGGGTTGTAAACCGATTTCCCGGAGGCGCATGACCGAATGCTGGGTAGGTTTTGTCTTCAATTCATTGGCTCCGGCAATGAAAGGAACCAGAGTCAGATGGACGACCAGCGTATCTTCCAGAGCATGGTTCAGACGAAACTGACGAATGGCTTCCAAAAAAGGTAAGCTTTCGATATCGCCGACGGTTCCGCCGATCTCCACGATAACTATATCCGCGCCTGTTTTATCCCCGACACCGGTGATTTTTTCATTGATGGCATCGGTTATATGGGGAATAACCTGCACCGTTGCCCCCAGATAATCGCCCCTCCGTTCCTTCTGAATGACCTCATAATAGATCTGGCCGGAAGTAGCATTGTTGTAACTGGCCATTTCCGTATTTAAAAAACGCTCATAGTGGCCTAAATCCAAATCCGTTTCCGATCCGTCATCCGTAACGTAGACTTCTCCGTGCTGATAAGGGCTCATCGTACCCGGATCCACATTGATATAGGGGTCTAATTTTAAAACCGTAACATGGTAGCCGCGGGATTTAAGCAGAAGCCCCAAAGAGGAGCAGGCAATTCCTTTTCCTAATGAAGAGACAACCCCACCTGTAAAAAAGATGTACTTTGTGTTTTTCATTGTCCTTATTTCACATTTAATGCATGTTCGCTAATTAATTGATTAATTTTATTTAGATCTTCCTGTGTATCAACACTCCATGATTCATAATCCGTTTCAACCGTATAAATTCTGTATCCGTTTTCCAAAAAACGCAACTGTTCCAGACGCTCCGCTGCTTCCAGTTCACTCAAGGGTAATTTTGTAATTTCCTGAAGCACTGCACTTCGATAGGCATAGACACCGATATGTTTAAAAAAACAATGCTTTTCCAACCAGATATCTTTATTGGGTACATCACGCAGATAGGGAATTACCGATCGTGAAAAATAAAGGGCGAAATGCTGATTATCCCGTACGACACGTACCAGATTGGCGTCGGTCAATTGAGCCTGATTTTTAATTTTTTTAATCGGAGTCGCAATCCGGATTCGTTTGTCCCGAAACACGGAAACGATCTTATCCAGTAAGCCGGCTTGAATCAGGGGTTCATCTCCCTGGACATTGACGATAACATCGGCAGCAAACTGCCGGGCGGCAAAGGCGACACGGTCACTACCGGACGGAAGATCGCCGGGAGTCATCACAACCTGTCCCCCAAAACCAAGAACCGCTTGTTCGATACGTTCGTCGTCCGTTGCTACAATGACCTGTTCGATTGTTTTGGCCCGGCTGCTTCGCTCATAGACCCATTGGATCATGGGTTTATCACCGATCTTCATGAGTGGTTTGCCGGGGAATCGGGTAGAGCCGTAGCGGGCGGGAATGATGCAGATCGCTTTCATCTGTGGACTACTTTCGGTACTGAGAAAAAGGGACCGTTAGTGCGCGGTGCATTCTTCAGTGTCTGCTTCGCTTCAAGCCCGGGTTGAAGAAGGCCATCGCGCATCACATCGGTCAATTGCAAAGGATGAGCCAGCGGTGCTACACCGCCGGTATCCAGTTCATCCGGTTTTTTTACATAGGATACAATTTCACTTAATTGCCTCTGAAAATCTTTCGTTTCCGGGGCAGAGAGTCGCAAACGTGCCAAACGGTCCATATATTTTACTTCTTTGATGGAAACAGGCATAGGTTTTAATTCACATTACGTAAACTTTAATTTTAAGATTTTAAATGAATTAATTCAAGAAAAAATGTCCTCGGTCGCGCTTTATCGATTACCGTACGACATCCGGGGTTTATGCAACTGTCCCTGACGGGATGGTTTATCCTTTTAGCTCTATCATTGGGTGTGGGCCGGTTTTCGTCAGGGAAAATAAGTATCCGACAGGATAACACATATTTTTTTTATACCGGACAATAAACCCATCGTTATGGAAGAACCCCGTTTTTTGGCCCAAGAATCATCTTATCAGGCTCGGATAGTAACTCACACCTTCCCGCGATATCCTCGCTAATCTGTTATTTTAACTTCCCTTCTTGGCAAGGAGGGGTACGTTCTTTCGCCCATCTTTTACGTAGTTTTGTAAATCCTGCTATCTTGTCTATAAAGAGGAATAACCCGCGCGGGTCGACTTAGGAGCAAAAAAAATCCGCTGCGCATAAAACGTATCCGGAGGGCATTTAATCTAAAAGGGTCACCAGGGCCTTCTTGATTTCCTCTTCCTCGGATGAGCTTACGGTGCGCAAGTCCAAATAAACATGATTTTCGGAAATATAGGAAATAATCGAAGGTTCCCACAAACGTAATTCCCGGGATAAGCGATTTGCCTTTTTTCCTGAATAGTTAATTTTCAATACGTAACCCGGCAAGGTTAATAAAGGGAAAGCACCGCTGCCGACTTTTCCATCACCGGGAACAACTTTTAGATGTTGCCTTTGGCTCTCCGGTAATTCTTGTCGCAGTTGGGTACAGCGCTTTTTCAATACGGAGGGGTCGGCTTTTAGGGCCTGGTGGGCAAAAATCATCGGCTGTTTATAGAGGTAACGCAATAAAGTTTCCTGCAAAGCTTTCAAAATAAATTTATCCAGACGCAAAGCACGTAATAAATGATTTTTGGCACATTTTTGCACCCATTTCTTTTTGCCGATGATCACTCCGGCCTGAGGGCCGCCGAGCAGCTTATCCCCGGAGAAAGAGATTAGATCCACCTCCTGCTCTACAATTTCCGTAATTTCCGGTTCATGTTTGTTTTGTAGGGTGGAGGAATCGGAGAATGATCCGCTTCCCAAATCATATATTACAGGAAGACCATGTTCATGGGCCAGGCTTACTATATCTCGCAGAGCCGGTTTAACCGTAAAGCCCTGCACTTCATAATTGCTGGTATGGCAGATAAGGATAGCACCTGTTTTTGCGGAAATAGCCTGTCGGTAGTCACGTAAATGGGTCTTATTGGTCGTACCTATCTCTTTTAACTTGCTCCCGCTTACTTTCATCACTTCCGGTAAACGGAACGAACCGCCGATTTCGATCATTTCTCCCCGTGACAGGATGACTTCTTTCCGATTCCCAAGGGTATTAAGCATCAACAGCACGGCTGCCGCATTATTATTGACCGCAAATCCGTCTTCCGCTCCCGTAAGCAGACGAAGTAATGGGGCCAAATGATCATTTCTTTGCCCGCGTTTTCCGCTTTCCAGATCAAATTCAAGATTCACATAACCTCTTACGCGCTTCAGTTGCCGTCCCATTCGCTCATCCAGAGGCGCTCTGCCCAGGCCGGTATGCAAAACGACCCCGGTAGCATTGATAACCGGTTGAATACTTCCCTTGCAGAGTTTTCGGAAGGATATTTCCAGGTCTTCGGTAAGTTTTTGTTCAATTGTAATGCGCTCCGAATTTTGCAGGTCATAATAGGCAGGATTCTTTCGAACTTCTTCCAGATAGTCGCGAATAAAACGTGTTAGATAAAAGGGGTTAATATCAGGGAATTTTAGCTCCAACACACGGGATAGCCGATCCACGGAAGGCAGTTTATGCAGTTGGTTTTGCAGAGAATCCATGTTGATTTCAGCTTTTAATTTTTTCTTTGAGATGGATACGAACCTGCTGAATCCTTTTCTTGGTAGCTTTTTCTATAACAAATTCATAACCGTTATAGTCAACCTTATCTTTAACCCGGGGGACGGATCCGAATTGGCCGAGTAAAAATCCGGCTAATGTATCTACCCCTTCTTCGGTGGGCAAATCCAGACTCAGTTCTTCATTAATCTCATCAAGCTGCATACTTCCGTCCACCAAAAAGGTACTTCCATTGATTTTCTTAAAGAGAGGAACTTCTTTATCGTATTCATCCTGTATTTCACCAACGATCTCTTCAATGACATCTTCCAGGGTAACCAAACCGGAGGTGCCTCCGTATTCATCGACCACGATTGCCATATGGATCCGTTCTTTCTGGAACTCCCGCAATAGATCATTGATCTTTTTTTGTTCGGGTACGTAGTAGGCCGGATGAACCAAATGAGCCACGTTGAAATTAGTCTGATTCCGTTTACGGATGAAAGGCAGAAGATCTTTCAGGTATAAAATGCCGATTATATTATCGGCCGAATCGTCAAAAACGGGTATGCGACTATGCAAATTCCCTTTAACCACGTTCAGAACCTGGCTGAGAGTAGCGTTTTTTTCTATGGCAACCATATCGGTACGAGGCACCATGATCTCCCGGGCAATGGTTTCCCCCATTTCAAAGATGGAATGAATCATCTCTTTCTCGTCTTTTTGCAACGCTCCTTTTTCTTCTCCCACATCGACTAAAGTACGCAGTTCCGCCTCGGAAAGGCTGAATTTATCCTTATCAATGCCTAATGAGGAGGAAAGAGTTTCTGAAAACAAATCGAATATGATGCTTATGGGATACAAGACATAATAAAAAAATGTGACCGGGTAAGCAAAGCGAATCGCAATTCTACGGGCATTCTTAATAGCGGTAACTTTTGGAATTATTTCACTGAAGATTAACACAACCGTTGTAACAAGCACTACATTGAGCAGAAGAACAACAACTTCATTAAAACCGGCACTCCGGCTCCAGCGGGTCATGAGCAGAGCGGATAAGGAGGCAATGGATACATTAACAATCGTATTGCCGACAATAACGGAAATAAGCAATTTGCGGGGATGCTGTAATAAAATAGCGACTTGTCTGGCCGCAGCCTTTTTACTGTGCTGTAGCTGATGAATCGTCGATTTATTCAAAGATAAAAAGGCAGTCTCTGAACCTGAAAAAAAAGCGGATAGTAATAATAATACTATAAAGACCAGACTATAGAATAAAAATGAGGGGTCCAAAATAAAAAACATCCTCCTGTGTTCGTTTGACTTGTCAAATTTGGCAGGAACAGCATCTACCCTGCTTCATAATGGCAATATAAAACAAATCATCTTAATTTTCATATTTTTTTAATTATGCAAATTACCATATTGTTCCACCAGAGCATTTTCTATGGATTTCATTTCCTTACGATCACTATCGGTTTGATCATCATATCCTTTAAGGTGCAACAAACCATGAATCGTTAAACGAATGATTTCTTGCTCAACAGTAACCCCGTATTGTTCAGCCTGATCGGCGGCACGATCCAGACTGATGTATATTTCACCTTCGACCGCATCTTCACCCAGATCAAAAGTCATCACATCGGTACGGCTGGAATCATTTAAATACCTGGCATGCATTTCCCGAAGCGTGGAGTCATCCACAAAAACCACAGTAATACTTTTGGCATTGAGTGCCAGCCTCTTACTGACCGTTTCGATTATCTTGCCGAGCGTCTGCTCATTTAGTTTTGGCTTTGCTTTTAAGCGATGAATCTGTATTTCCATCATTTCCCGATTTTTCTGCTCTTGCCTTTTCTTTCTGAACCGCTTTTTTCTTGTTTTCCGCATCGGGATATTCGATGCGGTGCTGGAAAACTCCATAAAGCACGGGCAGAAAAGCATCCACAATATTTTTTAAATCCCGAATAGTCAGTTCACATTCATCCAGTTCCCCGTCCCGG
>JALSTK010000100.1 GCA_026983775.1 Calditrichia bacterium
ATATTTACGATAAAACTAAATGAATACTTTAGAAAATATACAGAATAACTTTAAAGCCACCAGTGGAAAAATAACCCGGGCGGAATATTATTTGGGGAATAGGCGCCGGGCGGATGATCTTTCCATGGCCTATCAATTAATTATTTCCGTGCTTCTTTTATTTAATCTTAGCCTTGTTCCGCATGCGTTCCCTTTCTTAATCGGGCATCTGTTGATTGTTTTTCTACTCTGGTATTTACCCTATGGATCGGCCAATCGCCTGTTTACATTCGTACGCTTCTGGAATCCGATCCTGATCGTACCCTTCAATTTTGCCGAACTGCATTATCTGGTTCATGTCATTCGTCCCCATGATCTGGATGCTTCCCTGATTAAAATAGACTATGCTTTGTTCGGTGTCCATCCCACCGTGTGGCTGGAACATCTTATGAACCCCATACTGACCGAATATCTGCAAATTGTATATTCAACTTTCTATTTTCTACCTTTAACCCTGGCCCTTCTTTTATATTGTAAAAACAGACTGGAAGAACTGGACTATTTCACCCTGATCATGGTCTACGGATTTTATTTATCCTATTTCGGCTATTTCTTTGTGCCCGCCGTTGGACCGAGATATACTCTTAATTATCTGCAAACCGTGCCTGTCTCCGGTTTGTGGCTTACCCATTTTATCCGGCATACTTTGGATACGCTGGAACATGTGCAAAGAGATGCGTTTCCCAGCGGGCATACGGCCATGACCCTCTTAACCATGTATTTTGCCTATCGTTACCATAAAAAATATTTTTATGTTCTGTTGATAATCGGTACCAGTTTGATTTTTTCTACCGTATATTTACGATATCATTACGTGATTGATGTCATCGGAGGTTTTATTTTGGCCGTATGGGTAATTGTCACAGCTCCCTTTCTGTATCGTATTTTATTACGGCTGCCGCGTACGGCTAAATCAAGCATATTCCGCTCTTAACAAGATGAGGTACGCATGATCATTTGTAAAGATAATCTGAAACTTTCTCCAAAGACTGCCCATGAAGAAAGTCTTCCGAATTTGTCGAGCAGTTTTGATGATGTCCGGAATCTGAGTGAGATTTATCTATATTCCGAAAAATTACCTACAGAATTAGTCTTTCATTTCTATGTGGAGGATGTGCTAGCGGGTCAGATCAGTCTGAAATCGATTCGCTGGTTCAACCGCAAAGCAGAATTAATGTTTTTTTTAAAAGAAGCGTTTCGTGGTCAGGGTTTTGGCTCTAAAATGTTGGAGATGATTTTGGAACATGTTTTTAAGACCATGAATTTTCACCGGCTGGAAGCCGAAGTATACGACTATAATATTGCGGCCCAACATCTGTTGCAAAAGGCCGGCTTCACAGAGGAGGGGCGTTTGCGGGAAGCTAAATTTTTTCAGGGGAAATACCACGATATCTTATGTTACGGCTTGCTTGGTCGGGAATATGTCAAATCGAAAAGATAGAATAAACCATACTCTGCTCATCGCCCATCGCGGTGCCAGTACGCTGGCTCCGGAAAATACCCTGAGCGCCATTCAATTAGCCTGGCAACAAGATGCGGACGCCGTTGAAGTGGACGTTCATCTCACCGGAGACGGGCGGATCGTGGTTATTCACGATGCGGATACCCGGCGCATGTCGGGTGTGAAACGCATCATTAAGGATCATTCTTACCGGGAGCTGCAATCTTTAAATTTCGGTGAATATGAAAATGAGGCCCAACATCTTCCGCTCCTGGAGGAGGTTCTGTCAACGATTCCTTCGGGAAAAACACTTTTTATCGAAATAAAATGCGGCACGGAGATCGTTCCGGTTTTAAAGACGCTGCCCCTGGCGGAACATCGTATCAAATTCATTTCATTCGATTATCAGGTAGCGGTTCTGACAAAAAAGCTTTTAGCGCGTATTCCTTTTTTTCTTTTGGCAGAATTTGAAAATGACATGATTGACATTGACCTTTTATTGAAAAAAGTAAGCCACGGGAAACTGGACGGACTTGATCTGGAAGCAAATAGGCAGCTAAACCAAAAGCTGGTTGATCGTATCCATAAAGCGGGTTTTAAGGTCTATGTGTGGACCGTTGACGATCTGAGCGAAGTACGCCGCTATCGGACCATGGGAATAGACGGCATTACCACCAATCGTATCGGCTGGATGAAACGGCAGTTAGAGGGGCTTTCATGAACAGAGAGAAAATGTTACAACAATTAGGTGTCCAAAAACTCTGGGATTTCATCGTAATCGGCGGTGGCGCCACCGGAGCCGGTCTGGCCGTGGAAGCCGCTTCCCGCGGTTATCAGGTAGCTCTGCTGGAACAGCATGATTTTGCCAAGGGTACTTCAAGTCGCAGCACAAAACTGGCACACGGCGGAGTCCGTTATTTACAGCAGGGAAATATCGCTTTGGTACTGGAAGCCTTAAAAGAACGGGGAATTCTTTTAAAAAATGCGCCTCATCTGGTACATGATCTGGCCTTTATAGTACCGAGTTATGATTGGTGGCAGGGTCCCTTTTACGGTATAGGTTTAAAATTATACGATATGTTGGCCGGCAAGGCCGGATTTGGACATTCCCGCTTGCTGTCCGAAGAGGAAACTATTGAACATTTACCGAATATAGAAAAAAAAGGCTTACGCGGTGGTGTCATATACTATGACGGCCAGTTCGATGACGCCCGTTTAGTGATTAACCTGCTACAAACAGCCGTGGAACAAGGGGCAACGGTTTGTAATTATACCCAGGTAACCGGTTTGCTCAAACAGGGCGATGAAGTAAAGGGGGTTCTTGTTCAGGATAGTTTGAATCATGAGGAATTTGAACTCAGGGCCCGGGTTGTTATCAATGCTACGGGACCCTTCAGCGATTCCATTTGTCGCATGGATGTTCCCCGGGCTCCAAAGATGATTCAACCCAGCCGGGGAGTGCATATCGTGCTGGATCGCAGTTTTCTTTCCGGTGATAGCGCGATTATGGTACCTCATACCGACGACGGCCGGGTTCTTTTTGCCATCCCGTGGTACGATCGAACGGTTGTCGGTACAACCGATACACCGATTACAAGGGTAGACGAAGAACCGCAGGCCGATGAAGAAGAAATAGAGTTCCTTCTTAAACATGCCGCCCGTTATTTAACCAAAGATCCGAAACGGAAAGAGATCAAAAGCATTTTCGCCGGTATCCGACCGTTGGTCTCCATGGGGAATGAAAAGAATACGGCTGCTATTTCACGGGAGCATGTGGTTCATATTTCCGCCTCGGGCCTGGTTACCGTGGCCGGAGGTAAATGGACCACATATCGAAAAATGGCTCAGGATACGCTTGACCAGGCCATTGTACTTGCCGACGTGGATTTTCATCCCTCCGTGTCGGAACATCTGAATATCCACGGGTTCCACGAACATGCCGAACAATTTAAGGAATTGGCCATGTACGGAAACGATGCGCCGAAGATTAGGGAATTGGCCGAGCAGAACGAACAACTGGCGGCAACTATTATTTCCTACCCAAAAATAATAGCTGCCGAAGTGCTCTGGGCCATCGAACATGAAATGGCCTGTACGATTGAGGATTTTCTGGCCAGGCGGCGCCGCCTTTTATTTTTAGATGCCATGGTGGCCATGCAGGCGGCACCCGGTGTAGCCCGGCTTATGGCCCGTTACCTGAATAAAGATCAGTATTGGATTGAAAACCAGATACATCAATTGAATACCCTTGCCCGCAACTATTTGCCATAGCCTGTTATTCATGGAAAACATTTTGGATTAAACCCGTTATTTGTTTATCTTTAATGTTTAGAATTAATAGAAAAAAATGAGCTTAAAAATACAGTAATGATTGAAATAGAGAGCATAATTACTTTAGCCCTGGTTGGATTTTCAGCCGGATTCTTTTTTTCCATACCCGTTGCCGGACCGGTCAGTATCATCATCACCTCCCATGCCATAAAAGGAGACCGTCACTTTGCATTTTTTACAGCCATGGGAGCCGCCATCGTCGATATTATTTATTGTTTTATCGCTGTTTTCGGCTTTACGCAATTGTATAGTTTCTATGAGCCCTATATTCCTATTACTCTTTTCATCGGTGGTTTATTTTTGTTTTACATCGGTTACAAAGTCCGTAAGACGACTTTGGATCTGGATCACTTTGACGAGCAGAAAAAATTACCCCATTCCGCAAAGGGTACCCGGCGCCGCGGTAAATTTTTGACCGGATTGACCATGAATTTTCTCAATCCGTCCCTGTTTATCGGCTGGCTGACCTCTTCTTTCTTTGTCCTCTCACTGGCCGCTTCCCTGGGTATGAATGTCGGCGGCCTCAATACCGTGCTTGAAAACAATGTGGAAACGTTTAACGGGCATGAAGAGTATAATATTCTCAAAGATTCTACTTTGAACAAAACCGGAATTTCCGGCGTAATGCCGAAATCGACTCTGGGCAAAGAAGCGGAAAAGAGCGATTCCAGTTTGGAAGCCGTACTTAAAAGTGCCTCGTATGCCTTATCGGTTGGTCTGGGCTCCGTGGTCTGGTTCTATTTCTTCTCCGGATTTTTAGTGAGGAACCGAAAAAAACTCAAGATTCATATCATCAATAAAATTATCCATGGCCTGAGCTATGCGCTTTGGATTTTTAGTATCTATTTGATTTATGAGGCGGTCAATTTTTGGGTTTAAAAAAATTCGGGCGAATGTCCGTTTTTTTAACAAAAACATTGATAAAAGCTAAATAGCTGAAGAGGTGGCACCATGAAATCCATCAATCCTGCCAATGGACAGATCATTGCCGAATATGCGGAGCATAGTTCGGACGAGGTGTTTCAAATCATCGGAGAGGTAAATCAAACATTTTTGAACTGGCGTGAAGTTCCGTTTCAAATACGTAGCGAACATATGCATCGTGCTGCCCAGGTTCTTCGGGATAAGAAGGAAGAATATGCCCGTCTCATGTCCATGGAAATGGGCAAAGTCATCAAGGAATCCAGAGCTGAAATTGAAAAATGTGCCTGGGTCTGTGACTTCTATGCCGATCATGCCCGCTCATTTCTTGAGGATGAATATATCGAAAGCGACGCTTCCAGGAGTTTTGTGTCTTTCGAACCTCTGGGTACCATCTTAGCCGTAATGCCCTGGAATTTTCCCTTTTGGCAGGTGTTCCGATTTGCAGCCCCCGGCCTGATGGCCGGCAATAGCGCGGTTCTTAAACATGCTTCCAATGTTCCGGGTTGCGCGTTGGCCATCGAAGATGTTTTTCGCAAAGCGGGTTTTCCGGACAATCTTTTTCGAACGCTCATGATTCCCGCCGGACAAGTAGAAGCGGTCATCCGCAATCCCTTAATCAAAGCCGTGACCTTAACCGGCAGCGAACCGGCCGGTCGAAATGTGGCTTCCGTTGCCGGTAGTGAAATCAAAAAGACCGTGTTGGAACTGGGCGGTTCTGATCCGTTTATTGTCCTGGACGATGCCGATATCCCGGCTTGTGTGGTTACGGCCTCTCAGGCAAGAATGATTAACGCCGGCCAAAGTTGTATTGCTGCCAAGCGTTTCATTGTTGTCGAATCGCGTTTGGAAGAATTTGAAACACAGCAAACGGCTATTATGCAGGCTATGCGCGTCGGTGATCCCTTACTGGAAGAAACCCAGGCCGGGCCTCTGGCCAGGATGGATTTGCTGGAAGAACTCGATGCTCAGGTTCGTCAGTCTGTTGCCCTGGGGGCCAAATTGCTGACCGGCGGAAAACGAAGGGAAGGGAAGGGTTCGTTTTATCTGCCTACGGTTCTTTCCAAAGTGAAAAAAGGTATGCCCGTATACGATCAGGAAACATTCGGACCCGTATCGGCCATTATTCCCGTAAAAGATGAGCAAGAAGCGATTCGGGTTGCCAATGATTCCGATTTCGGTCTGGGAGGAAGTGTCTGGACACGGGATACAGAACGTGGGATTCGCGTAGCGCGTCAAATTGAATCCGGAGCTGTTTTTGTGAACGGCATGACTAAATCCGACCCGCGATTGCCCTTCGGAGGAGTGAAACGTTCCGGCTACGGGCGGGAACTTTCCTCGTACGGAATCAAAGAATTTGTCAATATAAAAACCATCTGGGTTGCATAAATGGCCAATCAGGGACGAAACAGAAATATCATCCTTACCAACGATAACCGTCTCTTGAATATAACCCTGGGAATCGTGCTGATCATTTTGATGGTGTGGTTGCTGATTATCGGGCGCACCATTATTCTTCCGTTTATGATCGCTGTCTTCCTGGCGCTGGTTTTGGATCCGGTCGTGAATCTTATGACCGGATGGAAAATACCGCAGAGTATCGCTGTCTTTCTGACCCTGGCCATATCCTTTTTAATCCTGTACTTACTGGGTATGCTGGTTTACGCCAATGTGCAATTATTCGTCAATCAATTCCCGGAATATGAATCCCGTTTATACCATATTATCAGTCAATTCACCCAACAGTTCGAAGCCTTCTTCGGTAAACCTTTGAATATTCAACTATGGAAACAGATCGACTGGCTTGATACGTTACAGCGCTTTTCCATCGCCAGAACCGTGCTAAGTAGTGTAGGTACTTTCGTTACCTTTATTTTGAAAACGATTATCGTTATCATTTTCATCGCTTACCTACTGAATGGTATGCGTACCCTTTCTACCAAGATCGAAGCCGCCTTCCCGCCCAATCAGGCCCGACAGATTATCTCTATTATTGATAAAGTCACCCGGCAGGTTCAGAAATATTTGGGGGCCAAAACTTTAGTCAGCCTGGTTACCGGCATTATTTCCATTGCCATTTTTTATGCTTTCGGATTGGATTTTGCCGTGTTTTGGGGCTTCCTGATCTTTCTCTTTAATTTTATTCCGACTATCGGTTCCGCCTTTGCTTCCCTGTTGCCGGTGGTCTTTAGTTTTCTGCAATTCGGTTCCTTCTCCACGGCTTTCTGGATTTTGTTCTCTTTAACCCTCTTGCAGCAAGCTATGGGAAATATTGTAGAACCCCGACTGATGGGCCGCACATTGAACCTGAGTCCGCTGATGGTGATCCTCTTTTTAATTTTTTGGGGATATATCTGGGGAGTGGTCGGCCTGATCCTGGCCGTCCCCATCTTAGGAACTTTGACGATTATTTTTGAGAATTTTGATTCCCTCAAGTTCATCAGCGTCTTTTTCCGCGGGAGCCAGAGCAAGTAAATGTTAGCAAAAGTAACCATACACGTTTTAAACGCACTATTTTCTAAAAAAGACACCCGATACCCGGCATACCCTAGGAAGTTAAATGGAATTACGTAAGGAATTATTACACTATCTCGGACTTGGTACCTTTGTCGTAGTTGATTTGGAAACGACCGGCCTGGATCCGGAAAAAGATCAGATTATTGAGATCGGCGCCATCAAATATACCGATGGCATAGAAAGCGCATCGTTTGAAGAATTAATCAATCCCGGCCGTCCCATTCCTGAATTCATTACCCGTCTCACCGGCATATCGGATTCCGATGTGGCCGGTAAGCCAACCATCGAAGAGGTCTTTCCAGGCTTTAGTAATTTTATCGGCGATGCCGCCTTTGTGGGGCAGCAGGTTAATTTCGATGCTTCATTCATAGAATATCATTATCGCAAAATGAATAATGACTTCCAGTTCTGGGAAGACAAGGTGCGGCGTTTTAAATACGTGTCTAATCTGCGTCTGGACACTCTGTTCATCGCTCGTATTTTCCTGCCTTTTTTGGCCAAATTCAAGCTGGAAGAATTGGCCAGATTTCTGGGATATGAACTCGAAAATGCCCACCGTGCCGTGGAAGATGCGCGGGCTACCGGATTTGTATTTTTAGAACTGGTGGATAGGGCCCTGGCTCTGGATCAGCAAACGCTGATTACGATCATTAATATTCTTTATCCCAATTCCAAAAGGGCAAAGACCTTCTTTGTACCGATACTTAATTTTAAAAAACAGAAAAAAATATTCTCTTCTTCCACATCGCTCTTAGATGACGTTCAGTTTGCTCAGCAATTTTACAATGTGCTCGGAGATGCGAAATATGAAGTAAGACCGCCTCTCGAAGAAGTGGATCTGTATCCCATAGATAGCGTATCGATTCAACAAAATTTTATTGAAGAGGGTGCGCTGGACAGATCATTGAATACCTATGAGAAGCGCCAACAACAAATTGATATGGCCGGTGAAGTCAGTGATTCTTTTAATGACGGTCGGTTCCTGGTGGCGGAAGCCGGAACCGGGACGGGAAAATCCATGGCCTATCTTATTCCGGCCGTGGAATGGGCGGTTCGAAATCGTCAGGCCGGGCAGCGGGTGATTATTTCCACCAACACTAAAAATTTGCAGGAACAACTCTTCTTCAAAGATATTCCCAGCGTATTTAAAGCGGTCAAGGGAAAATTCAAGGCGGTACTGCTCAAAGGGCGCGCCAACTATCTCTGCCTGGAAAAATGGCACACGGTAATGACCGATATGAATCAGCGCCTTTCTCAGGATGAGCGATCCAGAATTCTACCCCTGGTCCTCTGGGCGGAACATACCCGAACCGGGGACATTGCCGAAAATGCTGCTTTTCAGATTGAACGCAACCGGGGACTCTGGCAAAAATTAATTGCCGAATCCTCTTATTGTCCGGGACGCAATTGCAAATACTATAAAGAATGTTTTTTAATGAAAGCAAGAGAAGAGGCCCGCCAGGCCGATATTGTGGTCGTTAATCATTCTCTCCTTTTCTCCGATTTAGCGGCCGATCACTCTATTCTGGATGAATATAGTAATCTGGTAATCGATGAAGCCCATAATATTGAAAAAAGTGCCGCTTCTTATCTGGGCTTACGGGTTAGCTATTGGAATTTCCGTAATCTCTATCATAAACTGTATGAAGAGGAACCGAAACGCAGCGGTACCCTGCAACAGTTGGACTTCCGCATCAGCAAAGGCGTCATGGATGAATCTGAGCGGGGTGAGGTCATCCGCTTCTCGCAAAAAGTGAAACGGAACAGTATTTTACTCAAGGAAAAGACCCAGATCTACTATAATGAATTGAGCAGAAGATTACGGGATCGTTATTTTAATGCGGGCAACGGCAATGATGAGACGAGTATACGGTACTTTAAAAATTTCAAGTATTTTAAGGATCTATCGCTTGAAATCGAAGATTTAAGCGGGGCTTTGCAGCAGGTGATCAGAAATCTGGATAAATTACTGGAAAAGCTGGATGATTTAAAAGCGGACAGTTTCGAATTCCAGGACCAGTTGCACCGGGAGTTGATTGCCATTGGAAGCGATGCCCGGGCGCTGCTCGACGATTTCAAATTTTGCCTGAAAGGCGATCAGGAACATTATGTTTTTTGGCTGGATATTCCGAGAAACGAACGCAGTAACGATGTTGTTCTGCATGGCGTTCCCCTCAATATTGCCCGCCTTTTAAAAGAACGGTTGTTTGACCATTTACGTACGGCTATATTCACTTCAGCTACGTTAGCGGTTAACGGAAAATTCGATTACTTCATTAAGCGTACCGGATTAAATCTTTTAAAGGATAAGCAACTTCATAGCATTGCTTTCGGTTCTCCGTTTGATTTTAAGAAGCAGTTGCATTTGGGCATATTGGATTTTATGCCCGACCCGCGAAATGCCCGGTTCGGAGAGCACCTGGCCGCAATCATAAAGGAAATTCATACTCGACACAAAACCGGCATGTTGGTTCTTTTTACCAGTTACAGTCTGTTAAACCAAATGTATGATACTTTAAAACAGCATTTCGACGGACAACGAATCATTTTTCTGGCCCAGGGCAAGAGCGGAAGTCGCACCAATATGATCAATCAGTTTAAGGAGTACCGTGACTCGATTCTTTTCGGGACGGATAGTTTCTGGGAAGGGGTAGATGTACCGGGCAGAGCCCTTGAATTGCTCTTCATTCCCAAATTGCCCTTTGACGTACCCAGTGATCCCTTGATCGCTGCCCGCATGGAAGAAATTAAAAAGCAGGGTGGAAATCCTTTTTTTGAATATTCCATCCCGGAAGCGATCATCAAGTTTCGTCAGGGTTTCGGACGTCTGATCCGTTCTAAAAGTGACTCGGGAGTGGTTCTGGTGGGGGATAATCGTTTGAATCGAATGCAATACGGTAAACAATTTTTAAACTCATTGCCCGTGGAAGCGAATATTTTTCATAATAAGGAAGAACTATTCACCAGTCTGACTGAATGGTTTACAAACGGTTCCGGTTCTGAGGAAGAGTAGCAATACGGTTTCTTGAATGGATTAAGTACTATGAGGAATGCCATGGCTAAGAAATGGGTAATTAACGAAGATGACCTGACTATTAACCAATTAAGTAGATTTATAGCCGAATCACCACAAATTGTCCTCAGTGATGGTGTACTAAAGAAAATAAAAGCCGGGCGTACCGTTATAGAAGATATCCTGCAATCGGATCGCCTGGTGTACGGAGTGAATACGGGATTCGGTAAATTCGCGGACATTCGAATAAAAAAGGATCAGACCCGGGAACTGCAACGCAGGTTGGTTCTTAGTCATGCGGCCGGAGTAGGGGCTCCTATGCCGCCGGAAATTGTCCGTCTGATGATGCTGCTTAAGATCCGGAATTTGTCACAGGGTTACAGCGGAGTACGACCGCGGCTTGTACAGAGTCTGGCCGATCTGCTTAATAACGGGATTATCCCGTTTATTCCGCAGAAAGGGTCGGTCGGTGCCAGCGGTGATCTGGCTCCGCTGGCTCATATGTCATTAGTGCTTATGGGCGAAGGGCAGGCTTTTGTTCAAAACAAGCGGATATCCGGAGAGGTTGCGTTGAAAACAGCCGGATTAAAGCCGATCCATTTACAGGAGAAGGAGGGGCTGGCTTTATTGAACGGCACTCAGGCTATTCAAGCATACGGGGTGTACAGTTTGATACAGGCTGAGAATATAGTCCAGACCGCCGATATCATCGGAGCCATGACCCTGGAAGCATTGCTCGGTACGTTAACGGCTTTTGACGAACGTATTCAAAAAATTCGCCGTCATCCGGGCCAGCGTCTGGTGGCCGAAAATTTTCGAAATTTGCTGCAGGATAGTCCGATCGTGGAATCGCACCGATTTTCGGACCATAAAATACAGGATGCGTATAGCCTGCGCTGTATTCCCCAGGTGCACGGCGCCATTCGGGATGGTATGGATTATGTAAAATCCGTATTTGAAAGAGAAATCAACGGTGTTACCGATAATCCTCTCATTTTTACAGATAACGGGGATGTCCTTTCCGGCGGTAACTTCCACGGGGAACCGGTAGCGTTGTCCGCCGACTATCTGGCTATTCTGATCAGCGAGCTGGGCGACATTTCGGAACGACGCATCGAACACATGATGGACCCGGCCGTCAGTGAAATGGCCGGTTTTTTAACCGAAGAAGGCGGTCTGAATTCCGGCTTTATGATTGCCCAGGTTACGGCGGCGGCACTGACATCAGAAAATAAGGTCTTGGCCCATCCGGCCAGTGTGGATTCCATCCCCACTTCGGCCAATAAAGAGGATCATGTGAGCATGGGTACATTCGCGGCCAGGAAGGCCCTGGAAATCATCGAAAATGTGGAGCATATTTTAGCCGTAGAGCTCATAGCCGCCAGCCAGGCCCTGGATTTGCGGGCTCCGCTTGTCCCTTCCAGAGCCACGGGAAAGGTATTGTCTCTGGTACGTGGAAAAATTGCCCATTGGAAAGAAGATCGTTTGATGCATAAGGATATCGATCTGGCCAGAGCATTGATTCATTCCGGTCAGGTCGTAAAGACTGTAACAGATATTTTGGGGAAATTGAATTGATTCCGTCCGAAATTTTTCCGTAAAATTATGACCGAGAAATTTTCCCTCCAGGATTAAGAATATGAAGAAAATAATCAGCGCTTATCAGGTTAAGCAAGCGGCAAAACACAAAAAGATTATTTTATCGGATGCGCAAACTCTGATTACTCCCGAAGCCAGAGATTTGGCCGGACAATTGGGAGTTTTAATTCAGCAACAGTCCCCCCAGCCTAAATCCACTCTGCTCCATGATATCTATCCGGTTAAGGTTGTGGCCATCGCTTCGGATCACGGTGGTTTCGAATTAAAAACAAAATTGGTCGCCTATCTTCGGGAACTCGGTTATATCGCCCACGATCTGGGTCCGGCCAATGACCGGGCCTGCGATTACCCGGATTATGCTTTTAAGGTGGCTGAGGCCGTATCCGAAGGGAAAGTGGATCGCGGTATCATGATTGACAGTGTGGGCATCGGCTCCGCTATGGCCGGCAATAAGGTGCAAGGCGTATTAGCAGCCAAATGCAACAATACGCTGGAAGCCAAAAGCGCCCGGGAACACAATTATGCCAATGTACTTACTCTGGGGGCCAGAGTGATCGGCGTTGAAATGGCCAAAGCCATCGTCCGGGCCTTTCTGGAAACTCCGGGCGGAGTGGAGCGACATCGCAACCGGGTACAAAAAATTCTGGATTATAGCGATTCTAACAAATAGGACCCCGCTGAAGGATTACGTTTGTTTTTTGGGTAAAGTGGTATAAACCGGACTCTTTATGGATAGAGACGAAAATTAATTAATCTTTTAATAATTTATTCCGAGCACTTTAAAAAATAAATTCTCTTTAAAAATGCCATGGCTGCGTCTTTTGGCAGGTCGGATATTCATTTTAAATGGAGGCTTTTAGGATCATGTTTAAGAAAATGTATTTGGTATTGTTTCTATCTTTCATTCTGCATCCCCTATACGCCGTAGATACGAGCGCTATGATTCAGGACGCATT
>JALSTK010000101.1 GCA_026983775.1 Calditrichia bacterium
TGTTAAAAAATGTAGAACTATTAAAAGAAGGAATTAAACCATGTTGTATTCCAGACTTATTTTAATATTTCTTGTTTTCCTTTTATTTCAAGACTGCAAGAAAGATAATTCCGTAATTTCTTCTAACTCTTTCGCAATACCGGGCGTAACTAAAACAGCAAACGGTGAAACCTTAATTGATGTTAACCGAGATGGCTTAACAGATTATAAGATTGTATTAAAACAATCACAATCAAAGGATACGCCGGTTTCATTAAAAACAAATTTATTTGAGATGATACCATTAGATGATAATAAAATTCTTTTTTTAAAAAATAAGGGTTGTGTTCCTTTCGATGCAGGGATGTTAATTCCCTATAATTTAAGTAGTGATAGTCTTGTCTGGCTAGAAGCATCTGCAACTTTAATTAGTAAACGTTGGACCCCAGATGATGGTTGGCAAGACCACTGGTATGGGAATTGGGCCGGTGTTGAAAATAAATATTTACCCATACAAATAGTAAATGATACACTTATTAATTGTGGTTGGATTCAATTAAGTTCGTCAACATCCGGAAGGATTACAATACATGATATGTGTATTAATCAAAATTCTAAAGACCCAATAAAAGCTGGTTTTAAATAAGAATTAAACCCTACTGATTTAAAAAATGAATTATCCTGGTCCTGCAAAGGTTTAACTTCAACCCAGGCTTAGTCAGCACGTAGCCCGACAAAAGCATCAGTGCCACCCGCCGCCCCCAACAATGTAGCCGCCAATCTGCACCACTACATTAATGGTTTTTCCGCCGGCGCCCGCGAAATTATTGAATATTTCAATTTTGACGACCACATTGAACGTATGGACGACCCCAAAGCGGATATTCTGTTTCAGGTGGTTAAACGATTTGCGGAAATCGATTTGTCCCATATGGGTTCCATGGAAATGGGTTATGTGTTTGAAGAACTCATCCGCCGTTTTGCCGAACAGAGCAACGAAACCGCCGGCGAACATTTTACCCCGCGCGAAGTTATCCGCTTAATGGTTAATCTTCTGTTTAACGCCGACCGTGATATTCTTACCCAAAAAGGCATTGTCAAAACCCTTTACGATCCGGCCTGCGGAACGGGCGGCATGCTTTCCGTTGGCGAAATGCATCTGTGCGATAAAGAAAAGGGCTTAAACCCGGACGCCAAATTGGAAGTGTTCGGCCAGGAAATTAATCCCGAATCGTACGCCATCTGCAAATCGGATATGCTGATAAAAGGACAGAATCCGGCCAACATTAAATTCGGCAACACCTTTACGGCCGACGGCCTGGAAAACGAAAAATTCGATTATATGCTGTCCAATCCGCCCTTTGGCGTGGACTGGAAAAAGGCGCAAAAGGTCATCAAAGATGAGCGCGCCAACAAGGGCTTTGCTGGCCGTTTTGGCGCCGGACTGCCGCGCATCAACGACGGTTCTTTGCTTTTTTTGCAGCACATGATTTCCAAAATGAAGGCCGCATCCCCCTTGGCCCCTTCAAAAGGGGGAAACGGCAGCCGCATCGGCATCGTCTTTAACGGCTCGCCGCTGTTTACCGGACAGGCCGGCAGCGGCGAGAGTGAAATCCGCAAATGGATTATCGAAAACGACTGGCTGGAGGCGATCATCGCCCTGCCCGACCAGCTTTTTTACAACACCGGCATTTCCACCTATATCTGGATTGTCACTAATAAAAAAAGCCCCGAACGCAAGGGTAAAATTCAACTCATTAACGCCACCGGCGCCAAGGACGAAGAATTAATTAAAGAAGGCAAGCGCGACTTTAACCGCTTCTGGGAAAAGATGACCCGCAGCCTGGGCAATAAGCGCAAATACATTCCCGAAGACGGGGAAGAAAAAGGAATAAAATTTATCACCAAACTGTACGGCGATTTTGAGGAAAACGCCTTTTCCAAAATATTTCCCAACAAATTTTTTGGTTACTGGCGCGTGACCGTTGAACAAGCCAAACTTACGGAAGATGAAAGATTAAAGATTAAAGATGAAACATGGCGCATTGAGAATGGGCAATTGATAATGGATAACGGCCAGGTGAAAAAACTTAAAGCGGATACGGCCTTGCGGGATTACGAGAATATTCCTTTTTTAAGAAAAGATGAAAACGGCAAACTGGTTGAGCAAACCATTGAAGAATATTTTGAACGGGAAGTAAAACCGCACCTGCCCGACGCCTGGATTGACCACGGCAAAACCAAAACCGGTTACGAAATCAATTTCACCAAATATTTTTACGAGTTTAAACCGCTGCGTTCCTTAGAGGAAATCCGCGCCGATATTCTTGCGCTGGAGGAAGAGACGCTGGAACTGGAAAAGAAGGTGTTGGAATAAAGTTTCCTGTTGATGGGATACGAAGGTATACGTACAAAAAAATTCCTTTTCGAAGTGATATGAAAATACATGGCCACAAAAAAATTTTCCTTTTGAGGGGCTATGATAATGCGCTGACACAAAAAATTCCCTCTCTGAAGGGGGATTAAGGGGGATGTTATTATGTCCCGAAATAGAATAATACCTTACAATCCAAAGTTAAAACAACTGGCTCGGAAACTTCGTAAAAACAGCACGCTTTCGGAAGTTCTACTTTGGAAACAAATCAAGGGAAAAACTCTGGGATATGAATTTCACCGACAGGTTCCCATTGATAAATTTATTGTGGATTTTTACTGTCACGAATTAAGGCTGGCCATAGAAATAGACGGTAGCAGCCATAACGATAAACACGAGTATGATATAAGCA
>JALSTK010000102.1 GCA_026983775.1 Calditrichia bacterium
GCTTGCTCTAAAAGAACAATCAAGATTTTTTTGCCTCTAGACGCTGTTTCCGGTGTTGAAAGGCGTGTAACCATTCCGTTTTCCTACTGTATGGGTCCAATTCGGATAAAACCGCAATATCCTCCAGAGCCCGTCGGGTATTTTCCAGTGCTTTTCTATAATCTTTGGCGATATGTTCGTAATATTTTGCCGACTCCTCCAGAGCTACGAACAGATAGTCTTTACTAGCCTGTAATTCTTCCCAAAGCAACACGGCCTCATCCCATCGGGCTGATCTTTTTAGAAGAAAACTCTTCCATAACAGCAATTTATACGGTACGCGACCATAGCGTTCTTGAAAGATGCCGGCAATGTGATCCAGATAGGAAAGATTCCTCCGTTCATAGGATAGGCCTGCAAGGCGCAGTAAAGCACGGTCATCCAGGATTTCCGGCTTTTCTTCCACCCGATGTAATTGCAATAGAAGTTCGACCAGTGAAACGATGTCGAGATAATTATGTTCGATGATCCGCTGCATATCATGGATCACTCCCATATGAATAAAATTAAAATAGGCCTGGGGAATGAGACTTCCCGGGATATCGCTTGATCTTGTTCGTTGCAATACCTGCGTTTCAATGGTGTTCAAATTGCAAGATTCAAAACTATCTTTCCACAAACGCCGGGCAAGATGCAATAAATCGAGGTGATTAAAATGATGCCATTCTATGTCTAGTCGATTTAATATGAATCGGCTCTTTAATAAAGGTAAATCGTATGATTTTCCATTGTACGAGATAAAATATTCAAAATTTTCAAAAAAAGGTATCAGTTCTTTAAACACGGAATATTCCCGCCCGAAATCCGGAAGCAGATATTGACGTACTTCGAAAGTATCCGATGTAAAATATCCGAAACCCTGCAAAAATGGAAAAGTACCTGCGCCTCCGGCCAGACCGGTTGTTTCCAAATCAAAGAAAAGACATCTATGCAGGGGAATGGAATCGGAAAACGGTTGGCGATCCAGGAAGTGGAATTTAACTTCAGCTAATGCATGATCCTTCGCAGTTAGATTATAGGGTCGGACGATCTTTAAATAAGGTGCTTCCGGGTCACAGATTTCAGCCTGAAAGTGTTGTTGCAAAGCATGTAAGGAGGCCGGAATCTTAAGATCCTTAGCGCTTGTCTCGACCTTTGCCCCTGGTGTTGAATTCCGATAGTATTTTAACTTTTCATTAATATCCATTTTACGCCGAATTTAATCGTCAAGATGAAGCTGTTGCAAGATTTTAACAGCGCTTTCTTTACCGAACATTCCCCCTTCGAGTGTTGGCCCGGTACAGCTCGGACATCCGTGACTACAGGGGCAAGCGGTGATGTGATCCAAAACCGCCTTCAGAACCCGACGGTCGATATGAAATAATTTTTTACTTAGCCCTACTCCTCCCTGAAATTTGTCGTAGACATAGATAGTCAGCTTGTGAGTAAAAGGATCACTGACCCTGGGAATAACCGCTATATCGGAAACATCACACATGATATATAACGGAATCAGGTTTTGCAGAGTGTACGCAACGCCTTGCAGGCCTTCACCGATAACGGATTCTTTAAAATAGGGATCGATAAACAGGTCTTGCGGAAAGGTCCACCACAAAGAGGTGGTTTGCATTTCCTGTTCCGGAAGATAGACACGTCCCATACCTATATTCTCGTGAGTATGAAATTTTACCTTTTTAAATCCGGTCGTCACACGTGTAACCGCTACTTCACCGAAAAATTTCTGTAGACCGTCTGCGGCTGGGGGTTCTTCCTGCAGAATATCGAGTATTTTTAAATCGGTCTTGGTGATCGCATCTGTATAGTGATCCACATGGACCTGATGCACATACGCTTTCTTTTCATCCCAGTCCAGTTCATCCACATGATATTGAATACTGTTATGCATGTAAATGGCATCCGTATGCACCAATTCCGGCGCTGAGAAGAGGTCTACTTCCCCGATTACATTGGACTCGTGGCCGGTGGTATTAATGATTACCACATTTTCCGCAGCGCTACTGCGCAGACTTACTTCATCGGCAGGATAAATTTCCCGCATCCAAAAATATTTTCCGTCCGTTTTCCTTAAAACCCGCTGATCGACCAGAAAATCAAGTAAATGAGCAGTGATATCCGGGCTGAACACTTCGCCCTCTTCGAAGGGCAATTCGAAGGCCGCACATTTGAGATGACTCATTAAAATAGGTAAATTCTCACGATCAATCTGAGCCGTTTCCGGATTTTTATGGAAAAAATAGTCGGGGTGTTCGATTATATATTGATCCAGAGGAGAGCTGGAAGCTACCAGAATCGTTAAACTGGTACTTTGTCTTCTGCCTGCTCTTCCCGATTGTTGCCAGGTACTGGCCACCGAGCCCGGATAGCCGGCCATTATGCTCACATCCAATTGACCGATGTCTATCCCCAGTTCCAGGGCGTTCGTGCTCACCACGACCTGAATAGAGCCTTCTTTAAGCCCTTTCTCAATCTTACGTCGTTCGCGGGGTAAATAACCACCCCGATAGCCCCGGATGCGCTCCGGATTAATCTTCAGCTGCCTGGCTACCTCACGTATATAGGTAACCAGGATTTCTACGCGCAGTCTGCTGCGTGCAAACACAATGATTTGCACTCCTGTGGGCAATATTTTCCTCATTATTTGCCGGACTTCCGAAACAACGGATCGACGCAGACCAAGTTCCGAATTCACTACGGGGGGATTATAAAAAAGAAAATGTTTCTCCCCTCCCGGTGCGCCGTTATTATCGATCAGAACCACTTCTTCTTCGATAATTTTTTCAGCTAATTCTTTGGGATTGGCAATGGTGGCACTGGCACAAATAAATTGGGGGTCACTGCCATAAAAGCGGGCAACCCGTTTTAAGCGCCGGATTACATTGGCAAGATGGCTGCCGAATATGCCGCGATAAGCGTGAATTTCATCCAATACGATAAATTTCAGGTTCTCGAACAACTTGATCCATAAAGTATGATGGGGCAGAATGCCCTGGTGCAGCATGTCGGGATTGGTCACCACAATATGTCCGGCAGAACGGATGGTTCGCCTGACATCGGCCGGTGTGTCGCCGTCAAAAGTGAACGTTTTGATATCAGCCTTTAACAAAGTTACCAATTCCTGGGCTTCGTGCACCTGATCCTGGGAAAGCGCTTTTGTGGGAAAGAGGTAGATCGCCCTGGCCTGCGGATGCTGCAGAATATATTCGAAGACCGGTAAATTGTAGCTGAGTGTTTTTCCGGATGCGGTTGGGGTCACCAGAACGATATTGTTTCCCTGACTTACCTGTTCATACGCCGAAAGCTGGTGGGAATAGAGACGATGAATACCCTTTTTTCCTAAGGCCTCTGTTAATCTGGGATCGATGCTCCGGGGGAATTCTTGTTCAGAGGATGGATGAGCCGGAAACACCATCCACTTAGTCAATTGTTTTTGGAAGTCGCTGTCATCCGAAAGATAATCGATGAGTTGTGGTAAATTCATACGAAAAAAGCCTTTAGATTTTTGTTTAAAGAATGAGGATTACTTTCTAAGCAATTTACAAATTAATTGTATGAGTTGAAAGTTTGGGATTTTATATTTCGGCTCTACCGGGGTTCTTGTGAAGCCATATATTAACTGAAGACGGATAAAAGGAATGAACCAATTTTTTATTGTTTTGTTCATCTTGTATATAAAAACAATAGTATCCGAAGGATACGAATATGAGTAGCCACAGGCGGAGCCTGTGGTAAAGCGGAAAAAGCGAGCGTGACGCTGAAGGCGTCGAATTTGGGACACAGAGCATTCTAACGAAATAGGAGACCCTATATGTTGAAAGGCCTGGTTTATTTTACCGCTTTGCGGTAACCCTATTCGGTTACATCTTGCCCACAGGCTTCGCTCCTACCCGGCGGCTGACGGGTGTGGCTACTCATATTACATCACTTCGTGATGATTTAAAGATAAGGTGTGAATTAAATCCAATTTTTTAGAAAAATGATTTAAGGATGCGGCGTTTAACCACAAAAAACCCGGTAGAGCCTATATTTCAGGGGAGGATGAAATATTCAAAGAGTGTAAAATCACGCCGGATTTTTAAAGCTGAGTGAAAAGGGTAGATCATTTCGACCGCATACCGTAAAAGCGGATTGAAGAGGAAAATCTGCAACAATGGGAACAATTCCAATAGCGGATTCTTAAACTCGCTTCGCCCACCGGGAATGACCTTAAATAGTATGAAAGACCAAGCCCATGTATGCTATTGAATCGGCTAAAAATCGGGTTCATTCGGGACTATTAAATTTTTTCCCAACTCAGCGTTTTTATACAGCCTCTATCTTGAGGGACAGAGATTAGTAACCGTTTACATAGCCCGGTCGATACGGCTGATCAAATCGGAAATGGTAATCGGCGGAGCCTTCTGCGAGAGATCCATGATAAAAATATCATAATTCCCGTCACGGTTGGAATGGAAAATCACCTTTTGTCCGTCCGGCGAAAAAGAGGGATTCAAGTCATCGGCCGGGTTGGCAGTCAACCGTTGCTGGGCGGAACCGTCGCTGTTCATCATATATAGTTCATAGTTTCCATCACGATCGGAAAAGAAGACAATCTTTTCATTAGAAGAAGAAATCTCCGGAGCCACATCGTTTGCTTTTGGGGTAAATGTAATTTGGCGTACCTTCTGACCTTTGAAATCGGTTTGGTAAATAGCATAATAGCCGCTGCGATCGGAATCAAAATAGATCGTGCCGTCTTCTTCGGTACTGCCCGGTGCAATACAGGGGTTCCCGTCATTAAACTCACCTTCGGACAGTTGCAACTGAAAGCGACCATCCCGTTCCATAACGAAGATATGACCGAACAACTGATAGAAAGGTACATCCCTCAAATCACTGCGTGTAGAGACGAAGGTGATATAATTCCCATCTGCAGAATATCTCGGCGCCCAGTCATCCGATCCGTTCGTGGTTAAATTAATCTGGCGATGATCATTTAGCCCCATGATATAAATATCACGTCGTTTTTGGTTAAAATCCACGTCACGGTGATCTTCCATGGTAGAAGTGTAAACTATTTTCCGACCGTCCGGAGAAAATTCGGGATTTTCTTCCTGAGCCGGAGTGGCTACCAAAGGTTTGGAAGCTTGCGTTTCCATATCATATTCGAATATATCCCAATTTCCATTTTGATCCGATTGGTAGATAATTTTTTTACCGTCTGCAGAGAAATTTGCAAAGCCTTCCTGAGCCGGAGTACCGATCACTTTTGTAACCTGAAAGACATCGACGAATTGCGGTGCAATACGATCCAGGTAATCCATACCGCTGGGGCTTTGTAAAACTTCCTTATAGGCCTGATATGCTTTTTCTTTCTGGCCGTTGGCCAGGGCAATTTGTGCGTAGAGATAGCGGGATTCGGCATCATTAGGGTCGATGGCAAAGCCTTTTTCCAGAACTTTCATGGCTTCCACATTAAATCCGTTCTCGTGATAAACCGTGGCCAACTGACGGCGGTATCCAAGATTATTCGGGTTTTTTTCCACTTGTTTTTGCAGGGCGTCAATCTGGGCCTGAAGCTGTTCGTTCTGTACTTTAACTACCGGTCCTTCCGAACCTTTTCTGGATCCGGCGCATGCTGCCAGAAAGAGAGCCAGACCGGCAATAAACAGGTAATGGATCAATGTTCGCATGATCACTCCTTATTGAATCTGTTTTATTCGCTTTTGTGCTTCTTTTTTCAAAACAAGATCGATTCCCGGACGTCGAACGATTTCCCGGTACATACGCACTGCATCGGAGGTGCGTCCGAGTTTTTCATAACACTGGCCGGCATAGTAAAGCGCACTGGCTTCCCATTGTAATTTGGTCTTCTTGGAAAGTAATGGAATTTTTACATATTCCGCAATAGCATTTTCATACTGGCCGGCTTTCATCAAGGCGTCGCCGATATAGAATTGTATCTCCGGTTCACGGTCGGCGTCTGCTTCCAGCTTTATTTTTTTTAAATAATCTACTGCATTTTGATATTGATTCAAATTTATATAAGCTCTGGCAATGATAATCTTTTTATCGAGAACATCCGCAGCCTGCGGAAATTCTTCAATATATTTTCTGGCCAGTCCCTGAGCTGCATCCCAAAATCCGGTTAAGGTATAGGTTTTAATCAGATTGGACAGGATATTTTGAGTAAGCTGTTCATCCCGGCTCCCTTTCAGGGCATTTTTAAACATGGTAATGGCATTATCGTATTTCTCACCGCGGAAATACAGATTACCAAGAGTATTTAAGGCCGCAGGCAACTGATTACTGCGGGGATGATTCTGATAGAAGGTACTCAAAATTTTAAAAGCATCCTCAACTTTGTTTAGTGTTATATAGGTCAACGCCAGATAATAATCGGCATCATCCACATATTCGGTAGATTTATACTTTTTCTTTACCTCTTTAAAAAATTTTATAGCCCGATTAAAATTTTTATTTTTCCGGTTATATTGTCCATATTCCAACACAAAGGCCGCCAAATGGTTTTTTGAACTGAGTCCGGACTTTTTAAAACGTTGAACAGCCGATTTACTTTCCTTGAGCTTACCGGAGCGAATCAGGGATATGATATATTTTTCATAAAATTCTGCTTTCGGCTTTTTCCCTGTTTTCATCCTGGTCAGATCCCGGTACATGGCAGCCGCTTTATCATATTCTTTTTGATCAAAATAAATCCTGGCCAGGTTCGCTTTTGCCGAACGATACAAGGCGGTATCTGCAGAGCTTACATTTAAAAAATTAGCCACAGCGAGATTTTTCTGCCCGGTGCGGGCATATATTTCTCCGAGATTATATCGTATATGAGAAAGGATAACAGGGTCTTTTCCGGAACGCAGATACAGGTTATAATATTGCAAAGCAGATTTAAAACGGCCCGTGTTTTGATAAGAGGCCGCCAAATAAAACAGATTTTCCAACCCGAAACCGGAAGAAAATTCCGAATGAAGGACAAGATCATTTAAAAAAGGAGTGTTGACTTTTTCTTTCAGATACTGAATGGCCTGCTCATATTTTCCTTCTTTGAAATAGAGAGGGCCGATCTTGTCTCCGGCTTCTTCGGCCAGCCAGGTATATTCATATTGTCTGATAAGCTTATTGTATAATTGAAGAGCAGCATGATACTGTTTATTCTGTTCGTAAAATTTGGCTACTTCCTGTAAGGCCGAAGCCGCTACGGGCGACATGGGATAGTTTAATGCAATTTCTTTGTAATCGGCAATAGCCTGTTGCTCATCCGTTGATTGAAGTAGATGCGCATAATGATACAAATTCCCGGCATAATCCGATGAATTTTTATATTCGGTAAGCAGTAATTTAAAATATTTCATTGAATCCTTCAGATGTTTCCGGCTGAACGATAAATCAACGGCCAGGGTCTGATACCACTTTTCTTTGGATACGCTCTGCGGATACTCCTTAATGAGTCGTTCGATGTAATTTTTTTCCTGATCGTCAGAAAGAGAATCGTTGCTCATCATGGCTTTGATTAACCCCCATGAGGCTTCATCAGGAGCCGAACAGGTCTTGGCCGCTTTCAGTGCTTCTTTAAATTCATCTCTGGCCAGATTAATGTACTCATTGACAGCATTGCTCGTCAATCCGTCCGCCTCGGAAAGGGTTAAATAAATCTTGCCGAGAGAAAGATGAATATCACCTCTATGCAGTGAATCCGTTCGTAAGGCTCTTTTTAATAATTGTTCGGCCTTGTCGAAATTTTTAAGATTATCCATATAAATTTTAGCCAAAGCGAACTGAGCTTCCGCCTTATTGTTTTGATCTAAATACTCGGCAAAAAGGTTAGCCATGGAATAAAGGGCCTGATTCAGGTCCGTAATTTTGAAAGTAATCAGTTGATGGCGGTGTTCCAGGGCTTGTTGATAATATTGAGACGAAGCGAAATCACTGATGATCTGATCGTAAAAGGTTAAACTTTGCTCATACTTATGAAGATGTTCATAGGCCAGGGCTCTGTAAAATAACAAATCGTCTTTCCATTGCAAGGGCAGAGACAACGCTGCCGGAGTCTGGATCAGGCGGATCATCTCCCCCCATTCTCCCTCCTCTTTCAGAAGTTTAAACAGGGTTATGATGTTCTGGTCGTACAGATGATCCGTATCGACCAAGTTTAGGGTTTGTTTTAATTCCCCTATGGCCTGTTTCCTTTTATCGGATTGTATCAGCCAGTTAATATACAAGCGTTGCAAATAGGGATAAACGGCCAGATTTTTAATGCTTTTCCGTCCAATCAGGGTCTGAAGGGTTTCTTCCGACTTTTCTTTTAGACCCTGATGCCATTCGGAAAGAGCCGTTTTGAGTTGAAATATAGTGCGTAGGGAATCGGAAGTAGTAAGGAGCGTCGCTTCTCTATACAACTTTTCTGCGAGCGCATACTTCTTTTGCAGATAATCGGTATCTCCTCCCAGCTCTTTAGCCCGTTGTTTGGAAAGAGAATCCGTTAAGACCTTACTATACTTATTCAGAATTTTATTCGCCTGATTATATTCCTGGTTCAGGATGTAGAGTTCACTCAGGGTTAGAACGGCATCATTTACGATCGATGTCTTCGGATATTCATTTAACACCGTCAGAATTTTTTGACGGGCATCGGAATTTCGGCCCTGCACCATGGCTAAGCGCCCCAATATAAAAAAGGCCTCGGCCTTGCTGTCATCATCGGCAGCACTTTTAATGATATGATCCGCAAAGGTTAACGCCTTTTCATAATTCTTTAATGTGAAATAAGCCTCTGCGATGCGAACCATGGCCGGAAAATAATAAGAGCTTTCATGGTAGCGGCTTAAAATCATATTAAAAGAAGAAATAGCCCGGTTCGGATGTTTGTTTTGTAAAAATAACTTTCCCGCCTCATAGAGTCCCTGAGGTGCCAGAGTATCTTTTGGATATAACAAATAGATGGTTTCAAATGATTTTATGGCGCTTTGTGTATCCCCCAGGCGTAAATCACACTCTCCCACTTTAAACCAGCTTTCGGCTGCATGACGGCTTTTGGCAAATTCCAGAGCCAATCCCTGAAACTGACTGCGGGCTTTATTAAACTCTTGTAATTTAAAATAGGATAGTCCGGCATAATATTTTGCCTCATCAAGTTTTGTACTGGAGGGATATGAATTATAGAATTGTAGAAATTGTTTGGCCGAGAGATCATAAAACTGCTGATTGTACAATTTTAAGGCATAGGAGAAATCATTGTTTTCCCGTTCCGACTGGGCATTTAGTACGATAGTTAAGGTGAGGATAAAGATGAAAATATATTTTAAAGTTTTCATAGGACTATCCATTTTAGTTCTATTCTTCAAGAGCTGAAAGGTTAGCATATTGTTTTACTAATTTTTTAATCAACTTATTTTCCTGAAATTGAACCGTAATTTTCATAGAATCACCACTTCCTTCTAAGCGAACTATTTTCCCTTTTCCAAATGTGGCATGATAGACAGGTTGTCCTACTTTGTAAAAAACGTCATCTGTATCCTGGGATTCCAGAGATGAAAAATAAGATTTAACGGCTGAGCGCCTGGCATTTTTGCCACGTTTTTTACGACCTTTTCCTGCGGCTTGTAAGCCATTTTTATAGATCATTAATTCGTTGGGAATTTCTCTTAAGAAGAGTGAAGGAGATACTTCCATCGGATTGCCGTATCTACGTAAACGATTGGCATAGCTTAAATAGAGATTCTTTTGAGCACGGGTCATGCCCACATAGAGTAAACGACGTTCTTCTTCCAGCTCATCAACATTTTCCATTGTCCGTTCCAGAGGGATCAGACCGTTTACCATTCCGGCAATAAAAACAACCGGAAATTCCAAACCCTTGGCTGCGTGCAGGGTCATTAAAGTCACGGAGTTTGTATCGGAATTCCATGTGTCCACGTCCGTTAAAAGACTGACTTCTTCCAAATAAGTAGCCAAATTAGCATCAACTTCATCCTTGCTGTGTTCATCCATGAATTGTTTAATACTGTTGAACAGCTCTTTAATATTTCCGATTCGTGTTTCACTCTCATAATGATCATATTCGGATTTATAGTGATGAATCAGCCCCGATTCGGAAGCCAGCGTCGAAGCCAGTTCCTCTGCCGATAATTCTCCCCGGAGTTCGATGAATTTCTGAATTAACTGCACAAATTCAACCACCCGGCTCTTCATGGCCGGGGAGATGGAAGCAATCTCTTCAATACGTTGCATGGCCGCGAACAGAGTAATGTTTTCTATCTCCGAGAATTTTTCAATTTTGCCTACCGTTGTTTCGCCGATACCCCGTAACGGGAAATTGATGATTCGTTTCAGGGAAATATTGTCGGCCGGATTTACGATCAATTTCAGATAGGCCAGAAGATCCTTTATCTCTTTACGATCATAAAATTTTGTTCCGCCGACTACCGTGTAAGATATAGCGTTGCGGCGCAGGGCATCTTCGATGATCCTGCTCTGGGCATTGGTTCGATAGAGAATGGCCATTTCATTAAATGAACGTTTTTTATTGTACATTTCCTCGTGGATTTGTTCCACAATGAATTTGGCTTCACCGACCTCATCCCCGGCAGAATAAAGGATAATTTTATCACCTGTTTCTTTGGCTGTCCAGAGATTTTTACCGATCCGGAATAAATTATTTTTAACAACGGAGTTGGCGGCATCCAAAATATTTCGATCCGAGCGATAGTTCTCTTCCAATTTAAAAGTCTGGGCTTCCGGATAATCTTTATGAAAATTAAGGATATTATTGATATCAGCCCCGCGCCAGCCATAAATGGACTGGTCCTCATCGCCCACTACGCAAATATTCTTGTGACCGTTGGTGATTTTTTGAGCAAAAAGATATTGTACGCGGTTCGTATCCTGATACTCATCAATCATTACATATTTAAATTTATCGGCATATTTTTGTTTAATATCCGGAAATTGATCAAACAACTCTAAAGGTTTCATCAATAAGTCGTCGAAATCAAAGGCATTACTCTCTTTCAGATATTTTTGGTAAGCCCGGTAGATATTGGGCATCATACGTTCCAAATCCGTTACCGCTTCATCAATGGTTTGATCCAGGTCTTCAGGGTATATAAACTGATTTTTAATACGTGACAGCCGGCTTTGAACCAGGCGTGGCGGAAATTGCTGCTGAGACATTCCTAAAGAGCTGAGCACCTTTTTGAGAGCCCGGACCTGATCATCTACATCGTAAATCGTAAAATTACGGGTATAACCGGCGTGTTCCGCTTCGATACGAAGAATACGGGCACACACACTATGGAAGGTACCGATCCATAAAGGGACCACGGCCGAATTCAGCAACTGCGCGATACGGCTCTTCATTTCATTGGCTGCTTTGTTCGTGAAGGTCACGGCTAATATTTGTGAAGGAAGTACTTTCTTTTCCTTAATTAAATAAGCGATTCGGTAAGTAAGCGTACGCGTTTTGCCGCTTCCGGCCCCTGCTAAAATAAGAATAGGCCCGTTTACCGCTTTTACGGCTTGTTGTTGAATTTCATTGAGATCATTAAATGGGAATGACATTATTTTACCTTAATTTAATCGGGCCCTTTTTTCGCGGGCCACCTTTCTTCTGATTTTGTTAAATGCTCGCTTGGCACGTAGATGTTCTGTCGCTGTCCGACAGAAAACATGTCCCCCGTCTCCACTGGCTACAAAGTATAGATATTTTGTGCGAGCGGGAAATAGTGCTGCGATTATGGAAGCCCGGCCCGGGTTGTTAATCGGTGCCGGAGGCAACCCGTAATGTAAATAGGTGTTATAGGGTGAATCGATCTTTAAGTCCTTGTATAACAATCGACGTTTATCTCCTTTTAATAGAAATTGGATCGTCGGGTCTGCCTGTAATTTCATATGCCGTTTTAGGCGGTTATAATAAACAGAAGCGATAATAGGGCGTTCATTGTCCTTCATTGCCTCCCCTTCTATGATAGAGGCAAGTATCAATATCTGATGCCTGCTCATACCGAGAGTACGCATGGCCTGCCGTATCGAATCCGCCTGAAAAATTTTCAATGTTTGATGGACCAGAAAGGACAACAGAGACCTTTCATCTTTACCATAGTCCAAAAAATAGGTGTCCGGCAATAAATAACCGGTCAATGTATTCTGTTTCAGACCCAGAGTCTGGCAAAAATAGGGATTTGTTGCCAAGGAATCCAATTTTTTCTCATTTAGCCCCAAACGATCGGCTAAGGTATTCAAAATCCGACTTGTAGGCCAACCCTCAATCAACGTGACACGCACCGGTAGCGAACGCTGCGTTCCGAGATACCTGGCTAACTGAGCATTGTTCATTCCATAGGGTATTTTAAACATTCCCGCTCGGATTTTCTTATCATACCCTAAGGTCGTTGCCCAAAAAATAAACAGCTTTTTATTATCGACCAGCCCTTTTTGGAACAAGGAATCAGCAACCTGAGACAGAACCGATCCTTTGGGGATCAATAGGAGCTCATGACGTTCCGAAGTATCTTCCGGTATTTTAAAATATTTAACAACATCTATTACAAAAATGGTCAGTAATCCAATTAAAATC
>JALSTK010000103.1 GCA_026983775.1 Calditrichia bacterium
AGCCACCCCTAAAGATAACTGATCGGTCGGTTTGTATTGCAGACCCAGGTTAAAGCCCATTCCGTTACCGTTTGCTTTTAACTTGGAATAGACATCGGAATGGTTTACCGGAAAGTCGATCGCTTTTTCCATGGTTACCGAACCCATAGCATATTCGAAGCCGACGGCCAGAGACAGATGATCCATTACTTTGTAGGCAACTACCGGATTCAGGAAAAAGGTCTGTACGCTGGTTTTGGTGGCCAGATAACGGCCGGCCCAGTCATTTCCCCAGTCGCTACCCAACCCGAAAGGCGTGAAGAAGCCGAAACCGAAGGATAACTGATCATTCATCTGGAAAGAGGAATAAAAGGATACGGGAGTAAAAACTTCATTTTTAGCGGCTGTGAACAAATTGGGATCAACAGAGGTTGGTCCTGTAAAATTAGCCTGAGGCATAATGATGGTTGTGCCCAGTCCTACGTGGGTTCCCTGCAAAGAAGTGATACCTGCCGGGTTGTAAAAGATAGCAGTAACGTCGTTAGCCTGTGCAACGAAAGCACCTGCCATTGAAGTCGCTTTGGCCCCCTGTTCGTAAATGGAAAAACCAGATGCGAAAGCCAGAGAGGTGGTTAAAATGAGTGTCACTAATGCGACAGTAAACTTTTTGAGCATAATGCCTCCTCGTGATAAATTAAACAGTTATTTAAATAAATAGCTATTACAGGAACAAATAAAGCTAATGGTTTTTCATTTTAAAGTCAAGGCGGATGCCGGGAGCCGATAAAGCTGCGGGGTATGGTTACTGCTTGAAATATCGGCTGAAAAAGAGCAGATGATATTCCAGAGCGTTGACCCAGTATTGCCAGCTATGTCCGCCCGGGCGTTCGATATAATCATGAGCAACCCCGGCCTGGACCAATTTTTGATGAAGGGTCCGGTTATTCTTTATAAAGAAATCGTTTACCCCGCAATCGATAAATAATCCAAGCCCGGCGCTTTGAAAAAGACCGATCATGTTAATAAGGGAATGGTTGTACCAGCGTTGGGGAAACTTCTTATAAGAACCCAATTTTTCGGCTATTTCCCATTTACCGCTATATGAAGCTAAATCCACTCCTCCGCTCATACTTCCGGCGGCGCTAAATAGACCCGGATGGCGTACGGCTAAATATAAAGCGCCGTGGCCCCCCATGCTTAAACCGGTGATCGCCCGGTCTTCTTTTTTTGCAATACTGCGAAAGTGCTGATCTACGTAAGGGATGACTTCTTTAATGATATGAGTTTCGTATTGACTTTTCGGATCAAGCGGACTATCCAGATACCAGCTGTTATATCCTCCATCGGGGCAGACCAAAATAAACTGATAGCGGTCGGCCAGGGGACGCAAATCCAGGTGTTTCGACCAGTCCAGATAGTTTCCGCTATATCCGTGTAAGAGATAGACTGTGGGGAAAGAACGATTGGTATCCGCATAGGTATCGGGTAAAATGACCAGGGCAGGAATTGTTTTATCCATACTCGGGCTGTAAATATGCAGGGTATCGATGCTTCCGGCCCGAAGCGGGACAATAGCGGAAATGATAATTAAAGATAAAATTTTTATTGAACGTGACATGGGAAGCCCTCTAATTAAATGAATTCAGTTTGATATGTAAGGATGTTATTTGTCATTTACTTAGATATATTTTAGATTTGTTTGTTTCTATCGCAAAAGAATCATTTTACGCACCTGTATAAAATTTCCGGTTTGTAATTTGTAATAATACACACCACTCACCAGACCGGAGGCATTAAAGATAACACTATGGGCTCCCGGATATTGGAGTTGATTTACCAAATCCCGCACTTTTTGTCCTAAGGCAGTATACACGGTTAAATGCACAGGAACCCGCTTACCGTGCAAGGGTCCCACTGTATATCGAATCACCGTACGGGCAACGATTCGGCCACCAAACGGATTGGGGTAATTCTGGCTTAGTTTGAATTCTTGCGGCGGCCTATTCGAAGCAGGCAGACCGGCTGTTAGTGAGACATGAACAGTGACCGGCACTTCCACCAGGGCTTCATCCGGGTCATTACTGTGAATTCGAATGGTTGTAGTATAATCGCCATCCGTTTGCCCGGAAGTGAATGAAACCCGCAGGTAGCTATACGTTTCCGGTACCAGCGTGAAAGAAGTCGGCGTAACCAGGAAATCCGGGCTGGTCGATTCCACCGAACTTACACTAAGATTTTGATTGCCGGTATTTATTACGGCGATGGAATAGATTGCCGTTGTGTTATGAGCGACATCTCCCATGTCAACGCTAAGCGGACTGACCGCAATTTCCGGCTCGGAAGTGAGGGCTATACCGGACAGGCTGGGCAGCCGGTCGGTAAATTCGGGGTGGTCGATAAAAGGATTGCGATTGTGCTGCCAATGGTTATAAATGCGATCGTTCCTGCGTCTTTCCCAGGCATCCACCGGATCACTCCAGTGCCATTCATAAAGGGTGGACTGTTTTCCGAACAGAGGTTCCTTGCTGGTTGTAGAAGGAGTGAAATCCACCAATTCCAGATCATAAGAGGTGTCGTCACCCTCGTAGCGTACGACCATATAGTACAGCATTCGGGCCACATCCCCTTTAACGGCATCACGCGGTTCCCAGGAATCATTATCATAGCGACACTCGGTAGGGCCGTCCCCGTCGGTATACAAGTTGCCGCCCATATCAAAATCCAGGCTGCCCCGTTTGGCATTGACCGAAACGTCGGTAGGTCGGATATGATGCACATCCGTGCCGGCCGGAGGAGAGGTGCCGAAATTTCCGTGTGATTTGGCCCAGACATGTTCCCGGTTCCATTGATCCACATTCCCACCGTGATTTGCCTTGGAATAGGACCAGCCCGTATACAATAAAATAACATTATTGGGATTATCGGGGTCTTCGTCCGTGTCGCTTAGGGCGTCCCATAACCGGCTGTAACTGAGTTGAGTTTGCCCTTTTATTATATTATGAAGGGCTGTTTTTAAATCGGCTCCCCATAAATTTTGAGTGTTCCGGTAATACGTATCCTGGTATTCGTTCTCTGCGGAGCAGGCTACAATTATAGAATGACTCCCGGGGTCTGTGTCAATTCGCAGGAAATCGGTGAAATTAACATTTTGATCGCTTTCGAAATAAATATGAAAATCACGGCTGCTGTGGGCAGGAATAGTCGAGGGTTCCAAATCGGTGCTGAATTCGTTTTCTTCGAAGGAAACGTTGAGGACACGGATAGCCTGGGAATCATTGTTGAACAAGGTAAGCTGCAGGGAGTGTTGTTCGTAGGCCGAAACGGTGCCAAAATCCACGACTGTATCCGATACGGTGACGGTTTGCCAGGAATCCGAAGCAAAGGAAGGGAGAAACAAGAGCAGACACAACAGAATTATTTTTTTAAGCATGGAGACTCCTGAAAAGATTTTTTACAATCGCTAAAAGTTAGTCAGAATCGGACGGTTTTACAAAAATAAGTATTGAAAATTGGGCGGGCCGTCCCTTCTGTGTGTCCGCGAATAAAGTGTTTTCGAGTTTTAATTCATGCCGCAGGGGTTCATCGAAGAATGATTGGAAGACCAATATTTCATTGATACGATCGCCGGGTTTGGTGAAGGCGGAATCTAAATAGAGGGCTCCTCTGCCTCCCGGCTTCAGTCGTTCCCCGGCGCTCTTAAGAAAAGAGAGCACATCGAGCCAGCGTAGGAAAACATGTTCACATGCTTTTAATTTGTTTTCACTTAATAATCTGGTCAGAACCTGCTGACCGTAAACGTTAAATAAGCGAAAACGATCCCCCTCCTTTGAGATTTCTTCAGAAACATCGAAAAGAGGGTTACTCTTTTCAGGGAATTGAAAGATGTTTCGAATCTGTGGCCAGGGGTTTTTTTCATACGGATCGGAGCTCGAAAAGATACCCAATATAGTGTCACAGGGAGTCTCACTCCGGGAAAAAGTTTGCGGTGGGTGTTGCAGCTTAAAAAAAGAATTCATATGATCCTGAGCATAAGCCGCTAAATAGTTTTTACGCAGTTCCTGATGCAGCTTATCCATGAAGGACACGGATGGTTTTTTGGTAAGATGTTCTTTAAGGGCATCGATGAGCGATTTTTGTAAAAAAGAGCGTCCTGCAGCTTGCATATCAAAGGGGGCGGAATCCAGCAAAAAGCGGGCTGCGGTCAGTACTTTAAGGGTAAGATCGTTCCATTGAAGGCCGACAATGGCTGGCAGCCGTTTTTTTTCATCCTCCCAATAGGAAGAGAATGATTCCCACATCTTGGACAGGAAGAGGTCGGATTGATCGCTCGGGTTCTCCAGGATCAGTTGCCGGATATAATGCATATAATTCGAAATTAACCTGCTGAAGGATTCACGGGAGAAAACAAAGCGGCTAAGGTACGCTTCCATGAAATATTGAACCATCGGATCAAGGGATTCATAGTTAATAGTGGTACCGGTCCTCCAGTTAATTTTGCTGAGATCGAAAGGGATAGAACTTAGGATGGAAAGGGTTGTCTTTGAGCTGTTTAACAGATGGCTTACCAATCCTTGTATAATCGTAAGCCGGGTATTTTCTCTTTCGCCCGGCATAGCGGAGGGAGTATACGAGGGATCGGAAATTATTTTACGAAATCTCTTTTCTATCTCCACTTCCGTATGGGCCGAAGCAATACGGAAGTGGGTTAGTAAATGAGGAAAGGCGGGCACTTGAAAGATTTGCCAGTTGTATATTTCATAGGAAGAAGCCGCTTTCAACATGGTTTCCCGGAAAAAGGGCGGAGCCATATCGCCCAGTTTGTAAAAGAGAAACATATGCTGGACGGTAGAAGCGCTGGCCAAAAGCGCTTCGATATCCGGCCATTGTTCCCCACTCCATAGATAGCCATGGGGAGGATGATGGGGCAGATTCCGGGTAAGTTCTTTTTGCAAGTTAAGATTCTTAAAAATTAACATCCTCAGATCGGGAATTTGTACGATTTGCAGAATATTATCCACAACGGAAAATGTCCGGAGAAAAGAAGAAAGGTTCAGCCGGGATAATTGATCATAAAAAGAATCGTATTGCGAAGTTTGAAGGCGTTTAAAAAAAATGTATTTTTTGCTCATTAATGCTGATATTTGTTATTAGATAATGGTGTTATCAGGGACAATGGCACCTTTGGGGATGATAATAATCCGGTCGCGGATCGCATAATAGGGGCCGTCATCATGTTCCGTATTTTCTTTATTAATCAATTGCACGTTATTACCGATTTTGCAGTCCAGGTCTATAATACAATTACGAAGAATGCAGTTATTGCCAATACCTAAATTGGGGGTTTGATTCTTTCTGTTTTCATTGCGTTCATAAATGGTCTCATAACGGGAGTTACCCATGATAATCGACCGCTGAATAAAAGTTCCCTCTTCCACGAAACCACGAATTCCTATAACGGATTGTTCGATAATGGAACCCAGCAAAATAGACCCTTCGGCGATCAGAGAATGATTGATCTGGCAATTATAGATCTTCGAAGGGGGCAAGAATCGCGGATGGGTGTAAAAAGGATAATCCTCATCATAAAAATTAAAAACAGGGACCGGTTTGGTCAATTCGAAATGGGCTTCGAAAAAAGAACGAATGGTTCCGATATCTTCCCAGTAATCGTCGAAGAAATAAGCGGCTACCTTATGCGTATCCAGACTGCCGGGGATGACCTCCCTACCAAAATCTTCTTGCTCGTTGTTCTCCAAAAGCTTGAAAAGGATTTCTTTTTTAAAAATATAGATGCCCATGGAGGCGATGTGCGTATTGCCGTGAGGGTCCATATTAAAGTGGTTAAAAAGGCTTTCTTCCACTTTAAATTGTTCCAATATTGCGGGATCGGTCGGTTTCTCGTAAAATTCACTGATCCATCCTTTCTCGTCGATTTTTAGAATTCCGAATTCCGAAGCCTTGTGTTGAGGAATCGGTTTTACGGCAATGCTTATATCGGCTCCGCTCTCTATATGATGCTTAAAGAATGGATTGTAGTTCATACGGTATAAATGATCACCCGATAAGATGATAATATGCTCATCCACATTATGGAAATATCTTAAGTTTTTTCGTACCGCATCCGCGGTTCCCTGATACCAGTCATCATTTTCACTGGTTTGTTGAGCAGCCAGAATACGGGCAAAACCTTTACTGAAAGTATCGAAGCGATAGGTGTTTTGGATATGACGGTGCAGGGATTCCGTATTGAACTGGGTCAGGACGAATATCTTCCTGATTCCGGAATGCAGGCAGTTGCTTAACGGAATATCGATCAAACGAAATTTACCACCGAAAGGAACGGCCGGTTTTGCTCTGAAACGCGTAAGAGGGTCCAGCCGGCTGCCCCGACCGCCTCCCAGGATAACTGCAGTAAGTTGACTCATATTGCCCTCCGGGCTCTATAAAGTAGGTTAGATATTATTGTCCATCCTCGGAGTCAATAAATTCCATTATCTGTTCGGCGTCGAAGCCGTTTATACCGACCCAAAATTTCCCGTCCTTCTCGATTAAAGGTCGTTTGATCATCGCTTGTTCTCGAAGCAGCCACTGAACCATCTCTGCGTCGTCCGGATTCTGTTCTTTTAATCCTAATTTCCGGTAAGTTGTTCCCTTTTTATTAATCAGATTTTGTAATCCGACCTGTTTGATCGCTTCTTGTAAAAGTGATGCGGAAAGGGGTTGTTTTTTTACATTTATAAATTCAAAATCAATATTTTTTTCTGTGAAAAGTGCTTTTGATTTTCGAATTTGCTGGCAGGAGGGGACTCCGTATAATTTAATCATTTTTCTATTCTCCAAAAGTCTAATGGTGCAGGTTAAAAAATATACCTGAACAGTGTTTTTCTTTGCATAATACCCTGTCCTATTTCATAATGGCGCCGGCCACAATATTTGCCACATAACTACGCAGACGTACGACACTGCCCCTGTCGTGGGGATGAACACGATTGGCAAGTAAAATAACCACGACCTCTGTCCGGGGGTCAATCATCATCGAAGTACCGGTGTACCCGGTATGTCCGTATGTTTGATCCGAGAACAGATCCCCCTGATTCGAGCTGTAATCGGAATCCAAATCCCAGCCCAGCCCACGTCCGAATTTTTCGTAGCCCCGGGGAATTCGGGTCATAGCTTCCACGGCCGCAGGGCTGAGAATGCGAACGCCGTGATATATTCCTTTATTCAGCATCATGGCGGAAAAGATAGCCATATCGTCCGCGTTGGAGAACAGACCGGCATTTCCTGAAATGCAACCCATCATGATGCGGGCCAGAGGATCGTGCACCCGGCCGAGCAGCACGTGGCCGTCCGCCTGCATCTCTGTAGCGGCACAATTACGGATCAGGTTTTTGCCCGGTTTGTATGTGGTATGGGTCATTCCCAGGGGAGCGAAAATATTTTGATGCGAAAAATCCTGAAGCGACTGCCCGCTGATGGTTTCGATAACGCGTTGAAGCGTAATGAAATTTAAACAACTGTATTTAAAATATGTGCCGGGAGCATGTTGCCGTTTAACATGTGAAATATATCGGATTAAGGAATCCGGCTGAGGAGAGCCGTATTTTTTTTCCAGCTTCTTTACCGGGGCATAGGGCGGCAACCCGGAAGTGTGGGTGAAAAGATGAATAATCCGTATCGGTTTTGTTTTATGGGTGGAATCGTCTTTCCAGGGTTCAAAACCGGGGATAAAATCGGAAACCCGGTCCAGCAAGCGAAGTTTACCGCGGTCAATCAGGATCATGGCCGAAGTAGCGGTAGCAATGGGCTTGGTCAGCGAAGCCAGATCAAAGTCAGTATCCATGGTCATCCTGAGCTTTTTAGGAATCAATTCTCTGTAACCATATGCTTTGCGATAGACTACTTTATTGTGCCGGGCTACCAAAATAGTTGCACCGGGAATCGTACTGTCGCGAATGGCTTGCTGAATCACCTGATCCACCCGTTGTAAACGGGTGAGATCGAATCCCATAGAGGAAGCCGAAGCCTGTTTAAGGGATTGGCCTTTTAATAAATAAGAAGTTAAGAGCAATAGGAATATGCTGAATAAAAAGGGACGATACTTATTCATAACTACCTCGGAAAGGTTTATTCATTTTTTTTGTTGCCCCTAATTTAAGGGAAAAGTGTTAATAATTAAAGGAAGAAATTATACTAATTATTTTACGGAATTGATCGAATATGAAAAAAGAAAGAAATTATGTAATCGGAATGAATTAAATTTTATGGATAAAATCGCTCGGCTCGTAAATAAATATTTCCCTTATATAAAAAATACACTCTGCCGAAAGAATCAGAATTTCGATTTAACGGGATTAGATAAGATTCCCATGGAAATCGCAGTCTATGATTACGAGGGTAAATATATCTATTTTAATCCCAACTATTTTACGGGCAATAGAGATAGAGCTGATTTTATCGGCCATGACGATCGTTATTACTTTGATCGCTTAAAGATTAATTCGGAGGCCTATGAAAAACGGGTCAGTAATCTGAATACCGTTATTCAGCGGAAAGAAATGATACGTTTTACGGAACAGTTACCCTTTGACGGTTCCGGAAAAACCATGTATTACAAACGAATTTTTCAACCGGTACTGGACCCTAAAACCAAAGAATTGCTTTATATCATCTCTTTCGGGAACAATTTAACGGCCGTGGTCCTTTCTCAAAAGGAGCTTAAATACCTTGCTTTCCACGATAAATTAACCAACCTGGGCAACCGGGATGCATTTAATTCGCAAGTGGATCAAATGATTATTGAAATGCCTCGTGATGAAAAACCGCTGGCTGCAATTCTGTTCTGTGATCTGGATAATTTTAAGCTGGTCAATGATTCCCTGGGCCATGATATCGGAGACCTCGTACTCATCGAAGTAGCCAAAAGAATGCAGAGCACGCTACGCAAAAGCGACTTGCTGTTTCGGCTCGGTGGAGATGAATTTACCATCATTTTAAAACATCTGAAAAGCGAGTACGATCCGGCAACCGTAGCCCAGAAGCTACTCTACACTTTAAGTCAGCCCTACCAAATAAAAGATCATCGGATCGATTATCTTACGGTAAGTATCGGGATTGCTCTGTATCCGAAAGACGGTACGGATCGGGAAATGCTTTTGGTTAACGCGGATATGGCCATGTACGGCTCCAAGAAAAAGGCCAAAAACACATTCACTTATTTTTCGGAAAAGATGAATGCCGGTAGTGTCCAGCGCCTTGATATTGTGAAAAATTTAAGAAAAATGTTATCTGAAAAAAATTTGGATCGTCAGTTTTACATGGTATATCAACCGATTATCGAGAAAAGACGGGACAAGGGATTTAACATCATCGGTTCGGAGGCTTTAATTCGCTGGAATAATCCCGAGCTTGGGGAGGTCTCACCGGAGATATTTATACCGATTGCCGAGGATACCAATTTAATTTATGAATTCAGCCCCTGGATCATGGAAAAAAGTTTACATGATTTTAAATATCTTAAAAAACAATACCACTTAAACCGTTTTTATGTTTCTATTAATATATCCGCCAAACAATTAAAATCTACGGAATTAATCGAGTTGCTGGCGGAACTGATTAAAAAAATGGATATTTTACCCGGTAATATTCAAATCGAGGTGACCGAGACCAGTCTGTTGGATGAAGGATTGACAACGTATCGTAATATGCAGAAATTACAGAAGATGGGTTTTCGTATTGCCATCGATGATTTCGGTACAGGATTCGCCTCGCTGACCTATTTGCAAAAAATTCCGGCTAAAACCATTAAAATAGACCAGTCCTTCATAAGAAAATTGAATTCCCCTGATGACCGTGTTTTACTCGAGTCGATTCTAATGCTTGGTAAAAACATGAAAAAGGATATGATTGTGGAGGGAGTAGAAACCCATAAGCATGTCGAGTTTTTGGCGACACATGGCTGCTTTACGTTCCAGGGATACTTGTTTAGTAAGCCTCTTCGGTTAAAAAAGTTTGAGAGGTTGCTTAAGAACCAGGTGGGTGCTACCATGTTTAGTTAATCGGCCGATGCTTCTGTACCTACTCTGCCTGCGGTAAACCAAACCAGTATAATTTACTTTCCGAATCACTGACTATGTAGGCCATATGCTTTACCGCATCAACGGCAATTCCTTCCGCCTTTTGGATCCCTAAGTAATATTGATGCAGCGGACGGGCCAGCGAATCCATGCAAACCAGAGATTGTGAGGCATCGCTGACCATCCAAATCCACCCGGTTGAGGACGCATAGAAAAGTCCCGAGCAATCATCGGTGAAATCGATGGCAATGGAATGCTGAATAGAAAAATCGGGATTGAGGATCAAAAACAAGCGGGGATTCTTTTCATTTACAACATACATCTGGCCATGGGCTGCGTCGATGGTAAGGCCTTCCAGACCGCTATTGGGGCTGCGGTTTTCTACGGCTATTTTATGACGATCCAGTTCATTGCCCAGCGTGTCCAAATGGACCAACTCCCGTTTCTGTTCTTCGGCAACCCAAAGGGTATGATCCCTGGAGTCTTGAGTGATTCCTTCCAGATCATTTCCTATAAAAGAGAGTGTTTTAAGGATTTGACCTTGCAGGTTCGTCAAATATATTTTGCCGGTCCGGTCACTCACCATCCACAAACTTTTTTGATCGCTGTTTATGGTTAGCCCGGAAGGTTCCGGCACCTTTAGTGGGAAAGATTGGATAAGCTGTATTTCACTATTTGAGGGAGGCTGATCCGTTGCCTCTTTCAGGCTGCAGGCATAGATCAAACTCAGGAACAATAGGCCAATTATTTTCATAATATTAAAAAGTTATCCGTCGAAAAATCTTCGGCGGATAACTTCATCCCGTTTTATTTATTGATTGCTTGCCCCTGGGGTGGGTGTTTCGTCTACAACCCAGTTGTTGCTGCCATCCGGTTGACGGGCACAAGATTTGTCGGTATCCAAACCGTATCCGATGGCACCGGCCGTACCTGCATCATAGGTTAAAGAATCGATCACCGTAGTGCCGTTTGGCGCGGTTAAACCGATCTGTTCTCCTTTTCCGGATAATTTTATTTCCACATGCAAGATGCCCTGTTCCGATTGTTTATCCGCCCAAAGGATTAAGAAACCGCCGGGTTGAATCGTTGTGGAATCCGGAGTCCGATCCGGAATTTGCCAGGTTGTTAAAGCTTCCAGATCATCCGTAATATACATACCGCCGATGTCGACAGCTTCACTTCCCGGATTATATATTTCAATCCAGTCGTCATATTCGCCGAACTCATCGCTGTAAGCGGAATCGTTGCTGGCCATAAATTCATTGATAAACAGCACGGGCGCCACGTAGCCCACTTCGAAGGAAAGGGTATCGGAAACCGTTGTTTCCGCTTCAGCGTCGGTGGCTGTGATGTAAAAGAAAATACGGGTGCCGTCATTAAAGGTACCCAGATTGGCCTGATAAAGTGCGCCGGAAAGAGTCATATCGGCCGTATTGGTAATGGCTCCATCCGGACCGTACGTAATACTAACGGTAGATAGATTGTCATCGGCGTCGGTTACTTCTGCCGAGACCAGTACCGGAGTGGATGCGGAAATTGTATCCGGGCTTACGGTAATATTTTTAATCTCGGGGGCCACGTTAGCGGGTGCTCCGGAATTGGAGGCACCGGGCGTGGGCTTACTCATGGTTTCCCAGTTATCTCCTCCATCCGGATTTCGGCCGAAGGACACGTCGGTTTGTTGGGGACCATAGGTGTAGGAATCTATAATGGTCCTGCCGTCCGACATGATTAAGCCGATGGCCTCGCCGCCTCCGGACAGAGCAAAGTCTACATGATTAACTCCCTGCTGCATCTCCTTGTCCGCCCAGATAACTAAAAAGCCGCCGGGTTGAATGGTTGTTTTGGCAGGAGATGAAGTGGGAATCTGATAATTGTCCAGTTTTGCCAGATCATCGGTTACCCACATACCACCCACATCCACGGCGACGGAATCGGCATTATAAATTTCGAACCAGTCATCATAAGGATCGCCGTCATTGTTGTCTTCATCCGGGTCTGCGACTGCAACGTCATTACTGGCCATGAATTCATTGATATATAATTTGGGTGTTTTAACCTCTTTTGATCCGGGGCCGCTGGTATCATTCAGACTACATCCCCAGATCAGGGCGCTGATAATCAAGGCGAATAGCCCGTTCTTAAAATACTTCATTTGCTGCTCCTTAATATAATTTTACTTAGAAAAAGACAACGGCCATGGTGTGCAAAACACTGAAGTGATCCCCTCCGATAAAACCGTCTCCGGTGGCGTTTTGAGAATTCTGAACAATGGTATAGTCCAAAATAATTTTAAGGTTGGGGTTGGCGTACCAGTTGAGTCCCAGTGTATAGTTATTGGCGCGTCCGCCCAAAATGCCTGCCCGGGTATCCGATAGGTTTAAATAGCTATAACGGGCAGCCAACTCCCAGGCGCCACGATGATTGTCTTTGGGAATGACCTGGCCGAATTCTCCCTGTGTTTCGTCC
>JALSTK010000104.1 GCA_026983775.1 Calditrichia bacterium
GTTCTTCTTCCATTGCCACCAGAGGTTCCTCTTCCGACTCCAGCAAAGGCTCTTCTTCAATCATCTCCTCCGGCTCTAACCCAGCCTCTTCCTTTACAACCTCTTCCGTTTCTTCCTCGGTCTCAAGAAGCTCTTCTTCGGGCGTTTCCCGAATCTTTTCCTCTACAGGTTCTTCGCTGATGGTCTCTTCCGCCACTTCTTCAATCTTTTCCTCAGGAAGCGGTTGTGATTCAATCACCAACTGCGTATCTGTAAGATGCCGAAGCGCATCTTCCACTACAGAGGTTTCTTCATCTAATTTTTCAGCAATCTGCTGAAGGGTTGTTTCCCCATCGATGACGAACAATACCTTCCATGCATTATAAGGTAATTTCACTTCCTTAACACGTTCATCGATGTTCTCAACGCGCTTAAAAGTTCTGTCCACCTTGCTTCCCTTTCCTCTATTTTATTGTCGATTATTTCTATTAATAAATTCTTCAGCCAGCTTAAAATAATTCAAAGCACCGACACTGGTCATATCGACCAATGCTACCGGTTTACCAAAAGCAGGAGCTTCCGCCACCCGCGAGTTCCTCGGTATAACCGTATTAAAAATGATATCTTTGAATCCATAACGCAAATCCTTTAATATTTCCCTGCTTTTTTTTAGACGCCGGTCATACATAGTAATCAATATGCCCTTGAATTTAAGCTTACTGTTATATTTTTTGCCAATTGTTTTCAAAGAGCGTAAAAATTTTCCCAACGATTTAATGGAATAAAATTCCGACTGTACCGGGATCAAAACCGAATCCGCAGCAACCAGCCCGTTTAGAGTTAAGGTGCCGAGATTGGGCGGACAATCCAGAATAATATAATCGTATTCCGACTTCAAGGGTTTCAGAATACTTCGGATTAACTTCAAATTTAATGCATGGGTAAACAAATCTATTTCCTGCTCTTCATTTTTTACATTGGAGGGTACAATCTCCAGATTCTCAAGGCCAATATCGGTTATGGCCAGAGCCAACGGTATTTTTTTTACGATCACATCATATAATCCGTAAGGAAGTTTATAATCATCTAACTGAAATCCACTGGCAATACTTCCCTGCGGATCCAGATCAACCAATAAACAGGATTTTCCCAATATTGCCAGGCTTGCTCCCAGATTTATTACTGTTGTAGTTTTGCCTACACCTCCTTTTTGGCTGGCAACAACGACAATTTCACCCATTGGTTGTTTTTTTCTCTTTGATTCTCTTCTTCGTTCCCAATACCAAATTCTGCTTCAGCTAAATATAAAAGATATTTTCGGCTTAAATCCGCGAAACTCAAGTAATCCAATCAATTCTGTTGAAATTTATTTAATTGGTATTGCAAAACCCAGCGTTTACCTGTATCGGATATATCGTTAAATGAAAAAAGTGCATATCCGGCAAACGTCGAATGATGAATTCGTTTAACTTTTTGCACCACTTGTGCTTCCGGCTGGTTATAGGTCGATACGCCGATAATAATTTTTTGATCTTTTCCCACACTATGGGCCAGAGCCATATTGCGTTTGAAAACATCTATATCCGGGATATAATTCATTAATAATACTGCATCAACCAGATTATGTTTCAGCCAGTATGACCAATCCTGAAAATAGCGGTTCCGGGCCACAATGAGATCGGGTTTCACCGCCACCGTCAGAGAAGCACCGGCATATTTTGCATGCACAAATTGGCTGATATCTTCTAAAAAATCATTCAGATTCCTCTGCAGATAATGGCTAAATGTTTCCTTTACGAAGCGAATTTCAGGTAAAGGAAAGGGTGCATGCGCTTTATAAAAGGGTAAAGGATCATAGTAATTGTTCAGCATAAAAACGGTTCGTCCGGATTGGGAAAAAATATATCGTTTATCCGGATATCGAAAATAGTCCAGATGAATTCCGTCTACATGATGGTGATTAAACAACTTAACTATCATTTTTTTGATACGTTTTTTGTTTTCCGGGTTCAGCGGATCCAGAAAATAGCCCTCCAGCCCTTTCTTTTTAAGGTACGTATAGTCCGGTAGGGTATCACCGTCATCGGGGCTTTGTAAAATATATTTTTTCGCCTGATAAAACAAATGTCGATCCGATTTCGGATTCTGTTCCCCGGACCATAAATGGAATACATTAATCCAGGCATGCACTTTTATTCCGTGCTGATGCGCATAAGTGACAATTCTTGAAAAATTTTCATCGGCTATAGTCCGTTCCGAATCCGCCTGACTACCGGCCGCGAGATAGGATTGACCCTTAGCCCAAATCTGAACATACAAATCGGTTAATTTTAATTGTGTGGTAAGCAACAGCAGTTTTTCCACCTGGGGTCTGTTGTTCAATGTATAGCGTACCACCCACATACCACGGACGGAGGCCGATGCCGAAGTTGTGATTATAAGGATAAGAATAAGAAACGTTCGGAAGCGCGGTGCCATATATTTCCTGATTCTATATTTAATAAAATTAAATATATAGCTGGTATGGAAACAATGCAAGGAGGAAGGCATAAAAAAAGCCATTACAATGAATTGCAATGGCTCATATTTTACATATTTTTTGTTTTTTTATTTTTCAGGCTCTTTCGCCTCATCCGTTTCCGCTGTTTCTTCAGGAATTTCGGGCTCAGACCGTTCAACAGATTCTTTCTCGACCTCTGCCGGTTTCTCTTCAATTT
>JALSTK010000105.1 GCA_026983775.1 Calditrichia bacterium
TATTCTTAAACATGCCCGGCGCATTTGCAGAGAATTTGTGATCGTATTTGATTATTGTTGTCCCGGGAACCGGCTGGTACGCTTCATCGAATGGTTGGAAGGACCGTACTATCCGCAATTCGTCAGGAGTGACCGGGCTGAGGATTTTGCGGCCGCAGGTTTAACCGTGGAACGGGAAATTCATCTCTCCGATTACGGGAATGTCTGGTTGTGCAAGAAGACTATTTAAACTATACATTCTTATGATTCGACTCGTCTTTGAAATTACCATCCTTCATTCGCCGAATGCGCATCAAAATTAAACTTCAGTACTTCTTTTTGCACTTTCAAATTTCGGTTCTCTTGGTAAATCTATGGGTAAAAAAATTTGAAAGATGAGCATCAATCTCCGAAATTTTGATTATCCCAACCAAAATATTTGGAGAGAAAGATGCTCATCAAAACAATATTAAACAAGATAGAAAAGTTTTCTTCATTTGTCTATAGTAAAATTTATTTTGGTGTACGGGGTTTCAAAGATTGTATTATCGTTGAAGTCCACCATCGCAAAAAAAGCAAGGGAAAATGTCCGATCTGTTTAAGACGCTGTTCCACTTATGACACATCTCAGAAAGCGCGTTTGTTTTCTTACGTACCTCTATGGAGTTATAGGGAACGCTATATTTATTACTCTTATAGAGAATTAGGTAATCGGCCGTAACTATACGTACCTCTTCTTTAACACTTACATAGCCTTTGCCCGGCAGCGGATAAAGCGCTTTTATCTCTTTATGAAATAATTACGAAGGGAAGGTTTTTATTACACTATGCATGCGGTCGGTATAGTTGCCCTGAAAATGTTTAAGATTTGTGTAAAATTCTTCAAAAGATGCAAAATCTTCGCCCTGTATAAAATGGTCCTCTAAATAGGAGAAGGGCTTTTCTACCTTACTCTTCGTCCAGGAGTATCCGGGCAGTGAACGACTCGGCTTAAAACCATAATGTTTACAAAAGAAAAATAACGGCTATTCCATTGAAAATTATCTTTGGAAGAAACAGGTGTGGCATTATTTGTTTGAACTCGCTCAGTTATACCGCCAGCTTGTTTAAAATTGTTTCAGAAAGCAACTTTGATGTACCGATAAAGAAGCCTCAAAACGCTATAGCGGCTGATCCCCGGTATCATTTAAAGATGTTTGATTGGATTGACTAAACAGACGCACTTAGCGATCAAGCCGTGTGAGCAAAACAACGCCAAACGCTCAACAGCCAGCATACGCCATTTTGTTTGTCCCGAAAAAAATGGAGCGCTTAACAGCGATAAAATAACGTAAATCCTGCCTAAAAACAGTGTTTTTGTCTTCTACCTTATTAAACGACGAATGGGAAAAAGATAAGATTATAGATAAAAGTAAAAAAATCGGGATTCGTAATTTCATACAATCTGTATTCCCGTGTTAAGTTCAGCGCGCATTTAACGCTTTTTCCAAAATTTGTAAAAAGCGTCCGCTTAAGCGTTGCCTGGAATAATCTTCGATGTAATTAAATGAATAGCGCGGCGGCCGCTCAATCCAGTTGCGCAGCGTTGCGGCAACGGCCGAAGTATCGTGCGGCGGGAGAATTTGACCGGAATCGGTACGGCGCAGTAACTCTGCCGCTTCGCCTTGTTGGTCCACCAGGGCCAAAATAGGTTTTCGCAAACGCAGATATTCATAAACCTTAGCGCCGATGGTATGCCGGCTTAAGGGATTGGCGTCATCCAAAATTAAGCTGAAAGCGTCCATACTCCGTAATACGCTTAGCGCTTCTTTATGTGGCAGATAACCTAAGCATATTACTTGATCGGCTACGCCGTACCGTTCGGCAAGGGTGTTTAAATCCACATGGCTAAAACCGATATGATAGAAACGCAGCTTGGCCGCCGTTTGCGGCGCAGCTGCCTTTAGCCGGGCCATGGCGCTTAGCAGCCATTTGGGATGATTAATATGCGAATAAAACGTACCGAAAAACGCCATGTTAAAATAGCTTGTATCCAAAGATGTTTCAGGCAAATCGCTAAAATCTTCTTCGTCGTAACCGTTGGGAATAAGCGTCCAGCGCGTCGCATCAAACTGAGGAATGTATTTTTGATAGTAATCCAACAAACTTTGATAAGCGCTGACACCTAATCGAATCTCCGATATCGCCTGTCGTTCCAACTGCTTGTCGCGCGCAAAGTGATACGGTGTGGGATGAATTTTAAAAGGATAGGAGGTCCAATGGTCGCGCATATCCAAGATAACGGGCAAAGTTAGCTGCCTGCTTAGCTGGCCCGCCAGCATAGCCAGCGAAAAAGGCGGCGATGACAGCAAAAGGCAATCATAACGGTTATCATCCAATTCGCGTAAAATCGCCCGACGTGCCGCTGGCAGCCATCGTTTACGCATATCCGGAATAAAAAGGAAGGCACTTAACCAGCGTTTCCAATAAGTAGATTTCATTTTACCGGGCGCAGCACCAAAACGTTCGCCGGGCAGATTTGCCCCTTCATAAATAACTTTAGTTTGGGCAGGAATGTCCTTCAGCAGTGTGGAATCGGTGAAATTCCGTGCGCCTTTTTCCTTGGCAGTAATAATCGTAAAACGCCAGCCTTGCCGGCTGCCGTATTTAATCAATTTAACAATGCGCTGCACACCGCCGCCACCGAGAGGGGGAAAATAGT
>JALSTK010000106.1 GCA_026983775.1 Calditrichia bacterium
CGCCTTCAAAGAGTTTCTTTTTCCAGTTATAAAAATTGCCAGGTGTTATTTGATAGCGTTCGCATAGTTCGGATACGGATACTTGATTCTCTAAATGCTCGCGTAGAATCTCTACTTTTTGAGCGGCAGTGTAGGTTTTTTTCTTCTTCATGTGGACTCCTTTTTAGCTTTTGTGTAATTTCTATAATACAAAGCCAAAAGTCCAGTTCCATCGGAGGCAAAACATTGGGCAAAGCCTGCTCAAACTTCCTCCGAACATGGGCAAAACTGGCCAGTGGTATCTATTTATATAAAATAACGACGGGTCGGTATATTAAAGTTAAAAAAATGATTCTAGTCCGATAATTGATCCGTCTTCATTGGAAAGCCGCCATCCGAGATTGAAATGGCGGCTTTTTCTTTTTATTCGATTCTCTTCTTATTCTCCCCATTCTACGCTCTTGATATGATTATAGGGAAATGCTGACTTTTATTTATGACAATAAATAGATAGGATGTATTTTGAGTGCAACATAAACCCGGATCGGGCTTAAAAACAAATTATTCGGCAATAGAGAAAATCTATTGCTGAACCGGCTCAGAAAACCGAATCGTTCCATTAACACGGAATGAAAGATTTTCTAACTCGGGATTGAACCTGTTTGTTGCAACGGTTCGGGGCTATCCGCAATAGACTTGTCGCTTGTTGCCTGATCTTGGGTTATAAAGAATTTGGAACTTATATTTTAAATATCTGCTCAAAACCTGCCATATCCTTGTTCCATATTTCTTTGAATATCCCGCTGGAACTTAAAGTTCAAAGTTTGTATCATCAGAATTTAGTTGGAATTGAATCCTTGCGTTGTTATCTTTAGTAGGGAAATGAGGGTGTAAAAAGACACTTCTTTCTGATGGTTCGCAATCATTTTTAATGATTGAGTTAGGGCCAAAACGGCTGATTTACTCTATTACTTGGAACAATAAGGGTAAAAACAAGTTTATTTGAAATCATAATAGTCATGAGAATGAGATCTTTTCAAGGGTTCATAATTATTTTCGGCTTGTTCCAGGTTTGTATGTTAGCTTCTAATCCGATAAAGAAGGTATCAAGGCGGGAAATTATCGAAGTTATTAAATCGGTTTTTGGGGAATTCTGAAACATGACGGGGGATAAGTGTTCTTTAACTTAAGTTTGTCTGTGTTCGTATCTTTTTCGGAATAATTCGGGGGCAGTGCGCTATGAGCAATAATGAGGATGAATTAAAATGAATCGAGTCTTAATCGACCTATCCGAAATTAAAAAGCTATCCATCCAGGACCTGTTTAAGAAGTTTTCTTCAAGTCAAGAAGGGCTCTCGGATTCTTCAGTAAAAGAACGTGTTGAAGAATATGGTTTAAATGAAATTTCAGAGAAAAAAGTAAATCCCATCATCAAATTTTTAAGTTATTTTTGGGGCCCCATACCCTGGATGATAGAGGTCGCAGCTATCTTGTCTGCGATTATAAATCATTGGGAAGACTTCTGGGTTATTTTTGTCTTGCTTCTTCTGAATGCGACCGTTGGTTTTTGACAGGAATTCAAGGCTAATGACGCCATTAATTTATTAAAGAAGAAATTGGCTCTGAAAGCCCGTGTCCTTCGAAACGGGAAGTGGTTGGAGGTATCTGCAAATGAACTTGTTCCCGGGGATGTGGTACGCGTACGATTAGGAGAAATTGTACCTGCGGATCTAAAGCTTTTTAACGGCGATTATCTGACCATAGATGAATCTGCATTGACCGGGGAATCTCTACCCGTGGAAAAGCACGTAGAAGATGTAGCTTTTTCAGGATCTGTTATCCGTCAGGGTGAAATGAACGGACTGGTTGTTGCTACCGGAATGAATACCTATTTCGGTAAAACCGCAAAATTGGTAGAAGATGCAAAAACGATTAGCCATTTTCAGAAAGCGGTTATTAAAATCGGGAATTATCTTATTGTTCTTGCCGCTTTTATGATTACAATTATATTTTTCGTATCCTTCTTCAGGCATGAAAGTTTTTTGTCCACACTTCAGTTTGCTTTAGTGTTGACCATCGCGGCTGTTCCTGTGGTACTGCCCGCGGTCTTATCTGTTACCATGGCTGTTGGTGCGGCTGCTTTAGCAAAGAAAAATGCGATTGTCAGTAAATTGGTTGCCATAGAAGAAATGGCCGGTATGGATATCTTGTGTTCGGATAAGACGGGAACCATTACAATAAACGAGTTAACCTTAGCCGAAGTAAAGCCACTGGAAGGCTATAAGGAAGATGATGTCTTATTGTATGCTTCCCTCGCTTCAAGAGAAGAAGATAAAGATCCGATAGATTCGGCAATTATTGATAAAGCAAAATCGTTTAAAACGGTTGTGGAAAAATTAAATTCGTGCAGGGCAAAAAATTTTAAGCCGTTTGACCCGGTCATCAAAAGAACAGAAGCAACTATTGAAGAATCGGGTAAGACAGTATTTAAAGTAAGTAAAGGGGCTCCGCAAGTTATTGCGGAACTCGTCACCGGGAAAGACAAAGAAAAAATGGCTCTATGTCGAATAGTGTGGGTAATCAAATTCTAATTTTCCAGCTATAAAATAAATCATATGGATGAAATTTTGAGAATTTCTATACCCTCTGGCTCTTCTTTTAGCTAACTGTATCTTTGAAT
>JALSTK010000107.1 GCA_026983775.1 Calditrichia bacterium
TCTCGGGCATAATAAAGAAGGGGTGTTCCGCATCTCCAGCAGTGCGGATAACTGTGCTCGATGGTTAATTTTTTAACCAGAATACCGTTGGCTCTCAAGTCCCTGATAATCTGCTGATCGGCATCCTTCACAAACATACCGGCATAATCCGTCACCTCAGCGGTAAACGAGCCGGTGGCATCCACCGGTCGCAGCACGGGCAGATCATATTTTCGTCCCAACTGGTAATCGTCTTCCCCGAAGGCCGGCGCGATATGAACGATTCCGGTTCCGTCTTCGGTCGTCACAAAATCGGCATTGGTCACATAGAAAGCATCTTTATCCACCTGCACAAAGTCGAAGATCCGCCGGTAGTGCAGCCCCTTCAGCTCGGACCCTTTCATGGTCTCCAAAATACGATAGCTGCCCTCTGCAAACAGATCACCGATGCGGGCCCCGGCCATGATGTACTTTTTACCCTCGTTTTCCAGCTTTACATAATCGATATCGGGATGAACCGCCAGGGCCACATTGGAAATAAGGGTCCAGGGAGTGGTCGTCCATACCAGAAAATAGGTATCCGCCTCGTCCCGGCTCTGCATACGCACATAAATAGAGGGATCCTTCACCTCTTTATAGCCCTGGGATACTTCGTGGCTGGACAGCGGCGTTTCACAACGCGGGCAATAGGGTAAGATTTTGAAACCCTGATAGAGCAGTTCCTTGTCCCACAGCTGTTTAAGAATCCACCATACCGATTCGATGTAGTCGTTTTCAAAGGTAATATAGGGGTGATCCAGATCGAGCCAGTAGCCGATGCGCTCGGTGAGTTTATCCCAGTCGCTTTTATAGGTAAACACACTGTTGCGGCACATGGCATTGAAGGCATTCACGCCATATTCTTCGATCTGTTCTTTGCCGTTAATTTTAAGTTGTTTTTCTACTTCAATTTCAACGGGCAGGCCATGCGTATCCCATCCCGCCTTTCGATCCACATGAAATCCCTTCATGGTTTTATAGCGGCAAACCACATCCTTTATGGTGCGGGCCATAACATGATGAATCCCCGGTTTACCGTTGGCTGTGGGCGGACCTTCATAAAACACAAAATTGGGACCGTCCTGGGTCTTTTCCAGTGATTTCTTAAATATCCGCTGTTTATTCCAATAACGGATGATCTCTTCTTCCAGTTCGGGTAGTTTTCTATTTTTCGCTAATTCTTTAAACATGGATGCTCTCGAATGATTATGATGAACCGATTTCGTTCGATCAGGTTTTAGCTAACTTTCTTAAAAAATATTTTATTCCGATTTTATTACAGTTTACGGATCACTTCCCGCATAATAGTAGTCAGTTTAGGCTGGGTTTTATTGGCCGTGGCAATGATTTCTTCCACATTAACCGCTTTTAAGGCATCGGGAAAGCATTCATCCGTAATGACCGAAATGCCCAGGATTTCCATACCCATATGGACTCCGACAATAACTTCCGGCACGGTAGACATGCCGACCGCATCGGCCCCGGTAGCCCGCAGAAAGCGATATTCGGCGCGGGTTTCCAAACTGGGCCCGGTCACCGCAATGAACACTCCTTTTTGTACTTTTATCTGCTGTTGTAACGCCACTTCTTCAGCCAGATCGATCAGCCGTTCGGCATAGGGCTCGGACATATCGGGAAAACGGGGGCCCAACTCATCCAAATTCTGGCCGATCAGCGGATTGGTGCCTAAAAGATTGATATGATCGCTGATGAGCATTAAATCGCCTTTGCGGAATTGGGGATTCATACCGCCGGCAGCATTGGAAATCAACAATCTTTGCACACCCAGGCGACGCATAACCCGCACCGGAAAAGTAATCTGCTGCATGGAGTAGCCTTCGTAATAATGAAAGCGTCCCTGCATGGCGATCACGTACTTCCCGGCCAGATAGCCGATGATAAGTTTTCCGGAATGGCTCTCCACGGTAGACACGGGAAAATGAGGAATCTGCTGGTAAGGAATCTCTTTTTCGATTTCCATCTCATCGACCAGTCCTCCAAGACCCGTACCGAGAATAATGCCGATACCGGGATTTGCGGAAAGCTGTTCCCGGATTACCGAAACCGCTTCTTCTATCTCCCTGCGATAGGATTCCGGATCAAACATTACTTTTTCCCCTTTGTCTTCTTCTCTTTAATCTCTTTCAGTAAACGTGCCTTTTCCTTTTTGAGCTGCTCGATTTTCTTTTTTTCCTCGATAACCTGCTTTAGTTCTTTTATACGCTGTTTACGAGCTGTAAAGGCCGCTCTATCCCAGTCCTCCGCAGCGCCCCGCGTTCCGAACAGCCAGGCTCCGGCCGCACCAAAGCCGATTATGGTTGCAATGGCAGCATTGCTATTACCTTTATCCCCTTCTTTTTTGGGACGAAATAAAGCAATAGACAGACCCGTACCCGCCGTGGCGCCTAACAGCATCCCGCCGGCTCCATATAAAATGGTTTTGGTATGTTTGCGCAAAGAACGAATTTCATGATCGGGAATGACATTGCCTTCAAAATCAAAGTATTTATCCAGACGGCGGATCGATCGGATTTGGGCCAGTTTCAAACTGTCTCTATGATGAGATTTGGCATCGATATAGACAATCTGCCGCTGATTCCCGGAAAAAATCATTCCTTCACGTTGACTGCCGTCCGTTAAGGTAAACCGAACGGAGGCTTGTGCTTCGGGTTCGGTTTTCTTAATCCATTTACCGGACGAACAACCCCAAAACAGACTCAATGTAAAAAAAAGTAACAGGGGGCCTACAATCCTCTTTCTCATGGTGCGTCCTTTCTTAAAGTCCCTCGATTTCCATCTCATCTCCGAAGATATCTTTAAAATACTGGTCATCCTTCTTTTCGGAATCCGTATCTTCCGGAGTCCCCGGTGGAACTGCTTTCGGCGGGGCCGGTGTTTTAGATTCCGGTCTGGCCGCTTCAGGTTGTTTAACGGGTTTATCCGCTTCTTTTTTATCTGCGGAAAACATCTTCTTGGTACGATCCTTGAGATTCCGAATATCCTTCTCGTCTACTTCCAAAACATCCAGCAGTTCCAATTGAGAGGACAGCAGATGCCGCAACCGGGCTATAAACGATTCCTTTTGTTGACGAAGGGCATTCAATTCCTGCTGCATTTTGCGTACCTCATTTCGGGAGCGATCGATCATCTGACTCGCAGCTAATTCCGCCTCCTTTCGGATGAGCTGAGCTTCCTTCTGAGAATTTTCTTTGGAGAGCTGAGAAGTCTCCTGAACATTGTACAGGGTCTCCTTCAGAGTTTTTTCTACTTCTTTAAAATGCTTCAGCTCTCCTTCGATCGTTGCCATACGTTTATGCAGCTGCTCATTCTCGGTCATCAATTGCTCATATTCGTCTGCTACCAGTTCAATAAACGTATCGACTTCGATCGGGTCGTAGCCGCGCATGCTCTTCTTAAATTCCTGCTTGCGGATAGCTAATGGCGTTAAGTTCAACTTACCTCCCTCTGGAACCGAAGATGGCGGTTCCGATACGTACCATCGTACTTCCTTCTTCGATGGCGATTGAATAGTCATGGGACATGCCCATGCTTAAGACCTTAAGTTTCCGATTGTCGACCTTTGCCTGCAACTCTTGTTGTAATTGTTTTAAGGCGCGGAATGCCCGGCGAATCGCTTCTTCGTCTTCCGTGAAAGGACCAATCGTCATCAATCCTTTAAGATGTATATTCGGCAGCCGATCGATCTGCATAAACAGGTCCTGCGCTTCCTGCAGATGAATTCCGTATTTACTCTCTTCTCCCGATGTATTTACTTCCATCAACACCCGAAACTCGATCCGGTTTTTTTGCCCGTATTCGGACAGAGCTCCGGCCAGATGCAGCGAATCTACCGAATGGATCAAGTAAGCCCGGCGGCCGATATACTTGATCTTGTTCGTCTGTAAATGACCTATGAAATGCCATTCGATATCTTCGGGCAAAAGAGGTACTTTATCCCGAAATTCGAGGGCACGATTCTCTCCGAATTTTCTCAATCCCGCAGCATAAGCCTGTAAAATCATCTCCGTTGGAAAGGTTTTACTGACTGCAATCAGTTCGATCTCGTCCGGCCTGCGGCCAACTTTCGCACAGGCCTCATTTATGTTCTTTTTTACGGCCTCTACGTTTTCGGATATCTTTTTCATAAATCATGAAAGTTAAGGATTAAAGCCGATAAATGCAATAAAAGCCCGCATAAGTGATTTCCCACCGCCCCAGGGGCAAGCTATTTTCAATGCCGGTTATTAAAGCGATTTTAAGGAATATTTCCCTTTTAAATTCCGTTCATAGCTGCACATTGTAAATTTTTATATATTCATAGAAAAAGGATCCGAATAATGATAGAAAATAAATCAGATAAAGGCCGCTTATCCGATGAGGAAATTGAAATTCTGGAGTGGCTGGAATCCATCGACTATGTCATCAGGAATGAGGGAGCCGACCGGGTTCGTACGATTCTTCATGAGATTCAAAAGAGGGTGTATTCCGCAGGGGTCAAACTTCCCTTTAGCGCCAACACGCCCTACATCAACACCATCCCCGTTGAGGAACAGCCGCCTTACCCGGGAAGCCGCGAAATTGAACGGCGCATCAAAAGCATCATCCGCTGGAATGCCATGGCCATGGTTGTTCGGGCCAACCGGAATGAGAACGGCATCGGCGGCCATATATCCACATACTCCTCGGCAGCCACTCTTTACGAAGTAGGGTTCAATCATTTTTTCAGAGCTCCCAAAAAGGACTTTAACGGAGACCTTATTTTTTTTCAGGGTCACGCCTCACCCGGTATTTATGCCCGGGCCTTCCTGGAAGGACGTATATCGATCGACGAATTGAAACGGTTTCGGCATGAACATCATAAGGACGGCAAAGGGCTGCCCTCCTATCCGCACCCCTGGTTAAAACCGGATTTCTGGCAGGTGGCTACGGTCTCCATGGGGTTGGGACCCATCATGGCTATTTACCAGGCCCGCTTTAAACGCTATCTGGAAGATCGGGGTTTAAAGAAACCCGGCGATGAAAAAGTTTGGGCCTTTTTAGGCGACGGCGAAACGGATGAACCGGAAGCGTTGGGCGCCATTTCTTTAGCCTCCCGCGAGAAATTAGATAATCTGATTTTTGTCATTAACTGCAATCTGCAGCGTCTGGATGGTCCGGTACGAGGCAACGGTAAAATCATCCAGGAATTGGAGACCGTTTTCCGCGGAGCCGGCTGGAACGTGATCAAGGTTATCTGGGGCAGTGACTGGGATGCGCTTCTGGCTCAGGATACAGAGGGTTGGTTGCTACGAAGGATGGCGGAAGTGGTCGACGGGGAGTATCAGAATTATGTGGTTAAGGGCGGCGCTTACCTGCGCAAACATTTCTGGGGAAAATATCCGCAACTGTTAAAATTAGTGGAACATATGTCCGATGAACAACTCGCCAAATTACGTTTGGGAGGCCATGACCCGGAAAAAGTCTATGCCGCTTATCATGCGGCTGTCCATCACAAGGGGTCTCCCACCGTTATCCTGGCCCGGACGGTAAAAGGGTATGGTCTGGGTGAAGCCGGTGAAGGAAAAAACATCACTCATCAGCAAAAAAAATTAAATGAAGAGGAGCTACGCCATTTCCGTTCCCGCTTCGGTATTCCGATTTCCGATGAAGATATCGACACCTTGCCATTTTACAAACCGGAAGCGCACAGCGTGGAAATGCAATATTTATTGGAACGACGGAAGGAATTAGGCGGTTTCGTACCCAGCCGTCGTTCACAAGCCAAAAAATTAACGGTAGCCGATACGGACCTTTTTGAAGAATTCTTTGAAGGTACGAAAGATCGTGAAGTTTCCACAACCATGGTTTTTGTGCGCATCCTGACCAAATTATTGCGGGATAAAAATCTCGGTCCTCTAATTGTGCCCATTATTCCCGATGAGGCCAGGACCTTCGGCATGGAAGCCTTATTTCGTCAGATCGGCATATACTCCCACCAGGGTCAGTTGTATGAACCGGTGGATAGTGAAAGCCTGCTTTACTATAAAGAAGCCAGGGACGGTCAGATTTTTGAAGAAGGAATCACGGAAGCGGGTTCCATGTCTTCTTTCATAGCGGCCGCCACTTCCTATTCCACGCACGGGCTCAGCACCATTCCCTTTTTTATTTTCTACTCCATGTTCGGTTTGCAACGGGTCGGCGATCTGGTTTGGGCAGCCGGCGATATGCGCAGCCGGGGATTTTTAGTCGGCGGAACAGCGGGACGGACCACACTGGCCGGTGAGGGTTTGCAACATGCCGACGGCCACAGCCATCTGCTGGCCTATCCCGTACCCAATCTTAAAACGTACGATCCTGCCTTCGCCTACGAACTGGCAATTATTATTCGGGAAGGTTTACAACGCATGTATCGCGATCAGCAAGATATTTTTTACTATATCACGGTGATGAATGAAAATTATGTTCAACCCCGGGCGCCAAGAGTCAAAAACTTGAAAGAAGGTGTTTTAAAAGGAATCTACCGCCTGAGCAGTAGTAAAAAGAAAAATACCCGATTGCATGCGCAGCTTTTGGGCAGCGGGGCCCTGGTAAACAAAGTCATCGCCGCTCAAAAAATTCTTGAGGAAAAATACCATGTGGCTACCGGCGTATGGAGTGTTACCAGCTATAAGGAATTGCACTACGATGCTTTACTCACCGAACGCGAGAATTTACTCAATCCGGAACAAACCCTGCAGATCCCTTTTATTGCCAGGGCCTTAAAAGGATCAAAAGGTGTTTTTATTGCCGTATCCGATTATGTGCGGGCTTTGCCCGAATCGCTTGCCCGCTGGATTCCCGGTCCCTTCTATACCCTGGGTACGGACGGTTTCGGACGCAGCGACGGCCGCCATCATTTGCGGGATTTCTTTGAAGTGGATGAACGCTTTATTGTTCTGGCTACTCTGCATATGCTGCATCGTGAAGGGCAGCTCGATGTCCGCGTTCTCAAAAAAGCAATCGAAGATTTGGACATCGATGTCCGTAAAGCAAATCCCATGCTTACTTGAGTTGTTGTAAAAACGTTATAAAGGAAAAATAGGAATGGCAATTGAAATTAAATTACCCGAACTCGGTGAAAATATAACATCCGGACGCATCGTCGGGATTTCGGTATCTCCCGGAGATACCATCGAAAAAGATCAAATTTTACTGGAAGTCGAAACGGATAAGGCCGTCATCGAAGTCCCTGCCGAGCGTTCGGGCCTGATCCGTAAAATTTTAGTCAAAGATGGCGAGGATATCGAGATCGGTCAAACCCTGCTCATTCTGGAAGAAACCGAAGGGACAGCGCCGGAAGCCGGGAAAGAAGTTAAGACTCTGCCCGAAAAAGAAATTGTTTCCGATACGAAACAACCGGCATCTGAGGAACAGATTTTGCGCCAACCCGAAGCGGAGGTTCCTCACACGACGGAAGTGTCCGAGGTGCCGAAAGAAGTTGCACCGGCCTCACCTTCGGTACGCCGTTTTGCCCGCGAGATCGGGATTTCGATCCATGAAGTCGTCGGCAGCGGCGCCGGAGGCCGTATCTCGATCGAGGATGTAAAGCAGCATGCCAAACAATTAAACAGACAACGATCCGCCTCTCCGTCCCTGTTCAAAGGAGTGCAGGATGAACCGCTTCCCGATTTCAGCAAATGGGGCCGGGTGGAACGAAAGGCCATGAGTAAAGTGCGGGAGGCAACAGCTCGTCATTTAAGTTATGCCTGGGCCACGATTCCCCATGTTACCCAGTTCGATAAGGCCGATGTAACCGAACTGGAAAAAACCCGCAGTAAATATGCGCTTTCAGCGGAAAAAGCCGGGGGTAAATTGACGCTCACGGCGATTCTGTTAAAAGTCATTCAAAAAGCTCTGGTGAAATTCCCCCGCTTTAATGCCAGTATTGATATGCAGCATCTTGAGGTAATTTACAAGGAATATTATCATATCGGAGTGGCGGTAGATACAGATCGCGGTTTGCTGGTTCCGGTTATCCGGGATGTGGATCGGAAAAATATTATTCAACTTTCCGTGGAACTGACGGAGCTTTCGGATAAGGCCCGTAGCCGTAAATTAAGTCCGGATGAGATGCAGGGAGGTAACTTCAGTATTTCCAACCTGGGAGGCATCGGCGGTACGGCTTTCACACCGATCGTCAACGCTCCGCAAGTGGCTATTTTGGGCGTTTCCCGCACACAAACGGAGGCCGTGTATCTCGATAATCACTTCGTACCGCGCAAGATGTTGCCCTTATCCCTTTCTTATGATCACCGTCTGATCGACGGAGCCGATGCCGCCCGATTTTTGCGTTGGGTCTGTCAGGCTCTCGAAGAGCCGTTTTTACTGTCTCTTGAGGGATAGGTCCTTTTTTAATGCCTGTTTAGGGAGAATTATATCAAATTTGATCGCCATGGAGAAAAAAATGAGTAATAGAATAAAAACACACCTGGCTGTAATCGGCGGCGGCCCGGGAGGCTACGCGGCCGCATTTCTTGCCGCAGACCTGGGACTGGAAGTCACCTTGATCGATCCGGCTCGGAATCCGGGCGGGGTATGCCTCTACCGGGGATGTATCCCCTCCAAAGCTTTATTGCATGTCGCCAGGCTTCTTAATGAAGCCGAAGAAGCGGATAAATGGGGCATCCGATTTCAAAAACCGGAGATCGATCTGCAACAATTACGTTCCTGGAAAGAGGGTGTAGTCGAGAGGCTGACCGGCGGATTGGGTCAACTATCCAAACAGCGCCATATCACCCACATCCGGGCCAGGGCTTCCTTTCTGGATAGCCATACTCTTGAATTATTGCATTCGGATCAAAAGAAGCAGCACTTACAATTCGATTTTGCGGTACTGGCCACCGGTTCTCGTCCGGCCCGGATGCCGGGGGAAATTCCCGATAGTGAGCGAATCATGAATTCCACTGAGGCCTTAAATTTAAATGATATTCCAAAATCCCTGTTAATCGTGGGCGGAGGCTATATTGGCCTGGAAATGGGCTCCGTGTATGCGGCACTCGGTAGCCGGGTGTCGGTTGTCGAAATGCTGCCGAATCTGCTCCTCGGAGCCGATCGCGATCTGGTACGTATTCTTCAGAAAAAACTGGACACGCGATTCAACAAAATTATGCTCAACACCAAAGTCATTCAAATGACCGAAGTAAAGAACGGTATTCAGGTCCGTTTTGAAAACGGTGATACCGAACGCTTCGATAAAGTTCTGGTTTCCATAGGCCGGAAGCCCAATTCGAACGGGATCGGTCTGGAAAAAACCCAGATCAAAAGCGATCCACGTGGGTTTGTTCTCGTTGATGAACAACGGCGTACCTCCGAAGCACATATTTTTGCCATCGGTGATATCGCCGGCGAGCCGATGCTGGCCCACAAAGCCTCGCACGAAGGAAGAGTTGCCGTGGAAGTAATTGCCGGACATAAAAGTGTATTCGCTCCGGCGGCCATTCCCGCTGTAGTTTTTACCGATCCGGAAATCGCCTGGGCCGGTTTGACCGAAACCGAAGCCAAAAGACAGGGCCGGAAAGTGGATATCATGCGCTTCCCCTGGGCGGCCTCCGGCAGAGCGCTGACTATGGAGCGCGTAGACGGTTTAACCAAACTGATCATTGATCCCCAGACGCAAAGAATACTTGGAATGGGCGTTGCCGGAGCCGGAGCCGGAGAGCTTATCTCCGAAGGCGTACTGGCTATCGAAATGGCTGCCAATGCAACGGATCTCAAATTGACCATTCACCCCCATCCGACTCTTTCCGAAACCGTAATGGAATCCGCCGAAATGTTTTTCGGGCAGAGCACTCATGTCTACCGCCCGAGAAGAAAATAGGTTCCGAAAATACCGCTTGAACCCTTCTTCGAACGAAGGGTTACTTTCAAGCTTCGCGGAATTTAAAAGACAGACTCAGCTTAGTGCGAAAAGCCGTAACTTTACCGTTTTCGATCTTCACATCCTGCGAGATCACCTCGGCAATGCGCAGATCTTCCAAAGAGGTGCTGGCCTTTTCTACCGCCTTTTTTGCCGCATCTTCCCAGGATATTTCGCTGGTACCGATAACTTCGATGACTTTGTACACTGACATAGTACCTTCCTCCTTTAATTATGGATCGTATCTTTATGCCGCAAATGCCATCCCTGGCCTGATCGCCTGTCTTGGTGCTTAATAATTTGTGATCGGCTTGTATGTAAAAGGTTCCTTCCCTATATAAATAATATATCGATCTCTTACCAAAAATCAAATGGATTCATAAAAAATTCAAAATCGTGTCAGGGGGATCGCACAGTTTAAATACGCCAATATCCGTTCCAGGCCGTTAAGTGGAACCGGTCGGACCAAGAATTATAGAAACCGATAAAAGCACTCTTTCCCCAAAAACTTTACAAAGAAGAGGCTATCCTAAACCGCATATTCGTATAACTAAACGAACTTTTATCTGATCAGCGTCATTTTTCTGGTGAAAGTTTTGCCGGAAAACTGAATCCTGTAAAAATATAAACCGCTGGCCCAATTGGCAGCATTAAGTTTAATTGCATGAATACCCGCGTTAAAAAAACGGTTATAAGAGATCATTTTCTGTCCGGCTGCATTGTACACGCTTATACTTACCTTCCCCGGCAGGGGAATACCGAACTGAACGGTTGTCTCCGGATTATCGGAAGAAGATGCCGGGCGCTTACTACCTTCACCAAAGGGATTGGGATAATTCTGAGCCAAAAACCAGGTTCCGGGAATCTGATTCTCTTTTAGAGTGGATGGATTCGCCGAAATAGGAACCTCAAAAAAAGAAAGGGCTCCTACACCCCTCAAACCGCGGATCCAGGGTCCTTCGTAAATTCGGGTAGGCACATGATTATAGGAATAGCTTGGCAAATAGGTAAGTTTAGTGGCATTGGAAGAATTATTTAGTTGCAGGATAACCGTATAGCCATCATTGATGGTATAGCCCTGCTGAACCAACCCTGAGGTACCATCGAGATAAAAATAATCTTTCATCGAGGCGCCCAGGCTGTCATCCGGCCAGACTACAGGATTATCGTATTCAACGGCAATTTGCGTATGGTCTGCATCACGATAGTAGACGGATTGTATATCGGGCGCCTCAATATTCAGAGTATCCGAAGCATGATAAAAATCTCTTTCCATCAATCGGTAAACCCAGGAAGCCATCTGCAGATAGCCGTCATCATTGTAATGACATCCGTCATGCCCATCCAGACCAACAGTGGCCATGACTTCTACCTCGGGAAAATCCGCCTTGAATAGACGTTGCACATTGCGCAAATAGTCCTGTTCAGCACCTCCGCAATTTCCGGGATGAATTTGAAAGACATAAATCTTATTCAGAGGCGTGTAATCCTCTTTCCAGGCGTTACGCAAAATAGAAAAGCGCTCATAGTAAGCTTCAGCGTCCGGACTGCCGCTATCGCTCTCTCCCTGATGCCAGAGCAACGCTTTCACATGGGTGGCTACTCCGGCTTTAGTAGACCGATATAATAATCTGCCGTAGGTTGTTGCTAAATTCATATGATCATTGCTATCCGGTAAATTATAGGATATAGTGGAGCCACCGCTGCCTCCGTTTATAACACACGTTGGCATCCCATAGTCATTTAGAATTAATTCCTGCAGACGCAATCCCCATGTACCCACAGCATACAGACAGCTATCGCACCATCCCTGTCCGTTGGATAATCCCCAGGTTGTATCGGCCGGATTATAATCGTTATAATTGGTATGACGACCAAAACTTCGGCAAAATTCACTTTCGAAGGAATAGGATATTGCGTTCGGATGTGAATTGGATTGTCCGTTAATCAAATACACGTCACCACAGACAATACTATCCCGTTCCATTACCAAATTTTGATCAATGAAAACCCGAAAATCGTATTCGAACAGACCGGCTGCAATTGTGGGAAGCAAGCGGAAAGAGGCACTGCCGCCCGAGTAAACGAGTTGTTGGTGCAAAGTTTTCCAGAGAATCGTATTCCTGAAAACCTGGAGATGAACGGAATCATAGCCTGTACTCTGCAGAATGCCCTCAATAGGAACGATTGCCGAATCCTGCTCGTCCCTGGCAAAAAGTTGTAACGGAGCCGGGAAGGCGGAAAAACGAACCTGCTGGGATCGTCCCTGTTGCACCTGCCCTGCGAGT
>JALSTK010000108.1 GCA_026983775.1 Calditrichia bacterium
CGTTCTTAACTACTGCCGGCATCCTGTTTACAGTGTGGATTTTGGGCATGGGAGTGATTTTTTTCATTTCTGTTTCCAGCCTGATAAGATTACATCTGAGAGTGCACAACGCTAAAGAGTTGAGTCCGTCCGATTTTTCGCTTCCCGAAAGGACCAAAATATATTTGGATCGATCCATAAAAGGTCCCCTGGTATTCGGATGGCTCAAACCGAAAATTCTTCTGCCTGCCCGGTGGGACATCCTGGATAAGAATATCCGGAGAACGATTCTAACCCATGAAATAAACCATATCCGAAACAGGGATTTATATTTCAATACCATAAAAATTATGAGTCTGATGCTTCATTTTATGAATCCGCTGAACTGGCTTTTGGTCCATTATTACGAATTGTATACGGAACTGACCTGTGACGACCGTACTATCGAAGAAAATGGGTTGCAAAAAGAGGAGTACGGTGCCCTTCTGCTCCGGTCGGTACAAGCAATCCGTTTCTCATCCTCTGTGACCGGTGGTATCGGTTTGTCGAAAGCCTTCCGGATTTTGAAACAACGTCTTACCTATCAATTGAAACGAAAGGAGCCTTTTGCCATGAAACATTCGAAGAGAATAAGTAGGGCGGTCATAACCTTCTTATTACTGGCAACCATTCCTCTTTCCACCAAGTGCAGTAAGGAAAATCAGAAAAAAGTAAATCCGGTGGTTATTACCTCTCCCCGGCCAGAAAGAAGTAGTGTCGACGAAAACGGCGTCTATGCCTATTATGCCGTGGATACTAAACCGGAAATGCTTTACAAGGCCGAACCGCGCTATCCGGAAGCAGCCCGTAAAGCCGGCATAGAAGGAACGGTCGTCCTAACCGTGACCATCGATGAGGACGGCAATGTGGCCGAGGCGGTACCTCTGGAAGAAGTTCCCATGATAGATTCCAATGGGAATATAGTACGTACGGCCAAACTTCCACGCCATCCTGAGCTGGAGCCGGCCGCCATCGCCGCCGCCAAAGAGTGCCGATTTGATCCGGCCGAAAAAGATGGCCATTCCGTCAAAGTTAAAATGAATATTCCTTTCCGGTTCAGGCTGAAATAGATTTATGATTAATAGCTGTTTTTTAGAGGGAGAAGCAGATTCTTGACGGTAAAACCGATTATCTCGGTGGTAGCGGCCGTGCTGAAAGACGACCGGCAACGTATTCTAATTACCCGACGCCTTTCCACCAGCCATATGGGTGGTTTATGGGAATTTCCCGGCGGTACGGTGGAAGAAGGTGAAAGTGACATTCAGGCTCTGAAGCGGGAGATCCGCGAAGAGCTGGGTCTGAATATTACCGTCGGTGAGCGACTTTGGAAGGAAAGATTTGAATATGATATTAAGATTATTGATATCGGATTTTATCGATGTCGCTTGCAAAATACAGATCAGACCCTTCGTTTGCTTCATGCGCAAGATTACAAGTGGGTAAAGAGGAGCGAGCTGCCTTTATACCGATTTCCTCCGGCAGATGAAGCTTTTATAAGAGAATTAATCGACTCTAAACCGGATTGGGGATATCGATAAAGGTAACGTTTACATCGAATTTTTCGGCGATATGCCGGCCGAGGGCCTGTACTCCAAAGCGTTCCGTGGCATAATGGCCGGCCGCAACAAAATGAATCCCCTCCTCTTTGACATAGTGTAGAATATGCTCACTCACCTCTCCCGTGAGATAAAGATCCAGTCCCTCGGCAACGGCCTGGGTGACGTCTTTCTGGGCACCGCCGCTGATGATGCCGACCCGCCGAATCAGGGTCGGGCCGAAGGGAAAGATTAATGCCTCCGGATTGATCTCCTTGCGGATCAGGTCGAACATTTGCTCCGATGGAATATTGTTTACCGTACCCTGAAAGCCCACAAACTGTCCCTTGTATTCACCGAAAGGTTGTATGTCCTGTAAGCCCAGGTGTTTAGCCATCACAATATTGTTTCCTACGTCGGGATGAGCATCCAAAGGCAAGTGGTAGGCCAGCAGATTAAGGTTGTTTTCGAGTAAAAGCTTAACCCGTTTCTTATATCCGCCGCGATAAACAGGCCGTTCAAAATTCCAGATAATACCATGGTGTACGAGGATGGCATCGGATTTATGTTCAATAGCCTGTCCGAATAATTCAACGGAAGCGCTGACTCCACAAATAATATTTTGGATAGCGGGTTTTCCTTCCACTTGCAGCCCATTGGGGCCTAAATCGGTGAATTCGGAAATATGAAGATATTCATTCAGGTAAGTGGTTAATTCATCTCTGCGAATCATGGTTTCTGAACCTCTTTTTGATGAACGCGGAAATCACGGACAGCTTGTTCCACTTGTTCCAGGAGTTCCTTACTGTATAATTTTCCCACCAGAAGTCGCCTGGCCTGGCTACCGATTTGCTGGTAGTCTTTAAGCAAGGCAGGATCGCTTACCTCAATTTTTTGTAGCCCGTTTTTAACCATCTGCTGCGTGGCCAGGCGGTTATCCTTGCGGCTCAACTGCGTTAGTTTATTAAAATATAAGGTCGATTTCTGGCGAACAATTTTCTGTTGCCGGGCAGATAACTTATTGAACATTCTTTTGGAAACGAGCACAGCGCCGTGGGAATCGGCCAGCGGCAGATCGAGCATATATTTGATTTTAGTAAACCATTGCAGGCCCACGCAAGCCATGGGCGAAGTGTACACGCCGTCGATCAACCCGGTTTGCAGCGAGGTTAATACATCGGTGATAGACAATGGAATGGGATGAATGCCGAAAGCCTGAAAAGTAGCTTCGGCCAGGGGATCGCCCTCCCACATCCACATTTTTATATTTTTGAAATCATCCAGTTTTCTTGCTTCCCTGTTGGTATAGATATAAACAAAACCCACTTCCGTCCAGCCTAATAAAATAAAACCTCTTTCTTCAAATTTTTTACTAAAACGTTTAAAAAATTGCATGTTGACACTGTCTACTTCATCATAGGATTGGAATAGAAAAGGTCCGTCCAGTACGCGGACTTCCGGTAAAATAGCGCCCAGACCGACTCCTGTAAAACCTCCGCTCTGCAACTGATTAATTTGAATCTTGCGCAAAACATCTTTTTCATCGCCCTGGATTCCTCCGGCATAGACCTTAAATTTAACCTGGCCGTCGGTGGCTTCCAATACGGCCTTACGAAATTCCATCATTACCTTTATCCAGGTGGACCCTTCCGGAGCCAGAGTAGCGAATTTGATGGTAATGGGTTTCGCTGTGAGCATCTGGATGAAAACCAGGACAAGAACAAATAGTTTTAGATTACGCATGGAACCCTTCCTGAAAGAATGATTTTCAGCTAATATAGGATTTTAAACGGAGAGATGAAAGAAAAGAACAACGGAATCTATTTGTAATTGAGCGTTAACAGGGTATCTTGTGGGTACAAGGCCGCATGTTACGAATATTCATGAGAGGAACAAAGTAATCCGGACTAAACATCACCAGGAATAGTAAAGATTTTAATTTACCATGAAGCGCTATACCGTAAATAGCCACAGGTGTAAAGCCTGTGCCTCACATTTCCATTACCGTGAAGCGGTAAAAGAGATCGGGCCCCCTTTAAATTTAACCTGAAATTCCAAAGTACAAATAACAAAAATCAAAACGGAGACCGCCTACATCTAAAGACAGAGCCAAAAGGAATCATAAATCCCCTATTAGCCCGGCGATTTATCGCCGGAAAAGGGTATCCAAAAAAATATCCTTTTCCGGCAGGAACCGTTGAATAAACCTCGTATCCCGTATGTCAACCGATAAAGCGCAATTAGAGACCACGGATAATCCCCCCCAAATTCCGGTAGAATCTCAAACTAAGAGACTTTTATAGTCTCAAAGTGTACTGACAATTTTCCGATCAGTAAAGTGCAATATTTAAGTTTTCGAATATCAATGACGATAATTTCTAAAGGAAAAGTTAAAATTAATTTAAAAGGGTAAATTATGAAAAACCGATGGATGCTTTTTACAGGGTTGTTTATTTTTACTTCTATATTACTCGCCGGCCCGGACGGAGGCGGGAATAGTAGTCCGATGCGAGATACACGGGCGGTCAATGTTTTTCTACATTCCAACGGGTGGTTTTCACAGCAGGAGGCGTTTTCTTATTCCACCACGACCTATACCTTTAACGATCTGGTTGTATTCAGTTATTTTGATGATTCCGAATTTTTTCTATTCGATCAGAACGGGGCGAAACTGGATAGCATTATTTTACAGAATAATCAGTTTTACGTCTTTTCACCGGGTAGGGGCACTTATCAAATAGAGGGCAATAAATCCTTTACCGTTCTTATAGGCGATCCCGTCAGTCGGAGCGTGTTGGGATATTATGCAGTAGACGAATCCGGCAGCCCGTTGTCAACGCGTTTAAATACTTATATGCCGGTAAGCTCATATTCGGGCGAGCACTTTATTATATTTGCTTATGACGATCAGACCGAATATATGATTAAAAATCTTCAGGACTCATCGGTTATTGCCGCAGGAGTTTTAAATCGGGGAGACCATTATCAGTTGGATGGTTATGCCAACACATTCATCGGAGTGGAATCCAATAAACCGGTTAGTGCCCTAAGCTATGCGGATCAGGGATATTTTATTCCGGCCGACAACGGCACTTTCAGCGGAACCAATTTTTTCGGATTTTCCGGTGTTGTGGGCGGTTGGGGGAATGGGATTGTCATTACAGCCTATCAGGATTCTACCCATTACACGGTTCTAAATTCAGCAAGCGGAGATACTCTGGCCCGGGGGGTTATAAATAAAGGCGAAGTGTACTCGCAAAGCGTATATGAGGACCTTTATTGGCAGGTTATTTGTGATCATCCGGTAACCGTTTCCAATACTCCCTATGCTGCATATACGGGGAATTACTATTATTTAACCCGACAGATCGACGAAAGCGGCCGGGGAATCGGTACGAATTTCTATACTCCGGTCGTTTCGGGCGATTATAATGTATTGTCCTATGAGGATGACAACCATGTCCTGATTACAGCGATGTCCAGTGGGGATACAATCTGGGCAGGTGTTTTAGATGAAGGCAGCCAATATCACTTTTCCTCCATTAAAGAGATTTATCATGTTACGGGAAGTAAAAATATGGCCATTATTACTTCCTGGGGCGGTAGTTATGGAGCGGATTTTGTACCGCTGAATTTTACGGTCGGTTTACCGGATTTAGCGGTTTCTTCAAAAGACCTTAGTTTTGATCCGGAGGCGGAAAGCTATTCTGAAGGAGATGCGATTACCATTAAAGCCTGGATTCACAATCAGGGCTATCAAACAGCTCATGACGTAAAAGTACGTTTTTATGACGGTGATCCCGAAGGCGGTTTACCTATTTCGCCTTATTTAACAGCCGATTCCATTTCTGCCGGGGATTCGCTTCTGTTTTCTTTTAACTGGACTGTCCCCGAATATCCCGAATACCATAATGTTTATGTGATAGCAGACCGGGAAAACAGTATCCAGGAATCGAATGAGTCCAATAATGTCTCCTTTAAGGCAATCATAGCCAATGATGATCTGCTGCCCCCGCTTTCTACGGTTATCGAGGCACCGGTTGCGGTAAATGTCAGCGCAGAAGACTCTCTGGAATTTACGAACTTCACCATTCATTTATCTCTGTTTAACACGGGTGATGTATCCGCTAAAAATACCAGAGCGACCCTCACGCTTCCTCAGGGGTTATCGTTAGCCGATACCTCTTTGATGGAGATTGAATGGTTGGAAATAGGGTCAAAGCAGAACGTAGATACTACCTGGCAGGTACGTATCGATTCTTTAATCGATGGTGACGCTTATTTTTACTCGGTATTGGTTGAAGCGGATAGTGTGGCCCCCAAACGGGTAGAGCGCATGCTGCTCATCAATCGTCCGACAGGGATAAAAACCGCTCCCCCTTCGGCCATGCTTCCCACCGGTTTTTCCATGTCGCAAAGTTATCCCAATCCCTTCGGCGCAGGCAGCTTATTTAAGGGAAATACAAAAACCCATTTTGAAATTCAACTAACAAAAGCAGCCCGCATAGACCTCGATGTTTTTAATATAAACGGCAGGAAAGTCGCAGAATTGGATCATAGCGTAAAAAGCGCCGGTCGCTACCGTTTTAGCTTTGAAGGCAAGGGTTTGAGTAGCGGAATCTATTTTATACGCTTCCGTGCTAATCAGATTGATATCGCGGTGAATAAGATCATTTTGCTGAAATAAGTCGGAACAGGTACCGGGCAAAGCATCTACAAGGGCCGTCCGTAAAAACCTTTTGAATTTTTGAGGCTTCATAGGTTCGTGAGATTTTTATGGACGCCCCCCCATTCCTAATCATTTCATATGTTTTTGATAGGGGATTTTTATAATCGGCGATCAATCAAAATAGTTCCGCTTTTTGCTTCTTCAGGCGCCGGGCCTTTTCTTTGGCAATCTGGTTCAGCAGTATGATGTGAGGAAGAACATCAACGGGAGTTTCAGCAATATGTTTAAGATAGGTATCAAAGGTTGTTTCATCTAAAGTTCTGGCAGCAAAATACCGGGCCGCGTAAACATAGGCCAATAAAAACCGGCCTTTGTTCAGGTTGAAATTTTTTTCAAAATAAGATTTTGCCTTAACGGGATCACCACCCATGATCTTTGGCTTCATGCCATAGAAAGCACCCCAGAAGAGGTACACCGAGCCATAGTAATAATCCGGTTGCAATTCTTCCACACGTTTCATCAGTAGTTCTATTTTAGGCAAATCCATAAGGGCCGTCGGATTATTTAGAGAAAGGTTCACATAGGCGGACCAGGGAAAACCGCTCCAAAATAGGGCCGGTACATCTTTTTTCGTATAACTCATCAATAGAGTTTGAAGAGCATCCAGGCCTTCTTTTTCCGCCCGGATAAAATGCTTATCCTGACGAAGAATCCGCAAAGCATAATCCCTGGCCCGCAGATATAATTTCTTTGCCCGCTGCGGATTCTTATCTTCGGCAAATCCCAGGGCATACCCGGCATAACCTTCTGCGGCTAAAAGAAGCAATTTTTTGTTTAAGGGATCGCTTTTAAGCAATCCGTCGATCAATTTTAAATTGGAAGCCAGGGCCTGTTCGGCAATGGTTAAATCAGATTCTTCGTACAGAGCCAGCGCCGTGTTTTGCAAAAGCGGATTCATCTGGCGGACGATGAGCCTGGTGGGATTACAGGCCAGTAAAGAGAAACTAATTGTAAACAGGAGTATTCTTATCCGCATGCTGTGCTTTATTTTTAATTCAGCTAAGTGTGAATCATGCAGTCCTAATCTGGTATCTTCCATAACGCATTTCACAAACCGTCTAATAATAATTATAGCGCAAAACAACCGCTTTGCCCCGGGATGTCCGTGGCGAAAATTTGACTTACCGTAACCAGCAAACGATTTAACGACTATAAAAAAACGCTTACCATATACCATGGATAGTTATGGTTTTTTAGACATCATTTCCTGAGTTGCTTTTTCCAGGTACGGTTTAAACAGGTCAATGGGCAAAGGAAAAACAGTTGTGGAATTTTTTTCCGCACCGATTTCCACCAGGGTCTGCAAAAAGCGTAACTGAAGCGCTGAAGGGGATGTATCAATAATTTTGGCCGCATCGGTCAATTTTTGTGCGGCCTGAAATTCGCCTTCTGCGGCAATAATTTTAGCCCTTCGTTCCCGCTCCGCTTCGGCCTGTTTGGCCATGGATCGCTTCATCTCTTCCGGAAGGTCGATGTGTTTCACTTCGACCAGAGAGACCTTGATCCCCCAGGGATCGGAATGCTGGTCGATAATCTCCTGTAAATGGGCATTGATTTTGTCCCGTTCGGTCAACAGTTCGTCCAATTCAACCTGGCCGACGACACTCCGTAAAGTGGTTTGAGAGAGCTGGGAAGTAGCGAACAGATAATTTTCTACTTCCACCACGCTCTTGGAAGGATTAATAACCCGGAAATAGAGCACGGCATTCACCTGAACCGAAACATTGTCCTTGGTGATTACATCCTGAGGGGGGATATCCATAACCACCGTCCGCAGGCTGACCTTAACCATACGATCAACCAGAGGAATGAGCAGGATGATACCCGGCCCCTTACTGCTCACCAACCGCCCCAGACGGAAGACTACACCCCGTTCATATTCTTTCAAAATTCGCACTGCGCTGGCAATAAGGAGCAGCAATAATACGATCAGACTATAAATTAATTGCATAATAATTCCTCTTATTCTATGGGTTTGACTTTCAATTCCAGTTTTTCTTTATCAACAGCAATAACCTTAACCCTTTTCCCCTTTTTTATAGATTGATCGCTAACGGCCTTCCAGAATTCCCCATGAATCTTAACCGTACCGTAGGGATTAAGGGCTTTATATACTTCACCGGTTTCACCGATCATACCTATACTGCCGGTAGTCGGCTTGGTACGGTGGGTACGGATGGCCATACCGACGGCAAACACAAAAAAGAGAGTGGTTAGTAATACAACTCCCAGGATCACCTGCCAAGAAAGGCGCAAAAAGGGTAAATTCGTATCGAATAACATAACACTTCCCATGGTTAAAGATATGATGCCCCCAATAGTCAATAAACCATAACTGGGTATTTTTATCTCCAATACAAAAAGAATAATGGAAAAAATGATCAGAAAAACGCCGGCATAGTTAACGGGTAGGGTTTGCATGGCATACAATCCCAGAATCAGAGAGATACCACCTACCACGCCGGGAAGAATTGTCCCCGGGTTGTAAAGTTCAAACATGAGGCCGAAAATGCCCAGCATCATCAGGATATATGCAATATTGGGGTCCGTGATGATATCCAGGAAGCGTTGTCTCCAGCTCATTTGAAAGGTGATTACCGTGGCGTGGCCGGTGTGTAGTATTTTTTTTGTACCGATGTCCAGGGTTATTTCCCGTCCGTCGACAACATTTAAAAGAGAGTCCAGGGTGGGAACAACATAATCGATGATATGTAATTTCAAGGCTTCTTTGGCTGTTACGTTGGCACTTTCGCGGATGGCCTTTTCCGCCCATTCGGCATTTCGTCCCCGTTTCTCGGCCATGGCCCTGATTTTGGCCACGGCGTCATTAACGACTTTTTCCATCATCGTTCCCGTGGCCGCGCTATCCGGTTTTTGTGTGCCGGGTAAACCGCCGCCGAAAACGGGATGGGCCGAACCGATATTGGTGGCAGGTGCCATGGCCGCGATATGGGCGGCATAGGTAATGAATACACCGGCCGAGCCGGCCCGTGAGCCGCTGGGGGCCACATAAACGGCCACCGGCACAGAAGAAGACTGAATGGCCTTGGTAATCTGATGCATGGATTCCATCAAGCCGCCGGGTGTATCCATTTGAATAACCAACAGCTCGGTGCCATTGTTCTCAGCCCGCTGAATGGAATTAAGAATATATTCGGTGGCAACCGGATTAATAACTCCGTCAATGATGATGCGGTATACCGTACCGGCTTTAATGCCGGTAAAATTCATCAGTAAGAGTATGGTTAAGAAAAATGTGTTTTTTTTCATGCTTTGGGCCGTTGGTTTTGCTAAAAGAAAAATAGGAGGTATCTGTCTATAAATCAAGATTTTTGTGAAGAATAATCATGATTGTCTATACAAAAAGTTGAAAATTCCATGGTATAATAATAAAATAATACCTTTTTCAGGAGTTTCATATTTTTAAATTATGGGTCTTTATAATGTCGTGAAAATTTATGTTTAACAGAAAGAACAAATGAAGTCAAATCACTTTTCTTTTATTTTCAACTGAAAACTACGGGTTCCTGGTTTAGAAAATTATGAGATTTGTCAATAAATAAAAGATTTAAAAGGATATGCTTTCTGGAACATCTGATAAAGAAAGAGCGGTTGATGCTGCCCGCTTGATTGCCGGGAATCCGGATGGATAGCCATGAACTAAAATTAAAAAAGGCTGCCTGTAGGGCAGCCTTTGTAATGGGCAACTAAAAGCAGATTAGAGATTGATTTTTCCGCCGAAAATTTCCGGAATGGATTTATAAAAATCCGTGCTGGCGGAGATCGCTCTTTTTTCCATAGCCGTTTCCTGTTTCTGATTTTGAATCATATTCATAATATTAACCGGAGGAATATTGGTATCAAAGTTGTCATTAATCGTTTCGATAAACAGATTGGAAATAATGGCATAGCCTACATCATTGGGGTGAACACCGTCTAAGCTGAAAGTGCCTCCCGAAATATAGGCGGCGCTGAAATTAACACCGGCAACCGTGTAACCATCCTCATCCGCCACGTCTGTAAGGAAACTGTTTATATCAACAACAGGTACGCGGAATTGTGAGGCAACAGCATCAATAGCCGAATTAAAATCGGAAACCGCTTTTTGAGTCACGGCAATTTCGTCTTTATCCAGAACCACCGAGCTCGGTAAAGGAGCGCTGCCGTCAAACCCGACCGGAACTCCGCTGGGTCCATAGTCGCCGCTTACATCGCCGATAATAGATTTGGCGGTGAGCAAAATCAGATCATCGGCCGTTGCCTGACGCACCGCACCGCTACCGGTCTGGATGACCAGAGCTACGGCTGTGCCCGTTCCCGGATCGACCATATAGGGAACCGTGGTAAAAAAGGGAATCGTTGTCACATCCGGAATATTGGCGACTACAACCTTGGCGCCTTTTCCTCCGTTGGTTATTTTATTCAGCAGATTGGTGTATAAAAGTTTAAATATAGAAACATCGGTCGGAGCCGGGGGGTAAGTACCGCCGCTGGTGGCATAACCCAGCACATCATTATTACCGATCCAGCAGGTGATGAAAGTGGGTTTTAACATCAACGCTTGTTTAATCGGATTGGTGTTCCCAAAAGCCGGATTACGCAGAATGGGATCGATCAGGCCGTTGTGGCTGTAACTATTGGCGGCCGTAATGGCGCTGTCCATATCTGCCAGTACGATGCCGGGAATACCGAGGTTGCTGTAAGGTGCGGCATAATTCTTGATATCGGCGGATACATAAGGATCCTGAGGATTGAAGCCTGTCGTGGCATAAGGCACGGGTTTGATGACCGGATTACCGGAAGCATCAAATCCTGTCAATTCCATAATTCCCGCTCCTTTAGCGGTATAGGCTCCCAGCCCCGGATAGGCGATAAGGGGCTGAACGAATTTATCCCCCACACCGGCCCGGGTGGCAATTTGTTTAACAAAGCTCAATTTTTGATGCTTTTCAGTTAGCGCACCGGATTGATATCCGGCTGTCAGACTATTACCCAAAGCCACGTAACTGGTAAATAACTGTTTGGTGGCATCATTTAACTGCTCCGCAGACGATTTTTTAACTCCGGGCTCTTCAAGTTTGCATCCGGTAAAAGCCCACATCGCTGTTAAGAGCACAATCAATAGATATTTTGTTACTTTCATATATCTTCTCCTTCACATTATTTTTTAGAACGAATAACCGAAGCTAATCCCGAATATATTCGCGAGAGCTTTGTATGTACCGTTAAAATCATCTACCTGATTGGTAATATCCCGATCTTGTTGTGTCAACAGCATGTAGACCAGATCGACATTAAAGGCCCCGGTTTTATATCCCAGTCCTATGTTATAGATATTACGATCGCCCTCGGGCAGGCTGGGTTCTACCCGGTTATCGGGAACGGCATGGTTGTCACGCATGAAACCGGCACGAAACGATAAATGGTCATCCATGCGGTATTCCATGCCCAACCGGTAACTGGCGGAATTTTCATAACCCTTTTCAGAGACGGTTTCTGTTTTACCGCCCACAGGGTCTTTGAATTTGACGGTTAGTTTGTCATATGAAGACCAGCCGATTTGGAAATAATCAAATTCTGCGGTTAGCTGATCGGTCAGATTATAAGCGACTCCCACGCTTAAAAAGGTCGGTAATTTTAATTTTGAACTGCCTTTTGTGTTGGGAAAAGTAGCGCGCATGACCGGATACATGGGATCGGTTTCGGATACCGGTAATTTAAACGTGGCATCGCCGTCCTTAAAGTCCAAAGTTACATTGCTCCGATAGGCAATTCCCAAAGAAAGTTGATCGGTCGGTTTGTATTGCAGACCCAGGTTAAAGCCCATTCCGTTACCGTTTGCTTTTAACTTGGAATAGACATCGGAATGGTTT
>JALSTK010000109.1 GCA_026983775.1 Calditrichia bacterium
CCTGTACGGCCTGCTCGCCATGCCATTTACTTTGCCCGTATACATTGATCGGGTGGGGGGTATCTTTTTCAGAATAGGGGGCCTGATCCCCGGCAAAGACAATGTCCGTAGAAAGGTAGATCATCCGGCAATTGTGTACCGCGCACCATCGGGCCAATTCGGCTGTGGCCAGAGCATTTACCCGTTCGGCCGTCTGGGCATCGGCCTGACAGGCTCCTAATCCGGCCATGGCCGCGGCATGGATTACCACATCAAAATGCTGATATTTTAGCTGAGCAGCAACATGCTCGGCTAAGTCCAGAGAAATTAAGGGAATGGTTTCATAGAAAGGAGAAGAAATCCACCGCTCCGCATTGCGGATGGCACCCACAATTTGTACCCCCGCAGGTTTTTCACGTAATACATACTGACCAATGAAACCGCTGACACCGGTAATAAGAATACGTTTCGTCATGCGGTAAAATAGCAGTTTTTATGATACAAAAAAAATGACCGGGCGCAATTTTACGGTTTATGTTCCGAAAAAAATTTGAGCCGAAATTAGAAGCGCCGCACCAACCGTAACCCCAGGTAAGAACGGGATCCCGCGGGAGAAGTGGACTCGAAACGGAATTGCCAGGCCCGGGTCTGTTCCAATTGCCGGTTATGGCGCCGGGCCAGACGCAAGGCATTCACTGCGCTGACCAGATGGTTCAAAACCAGAGCTAATTGAAAATAGACTTCCTGATTCAGAATACTGTTGGCATGTAAACGGCGCCGGTCATACTCCAGACGATTCGTTTTTGAATCCCACTGCCAGAAAAACTCGGGTGTCTCATCAAACATGGCCTCGAAATTCCGATCTCTTTCCCGCTGTTCATTGTAACCGTAAAGGTCATCATACTTGCCGATACTGCTCCAGTATTTTAAATCTTTATGCTCACCGTTCACCCCGGCATGTTGTACGGCGAAGGCCATGTATTCATCTTCCAAGCGACCCGCATACCAGTTGTTGCCGTACCAACCCAAACCCGCCAGTATTTCCATCCCGATAAAATAGGGTGTATACGAGGATGCGCCTACATAGTACTCGCCCATTCCGGGCAGAATCAGGCTCAAGAAAAAGGCTTTTCCCGGCGCTTTGTACGCCTTGCCTGCTATTTCGATCTTTTTGTTTTTTACCTGTCGGGTATATAAAACCGGCCCGGAATTTTGTATAGCCCGGATCAGGGCCTTACTCCGGGTAAAGGACCCTTGTAAAGGAGCGTTCTGAGCCGGGGCCAAACCGGCAAACAGGAGCAGCAGGAAAATCGTTTTACATAACAGCTTAATATTTTTCATAGTACCCACTTAAATCATCTGTCTTATACATAAATACGAAAGCATCCGTCAAGTATCTTGTTAGAGAGTATTTCTATTGTAAATCATTCGCAGCGGTATTTGTTCCATCGTCTCCGATCCGCCATTCATGATCACCAGCTTAGATTCAGGCCATACATGTTCACCACTTCATAGCCCACCCTCTGACGATGCGTATCAATAGAAAGGTGATATTTTTTATTATGAGCTTTAGCCGAATAGGCCGCTTCGAACATACTGGCCAGATGGTTCACCATGACCAAAATGACCATATTGGTCGCCACATCATAATATCCGTTACTCCGATCCCGCATGGACCGGTAAGCGGAAATATGCGGAGTCAGTTTCCGCAGATTATTAATATCATCATAATAATTGAAATCCGGTGCATCGTCCCAGCCCACACCGAACTGATGCAGATACTTGTATATCATCTCATAGTACTGTTGTGTTTTGGTATCGGGCAGAGTATGGGTGTAGCCCACCTGCGCTTCTTTTTGGCGCAAGGCGTTGATAACATCCTGCGTGTAATAGGATTCCAGAATCAGGTTATCCGTGCCGATCTGTACCGTCGGGTCGGAATCCGACCAGACTCCCTCGGCCACCGCCTTGCTATAGACTTTTGACCAGTATTTACGCTCATTCCAATGGGCATCGCCGAAGTGTCTCATGCGCACATCCTCATCATCGCCTTTTTTATTGTAAACGACATTCGCTGTCCAGAAGGCGATTTCCAGTCCGGCAAAAACCGCCGTTTTCCAGTAAGAACCGTTATAGGCCTGACCGGCTCCGGGAAGCACTACAGAAAACAGGGCCGCTTTTATACCCGATTTACGCTGAATTTGTTTAACGGTCTGCCCGCTGTCCGCCTGCATGGCCCGGGACAACAAAGCAAAACGGGTAGGATTCAAATCAATCGGGGACGGATTTGTTCCCGCCATACCCCTTGAACTCATGAGCAACATCAAAAAAATTACTAAAACACGCATTGTTCGAACCTCTTCGTTGTTTTTACCATCCCGAAGATGGATAAAATTTCATTTTCGGACAACCAAAACCGTTCGTTAGTCCAAATCACCCTTCCTCTTCTACACCTTTTAATGCCACAATCCGCTACCTAAACTCTGCAATTTCTCCCGTAAATCGAATTCATATAACAAGCCGAAATAAAAGCGCCACTCCCTGGGATAGGTGACCATCCGCCCGCGGGAACCGTCCCAATTTTTGGCTTCGTCCAAAGGATACACCGCTTCGGCAAAAAAACGAGTAGGAAAAATGGAATAAGAAAATGCATCCAATCGCAACTGCACCCCAATATCGCGTTTAAAATCCTTTAGCCTGAGCCGGGCATTATTACGCCAGGCATGACCGAAATCATAAAACATACCGAGATAAATTTTATTGAAATAGAGATGTTTAATACGCCAGTCCAGATGCCCGAATAAGGGGAACCGGTAGCTGAGAGTTGAAATCAATTTATAGCGTCCTTCTATACTGAAAAAGGAATAGCCTTTCATACCGAGCAGACCACCGGCATACAGATCAAAAAAACTGTCTACCGGGCGATCAATATAACCGCTTTGCAGACGAAAACTTATCGTATGCCCTGCTAACCAGGGATTTTTGAAATACTCTTCCCAATCCAGACTAAACTGGTTAAATAGATATTTTTTGTATATTTCTTTTAAACCGATGGTGCTGACGGCAAAATCATTTAAAAAATCGTTGGATTCCAGACTGTACTGAAAAGAGACCAGCCTGCCCCCGGAAGGATTTATTTCGCTGTTCTTATCGGGATGAATCTGATTGACAATCACCTGGGCTTCCAGAGCCTGACCTTTTAAATACGTATAATGAAAGGTAAAAGGAATCTCCCATGTTTTACGATAGCTATCATACAGCTTTTTCTGGTCAATCTTGGCGTTGTAACGCCGCCAGACATAATTCAACTTCACATCGGCCGTATGGAAGAGTCGTTGGCGCAGACCCAGGCGTACCTCTGTCAAATCGAAGTTGATATCCCGATGATAATTTAAAGAATACCCACCCCTGGGCACATTCAACGTGTCATTCCTGATATTGGCGGATAGATTGTAGGCTTCGATAAACAAGGTGGGGTTCATGGTATGGATCTCGAACGAACCGTACAGATCATAATCCATATAGCGATTCACCGCCGCCCCGGCAACCAAATTGTATTTATTCAAAACATCCGAAGAAACCAGAAAAAACCCGGGTTTTACGGTGCCGTAATCAATCCATAATCTCGGTAGAATATGGATATCCGTAAAAGTTTGTTTATAGGGACGAATTTTGGGCAGCGGGGGTAGACTGTTATTATAATCAACCCTGGGTATTTTTTGAATATAGTGAGGGTCATACACAGCCCATTGTTTGTTTACTGACCGGGGATGATCCAGTTCATAAATATGGTAACCCAGACTGTCGTAATCGGCATAAACCAGCTGACCCGATTCATCAACTGCGGGCATCATGGCCCCGCCGGTTACATTGGTAAGTAATTCGGTCCGACCGTTTTCTAAATTTCGTCGGTAAATATTGTAGATCCCGGTTGTGCTGGCCGCATAATACAGCCAGGGGCTGTGGGGTTGAAAGAAAGGATAGCGTATCTCTTCCGGAGCCGTCAGAAACATTCCGAAAGAATCGCGTTTCACATCATAGAAACCCAGGTTGCGGCCGTAAGCAATCGCCGTATCGAAGACAATAATCGAATCCGTATTGGACCAGCGGGGATGAAAAATCTGCCGATCCGTTTCGAAATAAAGGACCTGCCGAATCGATCCGCCTTTGAAAGAAGCCTTACGATAATTTCTAATATCCCTCGGTACTCCTTCGGTCAGGCGGCCGTCTTCAATATTGTAATAAACGGCTTTAGTAAATTTATTGGGAATAGAATCCGGCAGGCGGTAGATATTTAACTGATTTAATCCGTCCGTGGCGGAAACAAACACTATTTTTTTACCGTCATGACTAAAGTCGGGATTAGTACCCCGTAACTGTTCGGTTAAGCGGATTTCCTTATCCTTTTTAAAATCGTACAAAAAGAGATCGTTATAGGCAGAGCCATACTTGTTGCGATCCTGGCGGGCATATACAAGATACCGGCCATCCGGAGACCAGCTCAGTGAAGAGGTGATTCTGGAGGCAATTGCTTTCTTTAATCCGCTTTTTCGATCATAAATATACAGTTTATTGATTCCGAAATAGTCTTCTCCGCGATTGGAAACATAGGCGATTTTTTTGCTATCCGGAGACCAACAGGGGTAGATATCGGCTGAACCGTTGATTTCGATTCCTTTGCCCTTCACTAAATGCCGGCGGATGATTGCGGTCTCTTTCAAATATGTATCTTTCAGCGAATCGGACCAATCTTTATATAGCTTTTCTGCAGAATATCCGGTGGCTTTTTGCAGAGCGCCTTCAAAGGTCAGCGCACTCCAATGGGAGCACCTGCCGGTAATCGAATCCAGAATCGATTCACCAAAGCGTTTCGCCAGATAATTGACCAAAGAAAACCCTTGATTATAAGAGGATTCATTACCGTTGCTGCTTTTCCCGAATACGGTCATTTCATTATAAGTAAGCAGTTTATGATGCAACACCCGATCGCGTAAAATCATCTCCCGATGGGGATCGCGATAGTCATAACGACTGCCCGGTGCCTGGTGCTGAGCGGTTCCCTCGGCAAACCATACGGGCAGAGTAATGGAACTTACCGGATATACGACCAGCGTATTGGGAAAACCGCGTACCACATCTTTACGCCGTTCTTTTTCATACCCGATTATTTGAACAAACCCGAAAGGAAAGGTCAAACTACTTTTCATCATTTTCTGGATGGAAATCATATGGGTAAATTCATGGGTGACCACATTACGCAACCAGTTGGTCGTACCGCGCATGATATAATCCAGATTGGAAGCCCAGATTTCCACTTTATTATCCAGAAAAAAAGCACCGCCGTTTGAATAATCGTCCGTGTCACGAATCACGAAATGGATTTTGGATTTAGGATGATAATCGTAGAGAGCCGTTACATGGGGATAAATATCCTCGGCAATTTTTGCGACGAGAAGCGCTGTCCGTCGGGTGCCTACCGCATAATGTACGGTAAAATGTTCCGTATCAAATGACTTCCATTGTAATTCGGGATGATTATATTCGGTAGATTGCGCCCGGGCCGTATTGACCAGCATAAAAAATGCACAAAGGAAGAGAATATGTTTCATTGTGTTCATTGGAATTAATGTACCACCATAATTTTAATAATCTTTCGTTCCGTTCTCGTCGCCGATTTTGCTTCGACCCGACACAGATAGATACCGGAAGCTTTGCCGCTAACATTCCAGGCAATCTCATTGGCCATCTGTCCCTTACCCGGGCCGTCAAATTCATCCACCGCTTCTCCGCTGGTATCAAAAATTTTGATATGCACTGCGGCATCTTCGGTGAGATAGTAGCGAATAGTCGTAAAATTTCCCTGATTCGGATTAGGGTAGTTATAGACCCTTTTGAAAGGCATGAGTTCGTTGGATACCGGCTGATAAACCAGCCCCTGTTCCAGGAGCATATTGTTCGATGCGTCGATACGTTCCTGCTTCCATAGATACGAAGAAGGGTCGCTTTTCGGAGACAATTGCCAGCCCAAAACCGTACCCTTCCGGGTGACAGCCAGCAGTTCCATGGCCGGATCGGCATCCAATTGGACGATCATCGGCGTAGAAGTCAAAGAGAAACCGGCCGAAAGCGGGAAGCCGCCGACACTTTGGCCCAGGATATTAAAAGCCATCAGTTGACCGTCGGAGGTGACACTCAGAAAATCCAAAGTCCCGTCTCCGTCCAGATCACCGATCAGAGGGGTCCCGACCAAGGATTGACCCGGTTCCAGGTAAGTATCTATGGGAAACCCGGATACCAGATTACCCTGCTGGTTAAGTGCCACGATTTGAGAAGGTGTATTAAAAACCAAATCGTAGGTTCCCAGACCTTCGATGTCGGCCACCGCAAACTGGCCGGTCACTTCGAACTGAGTCGGCCATTCCTGCCACTGCGAACCGGGAGCATCGGTTTTAAAAGAAAAATGCCCGCTCCCGGCCGAATAAATAAAAGTGGCCATGGTTTGATCGTTAAGCCGAACCCGGGCGGCGTAAGTGGTCTGCCGGGGGAAATCTACTACGCTTCCCTTACTGTTAATCAATAATGGAAGCTCAGGTCTTTCCCGTTTTTGACGGGAGACAATCTGTCCCAGACGGTCTACGGCATATACCGAATCGTTTAAAGCGGAAACATAGACCCATTGCTTTCGGCTGATCAGTTCTGCAGAAAGCCCTTGCGAGAAGGAGATCGGGCTGAACAGAGGAGCTAACAGAGAATCCGCCGTCATGGCGGTCAGATCAAAACCGTATAGCGTATCCCCGGAGAGCACGAACAGGGCGTCGTATCGTTGATCTTGATTGCTATCCATCAAAGCCAGAGGAAGTTCTTTCGCGGATATACCGATCCGGGCAATATCCCGAACGGGATAACCGAATAGAGACTTTCCTTCAGGGCCGACCGCATAAATACCTCCGTTTTGCGAAACCATGAAAGCGAAGGTTCCTTGTTGGCCTTCAACGGCACCGGCAATACTGGTACCCGGAAATGAATCAACCGCAGATAGATGAACCGGAAAACCGGTCTCGTTCATATCCTGCAGGTAATCGAAAGACATGGATAGCCCTTTGTTGCTGGAGAAGTTTTTTAAAACCACATGGGAGAAAGCGTGGTTGCGGTTCGCCCGACTGGCCGGGATGGAACGACTCGAAAATTCGTTGGTATAGCGCTCGAATCCTTCCAGGTAGGTGGGACGGTTACGGAACCAGAAATCAGCCAGCCATCCTAAATCCTTTTGATAGCCCGCTTCCAGTAAGGTATAGGTTTGACCGATATCCTGAGCACCGTCCGCTTCTTCAATTTTGACCGCCATGTTCCGGGGATCATCATTAATGGCCTGTTCCCCTCCTTTTTCCCGAATGATCCGTTCATCCACATGCCAGATCAAAATACCCGCCCCGGGCAAGCCCCAATCATAATTGGGTACGGAAAGCAATACACCGCTCTCACCAATCTCGATTTTGTCTCCATAATACCGCTTAAGAATCTCGAGATAGGATGGAGGCTCATTGCGTTCACTGTAAAATACATCATACAGAGAATCTATTTTTACCCGGGCATTTCCGCGAAATTCGAGTAAGTAATATTCACTGTCATTAATCGGTACCTGAACCATGGTAGGCAAACCGGAAGGGTTTTCCGAACCCAATCGGGCCAGCTTCACCTGATTTTGGGGGTGTTGCAGAACAAGCGTTTCACCCCAGCCCAACAGCTTTCGCGAGAAGGCGCCCGGCGGGGATGGAACCAGGCCGTTCATGTTCAACAGTCCGGCATCCATCAGACCGAAGCGGCCTACGCCGGTCCGTTGGGTAGACGGACTGAACAGGTCATACAGGCCAAGATAGGAGCCGATATTGGAAACGAACATTCCGGTCAGGGCGATCTGAATGCCCGGCCTGTTTTCCGTTTCAGGCAAAAGAATACCGGAGCGAACCCGAAAGGTGCCGTTATTGACCCGAACACCGTCAAATTGATTGCCGATAGATTTTTGAATAAAATCCCGGGTCAGATAAAGCGAGGGGATATCCTGGGGAGTGACATCATAGCCCAAATTGACATCTTTGCCTATGCCGGCATGAAAAATAACCACCAGGTCATATTTGCTGAAATCGATGTGCGCATCCGATTGATCGGCCGCTTGCACGGCATCGATAAATAGTTTACTCAGACCCTGATTGATCGCCTGATTGGTTGTATTGGGATTGTAATAGCCCATATCATGGGGAAGTTCGAAGGATTCGTTTTCCGTAGCCGGATATACATCACCTTTTATGGCCACATGCCCGTTGGAAACCTTCGCAAAATAATTGGCAGCCGCCCGAACCTGATCTTCAAAATAGAGACGATTATGGGGAGCAGGGTCAATCGCATAGGGATCGGTGGTAGTCGTATCGATCATGAATCTGCCGTCGCCGCTGGTTAATCCGTTATGATCCGGAAGAAAGGAAACACGCAAAGCACAAATTCGGATGGAATCCGTTGCGCCCTGGGCCTGAACCGAAAAGTACACGATAAAATTCAGTAATACACTGAACATAAATAGAGTAAGATATTTTTTCATCATCAGATTTTCTTAGACAAGATTAGCATTTATAAAATACGGGCTATTCAGAAAAAGGGAACCTTTCGGTTCCCTTTCTGATTGAATTAGAATTTAACAGCCAGCGAAAAACGCATCGTGTCTGATAGCGGATGATCCTGGGCTGCGGAAATGTAGCTGAAATCAATAGCAAAAATATTATAACCGATACCGGCTCCAAAGGTTGCGAATTTTCTTCCGCCGAATTTTTCATTTTCATAAAAATATCCGGCACGCAGGGCGATAAGCGTTCCGTAGCGGTATTCCAAACCAACGGAGTGGGTAAAACGTTTCATACGATCCTTGATAGGTCCATTTACCCAGCTTGAGAAAAACACGGCTTTAAAAACATTATCCGAAGTTCCGTCTCTGTGTTTAACCACCAGCAGGCGATTTATATCGTACACTACGGTAATGCTGTTGAAACCGTCATCATAGGCTTTATAGGCCAGTCCGGCCCGCAGATTGGTAGGCATGGGATCGGCCTGTTTCCGGTCGATATACGTTACTTTCGGCCCGAAATTGGACAAATTGAATCCCAAATTTAAACGGTTATCGAAAATCTTATAGGCCGGAGTCCACAGCATGCCCAGGTCCACCGCAAAGGTAGTGGCCCGTCCTTGCCGGTCTTCCGAGCCCACGCTCACATTGGTCAGATTACTCTGCACAATCTTGGCATTAATGCCTACCCCCAGATTTTCCTCTAATTTGGTAGCATAACTTAAGGTCAACGCATATTCGAAGGAATCAAATGTGCCCAATTCATTCCCGGTCTCATCGGTCCACACATTTTTACCCAAATTAAGAAAGGTTATACTGGCTCCGACCATGCCTACATCATTGATATACATACGACCGGCCATATAATCATAGAACAAATCGCTAAAATTGAATTGAGGCAGCCATTTGGCATGCATAAATGAAATTTCGCGCGGTTTATCCACTTCCGGATCGTCATATTGAAAAGCCAAACCGGCCGGATTCCAGAAGATGGCGGTTGCATCATTAACGAGAGCAGCGCCGGATTCCCCCATACCTCCGTTCCGGGCACCGGGTGTAATCAACAGGAACGGTACAGCCGCTTCCCCCTGGGCAAATAACTGCTGCATGGGGATCAGCATCAGAATTGCCATCGATAAAAACATCATAAATCGTTTCATAAAATTTTCCTCCAAAAAAAAACCGATTAAATGGATCAACTTCCTTTAATCCAATTAACCGGTCCAATTATCACAAAAGCCAGTTCATTTGTTAAAGGCAGACTAATCCACTAAAAAATCTGGACTAATTATGTTCACCAAAAACCTTTAACAAACGACTATAGGCGTTTCCTCAGATAATCAATATAAAGTGAGCAAAATATAAGCGCTAAGTACAATTTTGTCAAGTACTTTTTGCACACCTGCTCAGAATGATTCCGCTTCTTCTAAAAGCATAATCGGTATATCGTCTTCAATCTTGAATTTTAATCGACAATTGGGACAGATTAAAAGGTTATGCGCTTCATCATATTCCAAATCCCCTTTGCATTTGGGACAGGCTAATATCTCTAAAAGTTGTTTATCAAGCATTGTATACCTTCATTTAAAAATAGGGTTCAAGAGCCTGCATAAAACTACGCGGCGGCCGCGTCGCCTTATAATCGGCGGAGATAAAACCGTGAGAAGAGTATCCGCTGCAGATAATTTTTTCTTCTTCGTTTCTCACCTCATATTCTATCCGGAATTTGGCTCCGGGCTTTTTAGGCAAACGGGCTAAAATTTTTAATCGATCGTCGAAACGGGCCGGACGGAGATAGGTAACGTGAACTTCCAGTACAGGGAGCAAATATCCCTTTTGTTCCAGATCGGCATAAGAGATTCCTACCGATCGCATCAGCTCGATCCGGGCCAACTCAAACCAGATAATATAATTCGAATGATGAGCATATTTCATCTGGTCCGCTTCCGCATAGCGCACCCGAACCAGCGATGTGTGTTCGATCATTCTTTCCATGAACCCATTTTACTATACTTATCCAGACGTTGTTCCAATAATTCCCGGCGGGGAATTTGCATCAATTCCCGTAAATGGCGCAGGATGGCTTCCTTGACTATTTGCGCGGCCTGTTCGGTATTGTGGTGGGCACCGCCTTCCGGTTCTTTAATAATTTCATCGACAATTCCCAGTTCCAGTAAATCCGGAGCCGACACCTTCATGGCTTCGGCCGCTTCGGGAGCTTTTGCCGCGTCTCTCCAAAGAATAGCGGCACAACCCTCCGGACTAATAACCGAATACCAGGAATTTTCCAGCATGAGGATACGATCGCCCACACCGATGCCCAACGCACCGCCTGAGGCACCTTCACCGATAATCACATTAATCAGCGGGACCGGCATACGGGCCATGCGAAACAGGTTTCTGGCAATCGCCTCGGCCTGACCCCGTTCCTCGGCGCCGATTCCGGGATAAGCTCCGGGTGTATCGATTAACGTGATGATCGGTTTATCAAACTTTACGGCCAGATCCATCACTCTTAAGGCCTTGCGATAACCTTCGGGATTAGGCATACCGAAATTACGGTACAAATTATCTTTAGTACCCCGTCCTTTTTGCTGACCGATGATAATAACCGAAAATTCATCTAACTGAGCCAGCCCGGAAACGATCGCTCTATCATCGGCAAAATGACGGTCACCGTGCAGTTCTTCGAAATAGCTGCACATATGTCCGATGTAGTCCAGAGTATAGGGGCGCAGCGGATGACGGGCTAACTGGACCCGCTGCCAGCGGGTAAGATTGGAATAGATTTCTTTACGTAGCTGGCCCGCTTTTTTCTCCAACCGTTTTATATCATCATCGAGTTCGAGGCCGGATGAAAGGGCATACTCCCGCATTTCATGAATTTTTTCTTCCAGCTCGACAACCGGTCTTTCAAACTCGAGTACAAATTTCTGTGTTTTTAAGGCCATACCGTTTTACACCTTATTGATGAGACTGGCAATGCGCAATTTCCAAACCAAAAAAATGGCTTCCCACATAATTTTTTTCGACAGTTTCGATTCACCCACCTGACGATCTATAAAAATAATCGGGATCTCTTTAATCCTATATCCCCTTTTCCAGGTCTTAAAAGTCATCTCGATTTGAAAGGCATATCCATTGGATTTAATATGATCCAAATCGATGTTTTCCAATACCTCTCTGCGAAAACATTTAAAGCCCCCGGTCAAATCCCGCGTAGGCATACCGGTTACAACCCGCGTATACACATTCGCAAAATAGCTTAATAACAATCGTTTCAAAGGCCAGTTAACCACATTCACACCGAGAATGTAGCGTGATCCGAGAACCAAGTCATTATCCTCAAGCGCCTTAAGAAAATTGGGTATTTCCTTCGGATCATGAGAAAAGTCGGCGTCCATCTCAAAAATGTATTCAAATCCTTGCTGAAGTGCAACTTTAAATCCGGCAATATAGGCTCTACCCAATCCTTCTTTCTTTGCTCTTTGCAAAAGATGGATCTGAGGATTATTTTTCATCAGCCTTTTTATAACCTCGGCCGTACCGTCCGGAGAACTGTCATCAACAAACAGGATATGTATATCCGGCTGATTTTGAAAAATTGCTTTTACAAGAGGCGGGACATTTTCCACTTCATTATACGTGGGGACAATGACAATCGCCCTGGAAGCGTCAAGCATAATATTCCCGGTATTCTTTTCTAAATCGAATCAATGCCTTTTCCACGGAATCCGGTTCCCACCCCGTATAGTTAAATAATTTGTCAATCTTAAAAGAAGAATTTCTGGGACGGGGAGCCTTTTGTTCCAATTCACTGGTCTCTATCGGTTGAATTAATGAAGCGTCCAGTTCGAAAACTTCAGCAATCTTGCGGGCGAAATCATAACGACTGATCTGATCCGGACTGGACACATGAAATAAACCATACGCTTCGTTTTCCAGCAGTCGAACGATTGCTTCGGCTAAATCGGGAGCATAGGTCGGGCTGCCAATCTGGTCGGTGACCACCTTAATCGTCTTACCTTCCTGCAATTGTTTTACGACCCAGGTAACAAAGTTGGGCCGGACCTTGTTTCCCATTCCATACAACACCTGTGTCCTGACAATGATATATTCCAGGGATCCGGAAAGAATAATATTCTCGGCAGCCAACTTACTGCGCGCATAATTGCCCCTGGGATTGGGCTTATCGATTTCACGGTATAACCCATCCTCTCCATCGAATACATAGTCCGTTGAAATATGGATCAGGATCGGTTTGAAAGCCACGGAACTTTCCAGAATATTTTCGATGGCATGTACATTTACACCCCAGCAAATCTCTCGGTGTTCTTCGCATCCGTCTACGTCCGTAAAAGCCGCTGCATTAATAATGATATCCGGTTTCACATCTTCCAACAGACGTCGGGTCTGAAGACGGTTGGTTAAATCCACCGCCCGATATTCAACTTTCAATGCTTCAAGAAAATTATCCTGTTCCACGGAAGAGCCGAGTACATGATAATGATTCTTAAAACGACGAACAAGATTCTGCCCCAACAATCCATTGGAGCCAAAAATCAATACTGTTTGCATGAAAATTCCCTTAATTTTTGCTGTAGCAGCACCGGATCCGGTAATCCACGAAACGTCCCTGTAAGAGCGGCAATCCGATTGGCACATTTTGCCGCCTCGTGAATATCTTGTGATTTCAGATACTCGATTAAAAATCCGGCCATAAATGCATCCCCGCATCCTATGGGATCAACAACATCGATTTGGCCGGGAGGTGTTTGATCCAAACGCAGTACGTGACGACCTTCCTGGTATACAGTCGTACTGCCGTGATGGGAACGTGTTAAATTAAGAATATTTTGTTCTTTAAAGCAAGAATTCTGTTGAAAAAATTGTAAATCCGATTGATTTTGTGCGATAGATCGAAATTCCGGCTCATTAAGTTGAATAATATCGGCCTCACGAATCCACTGTATCACCTCAGGATTATAGCGAAAGAAGCGCCTGCCATCCCCTTCTCTTCCCAATAGCAAACTATGAACATCCAGAGCAATGGTTCCCGGATAAATATGACGCAATCGCCGATAATCGGCAAAACGAATATCCCACCCGGAAATCATATTAACCAAAATAGCCGCATTGTCCAATATGATCTCCAGGACATCATAGGGCAAAGGCGGGTGGGGATATCTTGAATATTCTGTTCGCTCATCTCCGCCCTGATAGTACAAATCCACCTGATTATTGGGCCCCGTATAGGATAATAATCCCTCCGTTCGAATTTGATTGTCTGCGGCAAACAGGCTAAATACTTCATCGCGGATATCCCGGCCGACATAACTAACCGGGTACAAATAGTCGTTTTCATCCAAAACGGCACGGAACGCATTGATCGAGTACATGAGTCCGCCCAGGCTCCGAACCACGGTGCCATCCGAATAATGAATCCTATCTTTCACTATAGTACCGATAACGGCGATCTTCATGTTATGATCCGCATATAGGCTAAAAAGTTTTGATTATCAAACCGGTTACTTCCTCACCAAAACAGGAATAAATCAACTCCGGCACCTGAAGCCGGGTGACCGCTTTATTGAACAGTCCGTCATTTACTCCCTCTTCATTCGGCCAGGAAGGACCGAACCTTATTTGAATCGGGTCGTTGGGTCGTTCTTTAATCAACGTGAGTCTGTTTCCGGGCTGATCTCTACGATAGATTTCGATCCAAAACCAATCTCTTTCGATAAGTTCTTTAATCCGCCGCTGAAATCTTTCTCGTCGTTTTTTATTCAAATAGACTAAACGTTTCTGTCTTCTTTTGGCCCGTTGTTTGACTAATACTTTTCTTTTTATAAAAGTAGAGGCCAGAAGCAAAGCCGTAAATCCGGCTACCCAAAAGATAACCAGGAAAAAGGAACGCATTTTTATTTCTTATCGGTCAGCTCAAAAGTATGCGCAATCACTTCCAACTGGTCTAAAAACGGCTCTTTCAGTTTACCCGGAGCCATAACGGCAATATCGATAAAATGTATGACCGAATCGAGTTGGTCATACACGGCATACATGCGGAACGGGCCTCCAACCAGCAACGAATCATTACGCCATATTCCGACTACTTTCTTTGTAGGCCGTCCTTCAAAGTCGACGGTGGTCAGGTAGGTTTCATCCCCTACCACCACATCGCCTCCGTAATATGTTTTGGCCATTCGGTTACGAATAGCAATCAGGGAATTCATATTCAACAGGCTGCTATCCCCTTTTGTCTGCCAGATGGATATCCAACGATCGGGATAAAGACGCCGGAGCCAGACATATTTTTTATCCACATCCTGATTGGCAATAAAATAGTCGTGTTGCAAACGGACCTTCCAGCCATAATGTGTACTCAGATATTTTTCCAGGTCTTTCAGTTCCCCCTGCTCAAACATTCCCTTAGTTAAACGCGCATAATACTTTTTTTCAAACGTTTTGTATATCTGATCCTTGAAACGATTAAAACGGGTTTTAAAATCCCGAATGGTGGGAGCATACATAATTAAGCCGACCTGATCTCTGGCGAATAAATCGTTATTATAGAAATAAAAATAATTGCTGTCGGCTATTTCCTGCTTGAACTGCTTCGGCAAAATTTTAGTCAAATAATCGCTAACCGGTCCGGAACTATCGGCCGTACCCAGGAAAAAAAGGTTCATCCTCGATTTGAATTCACTTAGTTTATTAAGAGGAATCCAGGTTATATAGAATGTTTTTTCCGAATGAGGCGTGTATATTTCCTTCTCAAAGACGGCTTCTACCTGATCGCCTACCCGGGCATAGAGCGCGGAATCTGCAAATAAAAAAATACGATGCTGATAGCCCATAGTGCTCGGTTTCAGATTACAGCCATTCAGCATCCAAAGTATGAGCAGGAGGAATATGGCTAAACTTCTAATCAGAATTTTTCGCAACATGATGTTCTCCTAACTTGTTTTGTTTTTTCTGCAGAATGAAAAGGACCGCGCCCCAGGCGGATATTACCATGGGGATGATCAAATTCATAAAAGAGAGCGAAATAGCAGCTGCACTGGAAATCCCGATTCTTCCCAACAGGCTGACGAATCCCAGATCCCGAATCCCCACCCCATTAATAGAGGGAAGCATGGTCAAAACAAATGTGACCGGAACAACCATGAACAGATAACTCAGCTCAATATGCAAATCAAAAGCCAGGGCCAGAAAATAATTCATCATCACGATGGAAGCCTGAGAAGCAAGCGAAAGTATGAAAACGTAAATTAGAACCCGTCTGCGTGCACTAAAATGATGAATCGCCTCGAAGAGCTTATTCAATTTCTCACCGATACTGAAAATAGTAAACTTGTCAAACATTTTCAAGACCAGCTTGAAAGGCCGGTTTTGAATAATGATGACAAAAAAAACCAGGATGGAGGTAAAGAGCGCGATGGAAAGAAGAACCAGGCGCTTACTGTGAAACCTCTGAGAGACAAAGAAGAGAGCAATAATAGCCAGCAAAAGGGTGGCAGCAATACCTAACATACGTTCGATGATGACACTGGCAAAGCTGGTCGTCCGGTCGCCTGTATCCTGATTGACTTTATAGATACGCATTAAATCACCACCGATACTGGTAGGTAAAAAATTATTGAAAAACATACCGATTAAATAAAAACCGAATAAGCGGCTCAATTTTACATCCGCATGGTATCCTTTCAACAATACCTGCCAACGGAAAGACATGATGAAAATCGCCAGAAGGATAAACAATAAAGCCCAGAACAGATGCCACAGGCCGTGGGTCGCATCCACTCGGGTGAATACTTCCCATATTTTCCGCGGTTCTGCCCTATAGATCAAATAAGACAGCAGACTTACGGAAATTAAAATTTTTATGAATGTCTTGAGATGACGCATTAATTTTTAGACGTAGTATCTTTCTTCAGGGATTGCATAATGCGCTTGGCATTGCGATCACCGGGATGAATTTGCAGCCACTGCTCCAGGGCATCTACGGCCTTGGCACGCTGACCGCTCATCTGATAGGCATTCAGCAATAAGCTTAACACACGCGGATTAGCCGGATTAAGCTCGTATGATTTTTCCAATAAATCTGCGGCTGTTTTCGGCTGTCCTAACCTTAGCAGGTTTTCGCCGATCATGGGCAGATTTGCGTTTTCCCGGTCATTGGCCAGAATACTGTCTTTATAGGCCGGATCCGCAACCACCAGATAAGCATCCTTTATTCCGCTCAATTTCGGGTTCCAGGGAATAACTTGTGGGGAAATCTTTTTAGTCATCAAATCAACAAGCTCTTTCACCTTGTCGTATTTCTTATTCAACATGTAATATTGAGCCAATTGAATAAATCCCGAACGATAGTTTTGCAAGAGACTAACAATCATACGATTAAAATAAACACGGGGATTATTCAAATTACGATATTTGTACACATGGACCAGATTATTATACAGTTTATCTACGGATATTCTCCAGTTCTTATAGGGCACCAGTTTCATAACCAGGCCATCCATACGCATATAATCGCGCAAACCGTTTAAAAGATTACTGTAAGGAATGGTTACGGCAAAATAGATGGGACGGCGCCAGCGGTTGGCAGCTATGATATTTAAAATCATCCAGTCCTGAGTGCGTAAATAGCTTCCTCTGTATGGAACATTAATAGTGGGCTTCACAAGGAATTTAATTTCCCTCGGTATTTCCAATGATTTCGGAGCAAATTGTTTGATATATTCGGCTTGCTCCGCTTTAGCTGCTCTGAGGGGTACTTCTACCGAAACCTTCTGTGCTTTCCAGGGACGAACACCTACCCGGTCGATTTCAATATCACTCATCCGCATGGGTACCCGCGGCTCCAAATCGCGGAGTTGCTTAATATACCAATCGGTGTTCAGAAGGCTCAGGTTTACAATCCGTACATCGGTGCGAACTCCGGCCACTTCCTGTAAATACCAGAGAGGGAAGGTATCGTTATCGCCATTGGTAAAAAGTACGGCATTCGGTTCACACGACATGAGCATATTGTAAGAATAATCCCAGGCCACATAATTGCCGGAGCGGTTATGGGAATGAAAATTTTTAGCCAACATATTCCCGGGAATGGCCACCAGGAGAACTGCGAAAAGCGTATAGATTATAGCAGGTTTTAATTTTTCCGCCGATTTGAAAACATATTCTTTTAAAAGCTCCATTAATCCCGCAAACCCGAGACCGACCCAGATGGAATAGGCAAAAAAGCTGCCCACATAGCTATAATCCCGTTCGCGCGGTTGAGGGTCCGGTTGATTGAGATAGAGGACGATGGCCAGGCCGGTCATAAAAAACAAAGCCAGCACGGCCAAAGCCCGTTTGGAGTCTCGCAAAAAGTGCCACAGCAATCCAATTAGACCCAAAATAAGAGGAAGCATTAAAAACTGCATAAAATCCACATTGGTTTCATCGGAAGACATGCCGGCGAATTGCCATAAAAAATAACGCACATACATATGCTCGATCTGGTAATCCCAGAAGAAATCCCAGGTGGAATCGTATTTCCGGGCATTTTCGGAGGTACGCCATACATCTTTACGATCGGTAATGGAATGTTCTCCGTATTGTTCACGCTCGATATATGCCATGAAATTCTTCACGTTTTCCGGATTGTTTTCATCGATTTTAGGATTCAGATTGGAGCGAATGTAGATGGTGGCGTAAGTGGAGTACCCTATGGTTATAAGCAGAATGGAAGCAAAAACCAAAATATAGGCACTTTTCTTATTGCTAATGGCCCACCAGGTTGCCCAGATAATAGCGATAAAAAACACCGTCAGACCGATCGCTCCGAATTTCAAAGCAATATAAGGCATGTATTTAACCATTCCCGGATAAACGGCCAGCATAATAACAGCCGTTACAGCGACCAAAATCATAAATGATTTCGTATTAAAATCATATTTTTTATAGTAATAGATCATGGTGACAAAAGGCAGGGCCAGGACATTAAGTAAGTGCACCCCGATGGCCAGGCCGATCAGATAGGCAATTATAAGCAGATACCGTTCATTGCCGGGTTTATCCGATTTTGTGGACCAGACCAGAATCAACCAGATAATCAAGGAGGTAAACAGCATGGAGGAAGCATACACTTCGGCTTCAGCGGCATTGAACCAGAAGCTATGGGTAAAGGCAAACGTTAAAGAGCCGAGGATACCGGAAAAAATTGCGACCAACCAATCCGTTTTGGTTTCCAGCTTGCCCTTGTATTCGCGATAGAGATGGACAATGATCAAATAGAGCAGCGCTACCGTAATTGCGCTGGCCAGCACGGAAATCAGATTTACCCGAAAACCTATATCATGTACAATAGGTAATAAAGTAAATAAGCGTCCTACTAATAAAAAGAGCGGTGCGCCGGGAGGATGAGGTACGGCCATCCGGTAACTGCAGGCAATAAATTCGCCGCAATCCCAGAAAGACAGAGTGGGGGCTACCGTGGCAAAATAAACAACCGTAGATAAAACAAGAATCACTGCAAAGATAATTTTATTCAGCTTCTGCATATCCATGAGTCAAGTCCTTAATTACTAAATAAACAGTTTCTTTTCAGGCGGTTTCGGTTCACAAATAAAGTTAAAATTAAAATTCTTAAATTTGTTCCCGGGCCTATTTTTTTAGAATCATGAAAAGTAAGGAAATTGATTATGAAGTGCAAGATGAAATTTAGATCATATTGAAAAACATCCCTATTTCAAACAGGAATGCGCTCACCACCCGGATCTGTGTCCGGCCGCCACAAAGCCGGGCAGGCAAATGCTGCAGCAAAGATGGCATTCCCGTGCAAACTCCCCAAAAAATATCGCAGGGTATTTGGGGAATGGATCGGATATAATACTCAGACACGACAGGATCCTATAGGTGCTTCCTGAACCGGTGCACGCATTGTTCCGGTTTTTTCTTGAGTAAAAAATGTTCGATTACAATGCTGTTACGGTACATATTGGCCATTATTTTTTTGTCCCCCACAACTCGTAATTTTTGGACTTCTTTTCTTTTTCGAAGAATCATTACCGGATGGATGGCAATATAGCCCAGGGCCCGCAACACGGCCCTGGCTCGTTTTCCACCCCATAAAAGCGTATCCGCTATTACGGTCACCATTTCCAGCAGGACTCGCAAAGGAAACAGCAGACATAACCATCTAAAAGAATAATTTTTTAACATCATAATTAAATTATTACGGTGATTCAAATACATTTTACGTTGGTTATCGCTGCGTAAGGTGTATCCTGAATAATGGTAGATATGGGTTTTCGTTGTGACTACATTACGAAATCCGGCCAATTGGGCCCGCCAGTTCAAATCGATTTCTTCCTGATGGGCAAAAAAGTCTTCATCGAGTAAACCGATTTTCTCCACAACTTGTTTTCTAAGCAGTAATGCACAACCCGATGTCCAGAATATATCCGGTTCGATTGTATCATATTGACCCCGATCCTTTTCGACCAGATCGAAAATACGGCCCCGGGCAAAAGGATAACCGAACAGGTCCATCTCACCGCCGGCCGCTCCGGAATAATCAAAATAATGATGATCCTGAATAGATAGAATTTTAGGTTGGACCATGGCTATCCGGGAATCCGTTTGCAAAGCCGCAACCATCTCATGTAAAAAGTTTTCCGGCATCACCGTATCGTTGTTTAGCAGCAGCACATATTCAGTCCGTGTCAGATGAATGCCCTGATTGCAGGCACCGGCATAGCCCCGGTTCACCTCGTTCTGCACGATTTCCACTTGCGGATATTTCTCTTGCACCATCTTCTGGCTGCCGTCCCGGGAACCGTTATCTATCAGAATGGTACGGAAGGCCGAAAAGGTATTCCCATATAGTGATCGCAGACAATCATCTAAAATTTTAAGACCGTTGTAATGGGGAATAATAACCGTTACCAGCGGCGTGAGTGTTCCTTCCATTGAGCAAACATTTCCTTTTCTTTAGCTGATAGTGAACAATTGCAGCCGATCCGCCAAATGGGTGCGCAGATAGGCATTTAACGCTTTATTCTCCGGTTTACGTAAAAAAGCATCCTCGCCGACTAAATGGTATGCATCGCTGCGGGCGTCTTCCAGAATGGGTCGGTCGGTTATGGGGTTAGCCAGTTTAAAATCGGGCATCCCGCTCTGTTTCGTGCCGAAAAAATCACCCCAGCCGCGAAGTTCCAGATCCCGTTCGGCAATTAAAAATCCATCCTGGGTTTCGGTCATAATCTTAATACGCTGTTGAGCTATTTCTCCAATGTTATAGGGAGTCTTCAGGACGCAATAAGATTTATGCTCTCCCCGGCCTACTCTGCCCCGTAATTGATGGAGCTGGGACAGACCGAAGCGTTCGGCATGTTCAATGACCATAATCGTGGCATTGGGCACATCCACTCCAACTTCAATGACCGTGGTGGACACTAAAATATGGATTCTATTTTTTACGAACAATTGCATAATTCTGTCTTTTTCGGCTGCTTTCAACCGTCCGTGCAGCAAACCGACTTTAAAATCCTTAAAAGGGCCTTTTGATAAAAATTCAAAGCCTTCCGTGGCGGCCTTCAGATCGAGCTTTTCACTTTCCTCAACCAGGGGATATACAATATAGGCCTGCCGTCCCTTAAGAATGTTTTCCATAATAAATTTGTATATTTCCGCTGCTTTATTATCGAAGCGCCAAACCGTGGTAACAGGCTGACGGTTGGCGGGCATTTCATCAAGAACCGATACATCCAGACTGCCGTATACGGTTAGAGCCAGAGTTCTGGGGATGGGTGTGGCGGTCATAACCAGAACATCCGCATACAACCCTTTTTCGATCAGTTTGCCCCGCTGCATCACACCAAATCGATGTTGTTCGTCGATCACGATCAGGCCCAGATTTTTAAAACCGACCGCATCCTGAATTAAGGCGTGCGTACCGATTACAATATGAGGCTGAGCACTATTCAATTCCTCTTTAAGTTGTTTGCGTATTGCCGATTTCGTACTTCCCGTCAGCAAACTAAGGGGCACCTTCAACGGTTTAAGTAATTTGCTAATATTGATAAAATGCTGCTCAGCCAGAATTTCGGTCGGCACCATTAAAGCGGCCTGTTTTCCGTTGTCGACTGCTATTAACATGGCCATCACGGCCACCAGGGTTTTACCCGATCCCACATCCCCTTGCAACAAACGGTTCATGGGCGCCGCAGATCGCATATCCTGGCGGATTTCATGCATGACCTTTTTTTGGGCCCGGGTTAAATCAAAGGGAAGACTTTTGTACAAAGCATTCAAACGGCTACTCTTTTCGGTAAAGGCGATGCCTATCGGTTTCTCTTTTCTATGGCGATGCTGCAAAGCCAGCATGAGTTGCGGGAAAAAGAACTCCTCATATTTCAGGCGATACAGAGCCTTTTCCAATAACTCATTTTCCCGGGGCAAATGGATTTGACGGAAAGCTTCCTGGCGCGGAAGGAAATGATGGCGGCTAAAAAGCTGTTCATTGAAAATCTCCTGGGGCAGAATATCGGGTTTCTCAAGCAAACCGGAAAAAATGCGCCGAAAAGTATAGGAATTTAAACCGACTTTTTTAAAAGCATCATTCCCGGGATACAGAGGTAAAATTTTTCCGGTATGCAGCAGTTTGGAAATATCACCTTCTCCCAGACGGTCGAAATCCGGATGCTGCATTTGAAATCCGCGGTAGAAATGCACTTTGCCGGAAAGGGAAATCCACTCGCCCACTTTAAACAATTTCTTAAAATAATTGGCCGAATTAAACCAGACCGCTTCCATGATACCCGTTTCATCGCTGATGACTATATAAAAAATCGGACGACGAAAGCGGCGCACTCCGGTAGCCTCGATCTTACCGATAACCGTTACTTCCTGATCCGGCTGTAATTGATCGAGAGGGATTATTTTGCTTCGATCTATGTAACGTCTGGGATAGAAATTCAGAAGATCGAAAAGAGAATGAATCCCGAACTGAGCAAGGACCTCTGCCCGTTTGGGGCCGATACCTTTGATGTATTGTAATTCCGAAGGGGCTTTTGACTGTTCAGGCATCTTCTGTTATTCGGATTGAGTGCAAGAGTTTTAAATTACAACATCACTTATTCATGCTTTTTTGACTATTTCCCGGGCAACCCGCCCGTCTTCCAGTAAAATGACCCGTTTGGCCGCGTCGTCCATATCCTGAGAATGAGTTACTATAACCAGAGTCTGTTTTAATTTTCGGTTCAGGCTCAGCAATAAATGGTATAGCATTTCAGAGTTTTTAGTATCCAGATTCCCGGTGGGCTCGTCGGCCAGGAGCAAATCGGGTTGATTGACCAACGCCCGGGCTACTGCCACCCGTTGCTGCTCACCGCCGGACAGTTCATTCGGTTTATGCTCCAGGCGGTGTTCCAGTCCCACCTCGTTGAGAATATATCGGGCATATTCTTCTTTTTGTTTGGAAAAAGGTTCATGCATAACGGACGGTAACAACACATTTTCGAAGGCGGTAAATTCGGGAAGAAGATGGTGGAATTGAAACACAAACCCGATATGTCGATTACGGAAACGGGCCAGATGGTCATTTTTCAATTGGTTCAGATTCTGGCTCTTAATCCAGACCTCACCGGAGGTAGGCAAATCCAATCCGCCCATGACATGAAGCAAGGTGCTTTTCCCCACTCCCGAAGGACCACGGATTACCACCACTTCCCCGGCTTCAAATTCCAGACTAATACCTCTCAGCACCTCAACTTGTGTGGGTTCGCTGCTATAGGTCTTATAGATATCATTTATCTTGACAATCGGTTGCGCCATTATTCATTCCGCTTTGTAATTTGATTCGTAACTGCTCTGTTATTCATAACGGATTGCTTCCACGGGCACTAATTTTGAAGCACGGTAGGCCGGATACAAGGCGGCCAGCAAGCTAAGTAAAATGGAGACCGATGCTATGGAAATAAAATCCGTCCAGTGCGTTACCATGGGCAATGAGCTAATTAAATAGACGTCGCCCGGAAGTTTAATAATCTGATAATGAATTTGTAGAAAAGCGGCCCCATAGCCGATCAGAGTACCGAGAAAAGTACCGATTACTCCGACCAATAATCCTTCGTACAGGAAGATTTTCAGCACGCTTTTCGAGGAAGCACCCATGGATTTTAGGATGCCGATTTCCCTTGTTTTTTCCATGACCACCATAATCAATGAGCTGATAATATTAAAAGCGGCCACCATAATAATCAAACTCAGAATGATAAAAGAACCCCATTTTTCAATTTCCATCCAACTGTACAGAGAGCGGTTAAGCTGGAACCAGGTTTCGGCGAGATAAGGGTAGCCCAGCTCATCTTCCAGAGTAGCGGCAACCTGGCGGGCATTGGTATAATCATCCAGTTTGAGCTCGATCCAGGTTACGGCCCCCGGAGGCAGACCGAATAATTTTCTGGCTTCTTTCAAAGAAATATAGGAGAGGGTTTTATCGTATTCATAATAACCGATTTCCACCAGCCCAGCCACATAAAAGCGCTGGATGCGGGGCTGGGAAAAAATGCCTCCCTTTTTGGGCATGGTCCACAGCGTAACCACATCACCGATATGGGTCGAACGGATGGCATCGGCCAGATAGCGCCCCAGAACAATACCGGGTAATCGTTTTCCGCCGATTTCCTTTTCGGAAAAATCCAGGCTGCCCAACACCATTTTATCCCCTATATCGGTTACTTTTACCGCCATCCGGGGATCGATCGCCTTAATGATGGTGGCATATTGATTATCCTGCCCGGAAATCATGCCCTTATCGACAATAGTCGGAGAAACGGCTTTCACATGCTTTACCTTGCGGGCCAGGGTCATCACGGAGTCGGTACGGGTGATGGGCTCTACATAATACTTACGCAGACGAACATGGGCATCGGCTCCCAGCAACCGCGACCGTACTTCCTGCTCAAATCCGTTCATCACCGAAAGAACGAGGATCAGAGCGGTCACTCCGATGGTGACACCTGCGATCGAAACATAGGTAATGATAGAAATAAAGCCGGTTCGTCGTTTGGCCTTGAAGTAACGCTTGGCAATAAAAAATTCGAATGATTTCATTTATTTTCCGGCCTCATCTGCGGGAAAAGAATCACATCCCTGATACTGGGCTGATTGGTTAATAGCATGACCATGCGATCGATACCGATGCCTAATCCGGCGGTAGGCGGCATACCGATTTCCAAAGCACGCAGAAAATCCTCATCCATTTCCTGGGCTTCCAGATCACCGCGGGCTTTTAATTTCATCTGTTCTTCAAAGCGGGCCCGTTGATCGAGAGGATCGTTCAGCTCACTAAAGGCATTGGCTACTTCTTTCCCGGCGATAATCGGCTCGAAGCGTTCCACAACGCGGGGATTTTCACGGTGCTTTTTTGCCAGAGGAGACATTTCCAGCGGATAATCGATAATGAAGGTCGGCTGAATCAATTTCGGCTCTACCAATTCTCCAAAAATTTCATCGATTATTTTTCCTCTGCCCATCTCCGGTTCCAGCTCTACATGTAATTTGCCCGCTACTTTTCGCAGAGCCTTCTCATCCATGTCCGTTAAGTCCTGACCGGTAAATTCCTGAATGGCATCGAACATAGTCAGACGTTTCCAGGGAGGCGCTAAATCTATTTCATAGGTTCCCACGGTTATTTTACTGGTCCCCAATACCCGCTGAGCAACATGATTGAAAATCCGTTCCACGAATTCCATCATCCACTTATAATCCTTGTAAGCCACATAAAGTTCCATCATGGTAAATTCAGGATTGTGAAAACGGTCCATTCCTTCATTGCGAAAATCTTTGGCGAATTCATAAACCCGGTCGAACCCACCCACAATCAGACGCTTCAGATAAAGTTCATTGGCAATGCGTAAATAAAAATCCCTGTCCAGAGCATTATGATGGGTCACAAAGGGTCTGGCCGCAGCTCCACCGTAAATAGGCTGCATGATCGGTGTTTCCACTTCTAAGAAACCCTGCTGATTTAAGAAATCCCGCATGGTACTGATGATTTGCGACCGTTTGATAAAAACCTCTTTCACTTCCGGATTGACCACCAAATCCACGTAGCGCTGCCGATAACGCATCTCCTTGTCCGCAAACTGATCGTAGACTATCTTCTGCCCGTCTTCTTCCTTTTCTTTTACAATGGGCAGGGGACGGATCGACTTGGATAGTAATCGGATCTCTTTGGCAAAGACGGTGATCTCTCCGGTACGGGTTTTGAAGACCTGACCATGAATCCCGATATGATCGCCAATGTCTAAAATTTTGAATAATTCAAACCCCTGATCACCGATTTCATTCTTCCTGATATAGGCCTGAATACGGCCCTGTTCATCCTGGATATGACAAAAAGCCGCTTTACCCATCAAACGAACCGACATCATGCGTCCGGCGATGGAGACCTCTTTTTCCTCCAAATCTTCAAAATGATCTTTAATATCCCGGGATTTATGGGATTGATCGAATTCATAAGGATAGGGATTAATACCCATCTCCCGAATCTTATCTAATTTTTCTTTACGAATTTGTATAAGCTGATTAAAATCTTCCAATGAGCGCTCCTTTAACTTTGTAAAAATGGATCCTGTCCCTTACCGGAAAGCACGGAAAATGATTCAACGCTACATTCCAGGAGATAGCGGTTAATTCCCTCCGAATTGAGACAAATAGGATTCGATAAACTGTATCAAGTCGCCATCCATTACCTGCTGAATATTGCTTGTTTCCACATTGGTGCGATGGTCCTTAACCATATTGTAGGGATGAAACACGTAAGATCGTATCTGGCTGCCCCAGGCAATATCCTGTTTTTCGTTTTCATATTCTTTTTTCCTGGCCTGCTGTTCTTCCAGTTTTTGTTGATACAAACGGGAAGCGAGTATTTTCAAGGCATTGGCTTTATTTTTGTGCTGAGATCGTTCGTTCTGGCAGGAAACCACAGTTCCTGTGGGAAGATGGGTAATGCGAATCGCCGAATCGGTTTTATTCACATGCTGTCCCCCTGCCCCGCTGGCCCGAAAAGTGTCGATGCGCAAATCAGCGGGATTCATATCGATCTCAATCGTATCGTCAATTTCCGGCAGCACAAAGACCGAAGCGAAGGAGGTATGGCGGCGGCTGTTGGAATCAAAGGGAGAGATACGTACCAGACGATGCACACCGTTTTCCGCTTTGAGATAGCCATAGGCATAGGGTCCCGTTACTTCGATGGTCACACTTTTGATTCCGGCTTCATCACCGGACTGCAAGTCCATAATATTCGTTTTAAAGCCCCGCAGTTCCGCAAAACGCAGATACATGCGCATCAACATTTCGGCCCAATCCTGGCTTTCGGTTCCACCGGCCCCGGGATGTATCGTCAGTATGGCATTTTTACGATCATCTTTACCGCCCAGCATACGCCTGAATTCCAGGTCCGAAATTTTTTTATCAACAATTTGTAGTTGCTTTTGATAATCGGCGGCAATCTCAGGATCGGCATCTTCTTGCTGAAACTCGGCTAAAATCTGCAAGTCATCCAGTTGAGCCTTACATTCGTTCCAGGCTTCGATCCAATCTTTACGGCTATTGATTTCTTTCAGAATGCCCTGTGCTTTTTCATTGTCCAGCCAAAAATCATCGACCAAGGTCTTCTTTTCAAGTTCTTTTACTTCCTCTTCTTTAGAATCCAGGTCAAAGATAACTCCGAAGTTTCCTTAACCGTTGCTGAAAATCCTTTATAGCAGCATTTACCTGAGTTTCCATCTGCTTAATAAATCCTTTCTATCTGACAGTTTTCAAAATAATGCAATAAAATTTGTTTGTAGTCCTTACCCTTCGTCGCTAATTTGGTGGCCCCTGCTTTGCAGAGTCCAACTCCATGACCTTTACCCGCCCCTATGAAAACAAAGTTAAGGGGAACCCCCTCGTTATCCAGTTCTGTTTTGATGATGAAACAAGAACTATTCAAAAAGGTTTCCGAAAGGGCAGAACGGATATTATGTTCACCGGCGATATGAACATTTTTCAGGCTTCCCAGTATTTCTATCTCTTTAATCCGGCCGGAAACCCCTCTTTTAAGAGGAATAATTTCATAGATAATGCCCACATCTTCCCCGGTTTTTTCACGCATGATCTCTTCCAGCTCATTACGCGTATAAAATACTTCCCAGCGAAATGAATCCGCACTTAATTCGTAGGAATCGGCCCACTGCTGGACGTCGATTTTACAATTAACTTCGGGCCGGGTCATAATCCATTTTCGGACATCTTCTTCCTTAGTCAAATCCAACCCCGGATCATCCACGGCCTCTCCATCGAATTTACCTTGAATATAGGGTACATCTTCATTTAGCCAGACACCGGAAGTATTTTCAGTATGGCCTCCACAGGAGTAACTAAAATAGGCATTACAGATACGGCCATGATTTTGTAAGACCTGTCCTACCGTTTGCCTGACGGCCGCATCCACTTGCGGAGCTTTGATCTTTTTACCGTAATAGCGCAGGCAATGGCTGTCGCTACAAAAGTCGAACCCTTCGTCGGCATGCTTCTGCCCCAGGCGGGCAAATACATAGCTACGGGCTACAATGGCCATGCTTCTGATAAACTCTTCCGGAGCGTGCGGACTGATTTCAGAAAGCAACACACCTTTTAAATAGTCTTCCACCGCTAGTTCATTAATCCCCGATAAAGAGCTGTGTTCATCAATTATGATCTTAAGCCGGCCCCTGTAAAAAAGATCCTTATGTTCGGTCTTTTGCCCATGCAGGTGACGAATGGGAAAATGTTTAATTCTTAGATAGCCTTTATTGTTTTTGGGCACTACCTGAATGAAATTATTCACCTCAATAAATTGTTCATAATTCGCGTCATAGATTTCAATGCGGCCATGAGCAGGCTTCAGGAGTCGGCGATAAATTCTGGAGTGAACAATCTGCCCGAATTCTTTCGAAGAATGATGAGCCTCTTTTTCCGTGGAGAAGGGTCCGGCCAGAACCATATATTTCTGATTGGAAAACACCCGATGTTTATCAATAAATATAGTACCACCGATTTCATGTAAAAGTATATTATCCTGTTTCTGTTTGTAGACAGAAAGTAATTCTTCCATTTCCCTGCGGTTCTCGGATTCCCGAAGGATCAGGTAATACGCATACTCCGGCAATTGACTATCCTTAACTTTGATGCGCCAAAACCCGTTGTTTTGAATATCGGGAAAAAGAACATTATTATGCTCGTCCCGGAATTGATAATCCGCAATATCAAACTGCAAATCGATATGATCTTGCTGTTTGAAGGCGCAGATTTGTAATTGCGGTTGACCGCTTTCTGTCGGTAAATATATCTCCATGAAATCCAACTATTGTTTAAACCCGATCTTTCTTTTGCCTGCCATAGAATTCAGTGTCAATGCGCATAAGTGTAGGGATCCGTTTTTTTAAAAAACTCCCTTTCTGAGAGAAGAAATTTATTCTAATCCACAATTAGCCTTTGCATCCATCCTGTTTTTCACGTGTACAGGGCTTCACCTGAGATCCCTCTTACAGCCTAGGATGAACATACCGAGGAACAAGTAATTTATGTTGCATGGAACCAGCAGTTATCCTATCTGACATTTGGTTGAATTCGAATACACACAGTCAGATAAGATGTCTGGAAGAAAAGACTTATTGAATATTATTCCAAGAAGAAGATCCATTTTTGCTTTTATATTTTTATTCCTTCGATCTAATAAATTTCCCGGTTAGTCATGCCCCCTTCGGTTTTTTACTCCATACCTTACTCTTTAAAAATCAAATTTAATTTTTTTTAGGAAACTAAGCAAATAAAGCGTTTTGCGGCAGGTTGTGGGTGATAAAAAAATGAGGAGAAAAAAAATCCCCTGCCATAAGACAGGGGATAGGAATATTAATTCTGTTCTTCTTCCATTATTTGTTTGAGCTCTTGCAGTTCTTTCTCGGCTTGTTTACGCTCTTCTTTCAGCTTATTCAGTTCTTCCTGAACGTCTTCGGCTTTCTGACGGTCTTCCACAATCTTCTGGAAGAATTCAACCCGTTTGTTAAACTGTTCGCGCTCGATCTCGGCCGTGCTTTTTCTGCTGGTGGTAAAGGGCAAAATTTTAATATTCAATCCCATCTGCACCCGCCAGGCCGCATAATTCGGCAAATCCAATTGCTCCGGTGTTTTATTCGGTACACCGACCGTAGTATTTTCATCCTTGCTGATACGAATATCAATACCCAGATCCATGGACAACCAGGAAAGGGCTTTATAGCGAATACTGGGTGTGATATAGGTATAATTTTCCCTGCTGTAGACAAATTCATCCGGTTCGGTAAGATAAGAAATGCCGAAGGCTTCCAGACGATAATCAAACATGGAAGTGGGATAGACCATACCGAACGCATATTGCAATTCGGAGGAATTTTTCGTGGCTCTCAATTCATTACCGTTGGAAAATTTAAATAACACCTTATCCGCCTCGTTATGATTCCACCAACCCACGTTTAAATGTATACCGAGCGAACGATCGGGTAAATAGGGATCCATAAAATAGGACAAAGCACCTGTAAATCCGTATTCGGTAGCACCGCTGGCGTATTCGGTAAAGGGATAGTTATGTACTTCACCCGTGGCCAGCCTGAGATTCGTCAGCACCGCTCCATAAAAATGTCTTTGCATAAAGGCAAAGGATCCGGCTTTTAAGGTAAGAAAAATATCACCCGGAAGATTATACTCATTGGAATAGTGTGTATCCTGGTAAACACGGGGAGCGATAGTAAAATCCAGGTGATCAACAATACCGTAGGTTAAATTAAAATTACCGGCTACCAGCCAATAATTTACGGCATGAAAATTTTGCGGAGCCTGCCCGGAACCGATGAATTCGGTCGCTCTGGTAAAAAAGTTCATATTGGAATGCAACTCAAGCCGTCCACTGTCAAACGTTCTGGCACTTTGCGTGTGGATCAGACTGCGGCTGCCATTGGGTGGTTGACTAAATGCTACACTACAGGCAAGCACTAATAAAACCAGACTGATCTTTTTCATTTCACCCTCCTCAAAAGAGTTATATGCTCTATTTTTTAAACATCATTTTTATAGCTACAACCAAGTTATTCTCATCCTCGGCAAAACCAGAGTAGACTTAAGATATAAATTTTTTAGCATTATCGCAATAAGTTGTAAAAAAAATAGTATCTTAGCTTCTTTAGTCTTCCAATAGTTTCTTCAGGTCTTCAATCTCTTTTTCCGCTTCTTTGCGAACCTTACGCAGATTTTCCACCTCTTTCTCTGCCTTCTTGGCCTTTTGTTTTTCGTTCAGAATGGATTCTATGAGCCTGGTCTCTTCCTGCCTTTGCCGGGTTTCATAGTCACGTATGGTTCTCTGCCCTTTACCCAACAAATTTAAAGAGAGATTGGCCCCCATATAAACCTTCCAGGCCGGATAACTGCTGGGCATATCGATCGATTTCGAGATATCCGGAATATCGGCGGTTGTATTCTGACGGTCACCCGGCGAAAGCCTGAAATCAGCACCGATATCAAGAGACAGCCAGTCCACCGGTTTGTAACGAATACTGGGGCTGAAATAGGCCCATTCTTCCGCACTGTATACAAAATTATCCGGTTCGGTAATATAGAGCATTCCGGAAAGTTCGGCCCGGAAATCAAACATAGGAGAGGGAATCACGGCGGCTAAAGCCATCCGGAACTCTTTGGAACTTTTAGTGGCGATCAGTTTGTCCCCCTTCTGATGGGTATGGAAAAAATGCTGGTAGGTATAAATTGTTTTCCCTGCTTCGTTGTGATTCCAGAAGCCCATATTAAAATGAATATTGAGAGAACGTTGAGGAAGGTACTGATCTTCATAAAAAGAAAATGCCGCCAAAAAACCGTATTCCAGGGCACCGCTGGCATATTCGGTAAAGGGGTAATTATGAACCTCTCCGGTAGGAATCCGGAAGCTGGTCAAAAATCCGGCTTGAAAATGCTGTTGACCGAAAACAAAAGAACCCGCGCGTAAGGTTAAAAAAAGATCGTCCGGAAGATTGAATTCGTTGGTATAGTGGGTATCTTGGTAAACGCGTATTCCCAAAGTAGCATCAAGATGATCCATAATGCCGTAAGTAAAAATAGCATTTCCGGCCACAAGCCAGTAATTCACGGTTTTGAAATCAATGGGTTTACTCTGGCCGATGAAATCGCCGGCTTTGGTAAAAAAGTCCATATTGGTAAACATACCCAGCTTCCCTTTCTCAAAAGTGGTCGCCGTCTGGGTATGCATCAGGGTTTTCGCTCCATTGGTGAGCTGCGCCATTGTTGTACTGACCGTTAGGACCAAAAGGAACAGCAAAATTTTTTGTACTTTCATAAGACGCTCTCCGAGCTTTATTTACTAAGCAAAATTAATATCGAACACGGGTAGCCAGGACAAAGACATTGGCAATAATCGCCAAATCACGAAAAATAGCTACCATTCGGGTAAAAACATCCTGAATACTTCCGGAAACAATAATCGTATCCCCGGGCTGAAGAATGGGTAATAAACTATTATCGCCCGTTTTTAAAAATTTTTCCACATCGACCTGAATCACTTCCTGATTTTTACGGACAATACGGACATCGCTCAGGCGGGCTGTCTTCAAGGGACCCCCTGCCGATGATATGAGGTCGATCAGAGTATACGAACTGGGCACGCTGTAAATACCGGGACGCTGGACATGTCCCCAAAGGTTAACATTAACGAGCAGGATATCTCCGCTACCCAGAATATATTGCGCCGGTCGGTCGGAATATCGTCCTACCTGGGGTTGCTGATTGAAATTGGGCATTTGGTTTAAATTTTGTCCAAAAGCCATCATCGCAAATAGTAAAAGAAATACAGTAAGCTTTATTTTCATCAATTACTCCATTTCACTGTAAATACCGCCCACTCGGATTCCGATCCCGAAAAAAATTGTTCTTCCGTGTTCTCGGCTCCCACACAATCGATTCGCCAGCGATACTTGCCATCGGCGAACACCTGTTTTAGCCAATCTCCACTCAACAGATAAGATTGCGGTGACTGATAGGTCGATTTGATTATTTTCAAATAGACTACCGGATGGAAGTCTTCGCTGACAAATGCTTCCACCCGTAAAATATATTGATCCGGCGTTTGCCCGGAATTCATCCACCATTCAAATTCCATTTGCGGCTGACTCACCACGGTGGAATTTCCATTCAAAGATAAATTCGCCGCCCGCTCCAACAACTGATAGGAAAGTGTATCGGAAGGGTCACTTTCCAACTTGTCTTTATTGACAACGGTTACAAAATAATAATATCGAACATTCTTTTGCAAATCTTGAGTATCAATGAACAACGAATCGATACTTCCGGCCTGATTTAATTTTTTTTCAGCTATCACATTAAAATTTATCAGTCCGGCCGGGTCTTCACTGCGATAAATATTGTAATGATCCAGTTCCGCCGTTTTCACCGGATTATACCACATAAGCTGAATGCCATTGACAGCAGCACCGATGTTTTCCGCAGCATCAATTCCGGGTTCACCATCCAGCGTATCGGCCCCTGCGGTACGCAAAACCATCTCTACCCGCGGAGGGGGCTGGGACTTTCCCGAACCCGGATTTTTACAGGATATGACTAATAATAAAATAATCCAAACAAAATACAAACTTTTTTTTAATTTCATCATAGACCGAACTGTAAGGATACGCGATGAGAATTACCTAAATCATGGCTCTGAAACGCATAATCCAGATGGAATTTCCATAAATAGATTCCCGCACCGGCCGTGACGAATCCGGCATTGGTTCCGAAACGAACGGCAAAACGCGAATTATATAAATATTCCATACCCAGATTAATAGAACCCGTATAACGTGAATTCAGGTCGAAGCTGAAAGTGAACTGACTGTTCAGAGCGGATAGAGGCTGAATATAAGAAAACCCGTATTTAAAATTTCTGGCGATACGATCCTTATGCCTCGAATCCGTATTCCAACTGATTTGTGTATTGGCAAAATCCTGAACATTGATACCGAACGCCAAATCTCCATAATGGGGATCGGAAAAAATTTCATTCAGTCCGATCCTCACGATCATTCCCGCATCCAGACCGACGCCGCTACCCGTATTTTCAAATAATTTTTGACGGATCATCTTAAGATTAAAACCGAATCCGACATCAATGGGTATCTCGAAATATTGCCATCCCAGATCCAGATTCCAGGGTACATATTTGGCAAAACTAATAATATAGGCATCATCCGCACTACTGAAAAAGGAACCCGGTTCGCCGGTCAGGGGTTCGGCCAGTCCGTGAATTCTCTGATACGCATTGATAGCCTGATTATCTTCGTAATTATAGACGGGAATATCGTCCACTGCCAGGCGCATCCAGGCCAGGGAAACGGTAGCCCCACCGAAAATAGGTATGGCGATACTACCATAACTCTGGGTCTCCAACGTGTTGAACAGACGAGCATACATAGTGGCGGCCTGAATGTTCGGTAAAAAGGCCAGACCGGCCGGATTCCAGTAAAAGCCCGTTGCATCGTTGCTTAAGGCAACCTGAGCGCCACCCATACCGAGGGCCCGGGCTCCGATGCCTAATTCCAGAAACGAACCGGCATAGCGCGAACTCTGCGCCCAGCTTAAATGAACCATCAATCCAATGGCTATGATAATATATATTTTCTTCATCTCAATCGTGCGATCTTTAAAGTATGTTTTACCGTTTTTCCTTTATATCTGCCGCTGACCACTGCGAAATATACACCGTTGGCTACAGGTGCTCCGTCATCATCCGTTCCGTCCCAGATGAGCTCATGATAAGAAGGCATCCTGACATTGTCTCCGGCAACGGATTCGTCCAGATCGAGCATATTCCTGCGTATCAATCGGCCCGAGGTGGTATAGATCTTAATCGAAAAATCATCGATTTCATTATCACTGTCCACATAAAAAGAGATAATGGTCTGATCCGCAAACGGATTCGGATAATTACCGAATACGCGAATATCAAAACCGGCGTTTACCTGAAAATTGAATTCCTGAGAAGATACATTACCGTTTATATCGGCCACCTCCACCGTAATATGATGGAGGCCGGGGTCCAGTTTGGGAGAAGTGGTAACCGATACCGAACGAGCATTTTTCAGGCTATCCGGTATGGAAACTTCGCCGGGAATCAAGGGTCGGCCGTTGGTGATTAAGGTGCGGTCGTCTATTTTTAAATTCAGGCTATGCGTGTAATTGACCCCGTTTTCATCCTGCAAAAGAACGGAAAGGGAAGGATTGCGTACCACCAATGTATTTTTAATCAAGGGACGTCCATTCGCCGTAACTTCAATAAAAGGGCTCTTGTGATCGTTGCCGTAAAACAAGGTATAAGTCCCCGAAGCATCAATATGAGTCAGGGCTTTTGATCCGTTCACGGTTGTAGGAATTTTTACCCATAAGTTTAAAAACAGATCGTATTTATAAAACGAAATATCCGGCCATTTGTCCGCCTGATATTTTGTACTGTCCAGCATAGCGGTAAGTTGAGCAGGAACCGTTTTATTTGCCAAATCAGCCGGAAACTTGAGGGCGATGGCCAGTGTATCGCCGGTAGTGGAAAGCGGAATATAGCTCAAACCACCCTGACCGTTCTCCTTAAGTTGTTGATGTATATCCGTTCTCTCGAAATGAACGACGGCATCTCCGGATAAGCCGTTTTCAGCGATGAAAAATCGTACCTTATCTGTAATCGGAATACTCTGATTTGAAACGCCGTCCAGGGTGGTTCCCAATACTTTTTTTACCCAGATGTAATCCGTAGAAAGTTGTTTTTCTACCCGATTATTGTCTTCGTTCCGTTCGCTGATTTGGTGATCCGGATCGATTATAATACGGAAAGTACGCTGATCTCTATACTGTAAAGAATCGTAGCGAACGGTTAAGGTCTTCCGCTCTCTAGCATTTAAAGGGGTGAATAGCCGGACAAAAGGAGTGGCATGGGCTATTCCATAATCATCATAGCAAGCAATTGGTACATCGGTAAGACTGGTATCGGATTGATTTTCGACCGTAAACTGCAATTTCAACTGATCCGTACCCGCATATTGGATACTTTTCGGATCAATAAGCAAATCGGGACGAGGGTCCCAAATAGAAATTGTATTGTAGCGATAAACGATCTGCAGGCTGTCCCTGTATAGCTCACGAACATCAAAATATTTCTTCCCTCCGCTCGAAAATCCCGTAAAAGGCTGCACTGATCGGTACAAGCTATCGTTGACCGCTATCATGTCCACGGTTCCGGCATAAACGTTAGACCGGTTGAAGTCACGGAAATTGTTCAATTTTATGGAGGATATTTGCTGATCACTTTTAACTTTAAGGATGAACGAGATCGGCTCTCCTACTTTGGGCCGGGCCGGTTCTGTGGTTAATTCCGTAACGATCGGTTTTTCCACGGCAAATTCATTCCAGCCGGCAGCGTCGCTTTCGCCGTCATTCACGTATGCCTTGACCCGCAGTATTTGCCCCGCAGCGGTTGAATCTGGAGCATAAGCCACATGATAGGATCCGGAAGTCAGGGTAAAATCACGGGAAAATAGCAGACTGTCCCGTTGATCGGTTATCTTCAGTTGTCCGTTCGCAGAAGAAACATAGGGCGACACAAGATCTATTTGAACCGTATCTCCCAAAGAAATCGATTGGGGAGTGACATGAACCGCGAGGCTGTAATCCGGTTTCTGTATCTTGAGCGAGGGATCGCCGAATAAATTGTACTGCGAAACCATGGAATACTTCAGCCCCCCGTAACCCGGAGTATACATACTGCCCTCTTCCGTATTATAAACCGAATTGCTGAAATAGAGGATTTTCATCAAATCCACGGCTTCGCCAAAGCTAAGATGATCGTCCCACAAATAATCGAACAGGCCCCACTCCGTGGCAAAATCATTGTATTTCCAGCCTACCCCGGAGGCAGCCAAAATACCGATCGCCCCCTTTTGAGGAGCCAATAACATTTTTTCGGCCAGACCGATCCGGCCCGGATTCTCATAGGCTCCCGTGAAACAGGTCATACTGGCTACAAAGGGCAGCTTATAGCCGTTATTCATGCGATCCACATCGTCCAAATCCAGCAGACTCACATCGGCCCAGATGCCTCCGCCCCCGTGCCCCAGAAAGTTAACGAAGGATAAGCCCTCGTCAAAGTCTTCGATCAGATCGGTGGTCCCGCCGAAATTAGGATCATAGCCGCTGATTCGCGTGTCTTTTACCGTATTCAGGCGATTAGCGAAGATATGTTGTGGTAACCGATAGTTAATCAAACGTAGATTCTGACCGCGAAATATCGGTCGTCTGGTCAGATATTCCCGGTCACCGGAACCGGCATCATTACCGCTGATGAACAAGGCCCTGTTGCGCCACGGTCCGGGTGGCGGATCATTTTGAAAATGCTCTACTTTGTCTAAGTAATTTAACAAATCTTCGTTGGTAGCGGCCGGAATTCTGGAGACAATCACATCGGGAATATAATCATCCCCGTCGATCAATGCGTATTGGAAATCAGAAGAGGCCGCGCCGAATTTTTCCGTCTGGAAAAAGAGAGTCGGCACCAGATCCGCATCTTTTTTAATCTTGCCTTTATAGTCATAGGAGCCCTTACCAATGAGAACCACATATTGTAAAGGAGTGGATTGATCCCAATTCCGGTAGACAAATTTTATAAAATTTTTAATAGCCAGAGGGGATTTGATGCCATAATTAAAATAATCATAAATATTCTCAACCGTTACCACCTGGGGATGGAAGCCCGCTTCTTCTTTTAACTCCTTGAGTTTTAAAGCATTCTTATAGAAGAGATCATGGGTAATAATCAAATAGTCACATTTATTGTCATAGTCGAACAGACTTTTCACCAGGGTTCCGGAATTCCAGGGAATAAATTTCTTGATTTGCAGCGGCTTTTTTTTAGCCTCTTCGGTGAGCGCCACATATTGCACGTTCGGATCAAAAATTTGATCCTGGAAAGAAACGCTGTACGAAGAAAAATGGTTATCCGTTACAAAATCAATTTTACTGTTGATGATTTTGGAAATTCCGATCTTATAGACTTCAATATCCGAATTGCTGAAACCGTCCACATTGATCTGGATATTATCGCCGTAATTCACATAGGTATTATTAAAAAACTCCGGGTCCACATGGAATTTGATATAGTCTTGATACGCCCGGTATTTGCGTAGATAGGTCAGGTCGAACCAATTCAATAAAACGATATCGGTTACGCCGGTCTGAAACATATCCACTTCCAGGCGATTATTACCGTTATTTAAAATGGATTGAGGGAGCTTGACGGCCGAATCGGCATTGGTAATAACCCGCATATCCTGATCACGCCAACCGTCCCCGGCATCGATCTGACCGATCAATTTAGATTTGTCCCCCTTGCCACGCAGTTTAAGCTGTACCTGATGGCCGCTCAAAGGATTCGTATCGGAAGAATAGAATGATTTACCCCTGAACATGGCCTTAATCTGCACATTGTTACCGGATTCGAAAGGATGAGGGACATAAAAATCATAAGCTACACCTTCCGGAGCACTAATTCCGGAATCGTAAAACCAATGATCCAGCTCATAGGAGGGACGATTTAAAAGTTGCGGAGAATGGCCGAAATTTTCGCGATGACTGTCCCGCTCAAAATGCAGCGTTTCCGTGTAAGCATAGGGGCTAAAGATATAACCGTTACCGGTATTCACCAATCCCCCGCTCTCTTCGGTGAGACGCTGCCCGGCCGAAGTTCCTTCTACCAGCCAATACACATTGACATCACTGAAAGGATCTTCATACATATCGGGATACTTTTTCATGAAGGTCTTTTCATTTTTCTCCGCCCAAAATTCGAAGTAATCCTTTTCATCAAAAGTACCGTCTTCGCCGCCTTTAAAATAGATCGGAACCTGAACCCCCTTATTAAAAACTTTCAAATTCAAAGGATTCACCTTATCCACCGGGTAATCGGCTTCCACCAGGTCTTCATAGGTAATTTTATATAAACCTTCCCGGTCAATATACAATTTATAAACATTCAGATGATTCAGAGCCGGATTGAAGTTAAACCCGGAAGTTTGTTTCTTTAAACTACCTGTCGGGGCAGATGCTTCATTTTCGTACAGTGTTTTTCCGTTCAGTAATTTGTTTCCCAGGAATTCTATGGATTTGCCATTACGGGGGATGGCCCGAGCCGAATTGATCCGGACCTGGTCCGGAATAATTTCCACCTTCATCTCGCTTATCCAGCTCAATACCGAACCGGATGGATCATAGCGAACCGGAGTGATGGTAAGTGAAAATAAAGAGAGATGCCGGAATTGACCCACATATTTTATGACCACTGAAGAGGCGGGAAAGTTTATATCCTTATGGCCGGGATCAAAGAGATAAGCATCGACTTTTTCATATTTCTCTTTTTGGGACAGGATTCGTACTACCGGCATTTGCCGACCCGGCAAATTGATCAATCGGGTAAAAACCGGTACATACGCTCCGCTGGCATCCGCCATATTTCTGGCCGAAGCATACGAAGCATAAACCTTTTTATCACTATTTTGAATTAACTGCGGCTTATCGAACGTGAATTGAAACTGATATTTCTGAGGCCCCGACTGTACGATGCTGGAGTGAAAATCGGCCGCGAACGAAAAATGAAACATCAAAATAAGCGAGCTAAGAAGGATAGGAATTTTATAAAAATCAGCTATTTTCATAATCTCAAATATTGTTACTCAAAAATAAAAGATAAAACAAAGCAATCAAGACAATTATTTCTCTCTCACGGAAAAAAGTATTTTTTCCCGCTATTTTCCTGCATATAAAGAAATAGGAATCAGAAAACATCCTGATTCCTAATTCTTAAGAGACACGGATTCTCTATGATCCCTTTATTATTTAAGTAAAACCATTTTACCCAATTTCTGATACTTACCGGCTACGAACCGATAAATATACATACCGCTGGAAACCTTATTTCCGAAGCGATCCGTCGCATCCCATGATACCACATGTTCGCCGGCATCAAAATTTTGATTGTTAATCAGTACTTTTACCAGCGAACCGGTCAGATCATAGATAGCCATCTTGACGGTTTGCCGTTCCGGCAACTGGAAGCGTAAATGGGTTGTCGGATTAAAAGGATTCGGATAGTTATTAAACAGGGTATATTCGGTCGGTACCGGTATACTAACCTGAATAGTTTTTTCCTCTACCCGCAAACCGTTAACATTGACTGATTCCAATTTATAACGATAGTTCAATCCTGCAACCACATTATTATCGACAAAGCTGTAATTGCTTTCGCTGGAATAAGTTCCCTGTCCGGCAATCAGTTCGTCGTTAATCTGTTGCCAGGCATCGGGATTATCCATGGAAGTGCGGTAAACATTAAATCCCTGGTTATTCAGTTCCGAAGCGGTTGTCCAGGAGAGAGCCACTTTACCGTAATCGGCCTGAGCTTCAAATGAAACCAGCTCCACGGGCAGAGAATTGTCGCCGTTTTGGGAACCGAGAGTAAAATACTGCATGGTCGATACAGTATTGGATATCACCGTACCCGAACTGCTATTACCGGAAGTACCGCCATTTCCGGCACTCGTATAGGTACCGCTCTGCGTAGCGGAAGTAGCCACGGCCAGGTCGTCCAAAGAACCATCCACATTATCGCTCGATCCCCAGGATAAGCGTACCTGACATCCTGATATGGAACCGGAAGTAAGCGTGCCAACCCAGTATCTAGCCGCAGAAATATGATCCAGAGTAGCGTCGGTTGTTCCGCCGGGGTTGGAAGAGATCATCTCGAAACGGATCACCGGATCGGTTCCGGCAAGATTGACCAATTCCACTGGACGATAATCACCGGAATTGCCGATCGGGTAGTACTTACTTCCCGTACCGACATGAGCCAGCGGACCGTTGATATAACGGGCCGAGCTGTATCCCGATATGGAGCCGGAACTTCCGATAGTCAACAGATTTGTGGTTGTGGTGTTTATTAACCCGGCCGACAATGTAAGCGTACCGGCAATAATAACCGAATGATTCAGAGTTAATCCGTTACTATTATTAAGCGTCAAATTCCCGATGGATATATCCGCGGAACCACTACCTGCGATAGCCTGGGCAGCACTTCCGGAAAAGGTCACCGTGCCGCCGATCGTCCCGGCGTCTACGGTAAAGGTAGTGCCGTTAAAGGTTAATCCGCCGCTATAGGTGGCATTACCAAGCGTGTTCGTATAATTTCCGGTCACGGTAAAGGCCAGAGAGGTCGAAAAGGCCGTTGAACTCTGTTTCGTCAAATTTCCACTAACCGTAATAGCGGTGGTACCGCTGGTACCCGAAGCCCCGTTAATCACCAGATTTCCACCATAGGCATCACCGTAAACAGACGAGCCGCTTTGGTATTCAACCTCACCGCTATAGGTAGTTAAACTCGGATCGTAAGCGGAACCGTTCATGGTTATGGACGAACCGGAATAGATAAGTTTATCGCTGCTGCCTACATTTATGGCATCGGAAGTCGCCGTCAGATCAACCGTTGCACTCTTGTCCATTGTTAAAGAAATGCTGTGGGTAGCATCGGACGATATATGGATACTTGCAAAGGAAGTCTGGGTAACACCTGCATCGTAAATCACCGTATAATTCTGCGCCAGGGCCGAATTATCCAGTAAAACCGCATCACCGGTTTGAGGAACCACATCGCCTACCCAGTTGGCTGCCGTACTCCAATTATTATCCGCTCCGCCGCCATCCCAGGTAACCGCAGTGGTAGCAGAACCAAAAGTCACCAGATAGGGACTATCGCTGGGTAAAGCTGTGAAGCCCGAAGCCAATACAGTATTATCGGTCGTATTAATATCCGTGGAAGGATTGGTCGTACCCACCGTCCAGGTCGGAGTTGCACTGGCCTGGACCAGTACTCTGTTTCGGGTTTCAGGAGAAAAATTACCATCTTCAAAAGTACCGGTAAAAGAGTAAGTAAAGCTCGTGGGAGCCGTACCTCGTTCTCTTAGGATATAATGGGACGATTGATCAATTGCGCTGATACCGTTGGGTCGGGTACCTTCCGTAAAACTGGCGGTAGAATGTTCGATCTCAATGACACTGGTTCCGCCGAATGTACCGGCTGTATAGTTAAATACGGCCGATCGAAGAGCCGAAGTTCCTACCGGAAAAGTAAAGGAACCGGTAGAGGTAAATTGTTTTCTCAGCGGACCCTTTACATAACGGGCGGCTGCAGTACCGGAGATAGATCCGCTCGTGCTGATAACCAGAATATTTGAAGAACTTGTATTGACCGTTGCATTTTGATTAAACGTTAATGTACCGTTTACTGTAACCGTACCGCTGATATTCAAGCCGGCCGTATTGTTCATATTCACATTTCCGAAAGTCGCGCCACTCGGAGTTGTTTCCAGAGAAGTTCCGTTAAATTCGAATGTACTTCCGCTGGCTGTCGTTAGCGTACTGAGCCCGGAAACGGATTTACCGCCGGTAGTAAAGGTCGATGTGCCGTTTAAGGTTAAAGTAGCCGTACTCAAAGCCCCGTTCCTGACTGTAAAGGTACTGCTGTTACTAAGGATAAGAGCACCGGAAGAGATGGTCACCGTTCCGTCGGCAATTACATCGCCGTTGGTCACCGTAAAGTTATTGGTAATGGTGGGTGAGCCGCTAATAGTCAAATCGTTAGCCGTGCCGCTTCCGCCTTTATTGACGGTCAGATTGTCCAGAGTCACTGACCCGCTAATGGTTTGAGCCAGTTGGGTCGTGCCGTCACCGACATTAATACTGCCTGTACTCGTAACAGACCCGGAGCCGGCGATGTCACTGGAGGCGATGGAACCCAGAACCGTAAGGTTATTACTGCCCATGGCCAGGGTGCCGGCCACGATGTTTAAAGTTTTGGGGATGACCCGATCCGTGGCCGAAACGGTTACGGTTTTTCCGGAGTTATTAACCGTCACATTGGAAGGACGGGTTGTGCTTCCTGTGGGCCATTCATCGCCGACCGTCACATCCGCTGCCGGAGAGGGAGCATATTCGAGGGTCGTCGTATTGGCATTATCATATCGCAAGGTACCGCTAACCGAAATGGACCCATTGATTTGAGTCAGTTTATTGTCCACCTCGCAAGTTACACCGGAAGGGATCGTAACCGCACCGCTTTGCAAAACAACATTCGGCGCTCCGGTTGACGGCCATTCATCCGCGTCGACCGTACCTCCAACCGAATATTTTAAAGTACCGCTACTGCCATATGTTAAGGTACTATTGGTGAGCGTTACAGCCCCTTTGGCCGTACCTGTAAAATTAAGTGTACCGTTTATTTGATAGGCGGTAGAGCCACTATTATCAGAGAATTCAAGCACATTATTTGTATTGTCAGATTGGAAGTCTATATTATTGAATGTAATAGTAGATGCAGTTGAAGTATTGGATATAATTAAGGTAGCCGCATTAACCGGGGGCGGTGGAGGATCATATACTGCATTCAAACTAAATGTACAGGAAGATTGGGGAGAGAATGTTCCGCTTTGTATGGAAATGATTGTCGCCGATGTACCTGTAACCGATGTTTTCCAGGTATTGCTCGGTTGGAAAGTAGCACCCGTCACGAACAATTCCGAAAAATCCTGACTACCGGAAGTATTCGTAAAAGTTCCGCTGCTGAATTCAACATTATAAAATGTTATTGTACCGGAACCGCTCAAAGTTTTACTTGTAGTACCATCGAATTTTACTGAAACATAGGTAAGTGTACCGCTTACATCCAAATTACCCGAGATCGTTACATTACGGCTCGTAGCATAAGTCAGATCTTCCAAGGTACCACTCACGGTAACATTACCGTTTACATCCAATAAATGACCGTTTACATCCAAGGTACCCCGAATATCCAAAGAATTTAATGCAGCGCTACTTACATCCAGTGTCACAGTGGTTCCTGAAGCTATGATTACATCATCCCCTGCCTGAGGCACTCCATTATCCCACGTCCCACTGGCACTCCAATTACCATCCGCTACAGAAGTAATGGTAGCGGCCAACACACCGGAAGCGAACATAAAAATTATAGCAACGCTTACGATCGTCACCTTACTTATCGATTCCGTAAATACATCTGTCAATCTGGTAAAAATCTTCATACGACCTCCAGAGATCTTATTTCCTTATCATTTTTCTTCTTCTTTATCTATCTCAAAATCTGAATATTCTTGATGGTTTTTCAACCGGCTTCGGTGAAAATATTTCATTCAGCTTTTTGCGCATCATATTTTCGGTGATGCCTCTCGTTAATTTTCCTCCTTCGGCAAAAGAGATCATGCCCGTTTCTTCGGAAACCACGATAATAAAAGCATCCGACTGTTCCGAGAGTCCCACCGCGGCCCGGTGCCGGGTCCCGATCGCCGGATCCAAATCCGGATTTTGAGACAACGGTAAAATACATTTGGCCGCAACGGCAACATCGTTTTGAATGACCAGAGCCCCGTCGTGCAAAGGCGAACGGGGGTTAAAGATGGAACTGATTAATTGTTTGGATAGCTGAGCCTGTAATAAGATGCCCGTTTCTACGATGGGCTTAAGCTGCATATCGCGAATGATGACCAAAAGAGCGCCAAAATTCTTCCGCGAAAGTTCCAGACAGGCATCCGCAATATGATCGATATACTTATAATCATCCACCTGCACAAAGGTTCTCACCAATCGGCTCTGCCCCAAATAAATAAGCAGTCTGCGCAGTTCCGGTTGAAAAATAATTACAAAGGCCAAAACCCAAACCGTTTTCAAGCTGGACATAATCCAACTGAGAGCGCTCATATTCAGCAACTCTCCAACGATCGATATCAACAAAATCACCAGCAAGCCGGTAAACATACGAATGGCAACGCTGCCCTTTAGAAACTGATATAATTCATAAAAAAGCGTCGTTACTAAGAAAATATCGATAAAATCGATTATGGTTACCGGTAAAAACCCAATTTTAAAGAGCATTTATTTGTTTCGTGTTCGACAACTATTTGAAGTTCTTTAATATTTTCCCTTATTTTGATTATATTGTTTAGAAAATATTCACCGCATAATTCATAAGATGTTATAATTTATAGGAATATAGTCTATTCATAAATGAATTTCAACTGAAAAAAACATCCAATGGATTTATTTTTTCTCTATTTCTTACATAATTTTAACTTCAAATAAAATGATCTGTATCAATTTAGCCCCTACCGGCGATTTTTTGGGCAATTTTCAGAGCATCGCCGGTGGCTTTAACATCATGTACGCGCAGAATATCGGCTCCGTTTAACCAGGCCATTACATTAGCAGCCAGGGTTCCGTCCCGGCGATCTTTAATATCCGTTTCAAGAATCGTACCAATGAATGATTTGCGGGATAAACCGACCAAAATCGGCTTATGCAAAAATTTGAAATCGTTCAGATCCCGGATCAGACGCAGGTTATCTTCCAAGCGTTTTCCAAAGCCGATACCCGGATCAATCGCTATCGGGCGCACTCCGGCTTCTTCGAAACACGTTACCCGCTCCTCCAAAAAATCGTAGACTTCCCGGGTAACGTCTTCATACTGTGGATGATTCTGCATATTTTCAGGCTGACCCTTCATGTGCATTAAAATCACAGCGGCGTGAAATTTATTCACAATTTCAACCATAGTCGGGTCAAATACCCCGGCACTGATATCATTGACCATATCTGCCCCGGCCTGCAAAGCTTTCAGGGCAACCCGGCTTTTGTACGTATCAATGGAAATCAATACATTGCTTTGCCTGCGGAGCATCTCTATCACGGGAAGTACACGTCGGATTTCCTCCTCGGCCGAAACCCGTTGCGCTCCCGGTCGGCTCGATTCTCCACCGATATCGATGATTTGCGCTCCCTGTTCGACCATGAGCAGAGCCTGATCCACGGCGGAACGGGCATCCGGATATTTTCCTCCATCCGAAAAAGAGTCCGGAGTAACATTGAGAATCCCCATAATAAACGGACCGCGATTGAAATCCAGTTGTCCGTGATCCAACTTCCATACAGGCTTCGGCGATGCAACCAACAGGGTTTGTATCCTGTTAAAAGCCTTTTGCAGATCCGTATCCATAGCGGGATCTGTCTCCAGGATACTCCGTATCGACTTTGGATTCAGGCAAAGAAATATATTCTGTCCCCTAACGTATCCACCGCCGGAAGAGGAATCCAATACGGGTATAATCTTTTTTCGAAATCGAGTGATTTGTGAATTGCTCAGCCTGGAAAAATGAAAGAGATAACGATGCAGACAGGATTCCTGTAATGAAATTTTATATTGAGTGTCGACTTCCCGAAGGCGCGCCCGGGATGAGATATAAATAGCTCTACTTTTCATGTTGCTTTTTAGTCAAACTGTCGGCCAGGATAACCCGGATGCCCTTCATGGCCTCCTTAGCATAGGAATCATCGTCCCCTGTTTTGCGTTTTACCCGTTCCCGGTAATATTTCAACGCCAGTCGGTTATTACCCAACAAACGATAGGTTATACCGGCATACAGATAGGCGTCCAGATTATGGTCTATTTTTATGGCTTGCAAAAAATAGGGTAAGGCTTTTTTATAATGCTTGAGCATGAATTGAACAACACCCATATTATAGTGGGCATTTGAATCGTTGGGATAGCGTTGCAGCATGAGTTTAAAGATACGTTCGGCCTGGTCATAATCGGATATTTTAAGAGAAATAGAGCCCAGCAAACTCAACATGCGGGCATCTCCCCGGCGGATTTTTAAAAAATTCTGAATGGTCTTCATGGCCATGGTCGTGCCCAGACCGGAAGGAGTCCCTGTTCCGGAAACGTAATATTCGTGGGCCAGGGCATACACGGCATCACGATAGCCGGGATCCAGATATACGGCCTTTTTAAGTAATTCAATCCGGTTTTTATAACCCAGATCTCTCAGCCGTTGAGGCAATAAAAAACTTAACCGGTAGTGGATACGGCTGTTCGTGGGATCGTCGGCCAGAGCCTTTTTTAAAAAGATTTCCGCCTTACCAAAATCTTCCGTAAATATCGCCATTCTGCCCAGCCAATAGGCAACATCCGGCGTATCCAGACGCTGTCGAATCAATTCCGCCAGAATACGCCTGGCCTGCTCAAACTCCGGAATCTTGATTTCACTCTCTAAATATTCCACTTTTTGGCGATCGATTTTGCGTTGCATGCCGATATGAACCAGTGCGGCCGCTTTTAATACCCTCAGGTCCGGGGACGGATTATCATCCGCAAGAAGTAAAATCTGCCGATATCGTTTTTGCAACAGAGCCAGTTCCCCTTGTAAGAACGTTTCATTCACATCCTTATCGGGTAGAGGACTGTCCCTGAACAGATCCGTTTTTTCAGATAACCAGGTTAATATCTTACGGCTGTCCGCCAAAGAATGAATTTGTGTTTCTTCTGTTTGATCCTGATTTCCCGAAATATGGTGCAGGGTGAAACGGATTCCCGAATCACTAAAAGTACTGGTCAGAATGATTTGTGCGCCGACCAGACGGGCGACTTTCGGCCAGAGAGGATAAGAGGAAGCCGAATCGGGGCCGATGGTTTCGTAAAGCCATTGCCAGCGATGAATAAAATATTTGTCTTTTAAATGATGAAAGGTATTTCTCCGAAAATATTCGGGAAAATAATAATTACGGGCTTTAGCCCTGACCAAGGTACGGTTGTCCGCAGTCGGCAAAACGGCAAGCCGCACCGGGGGCCGGGGAGGACGCGTGGCCAGCCAGATGGATAGGTAGACCAGTAAAATTACAACCGTATACAGGATACGGTCTTTTCTGACCCGTTGTTTGGACATAAGGCCGGAAGATTTCAGGAAGGACAGCAATAAATGCACACTAAGCAGTAACGCTAAGACCAGAATAATACCGCCGGGCACTTTCCCGGATAAAAATTCGAAGGTGGTTTCCATTTGCCGCAATCCTGTTAATTTCCTGTTTGCTACGCTTCACAGCCTCAATGTTAGCTCAGAAAGCAAACCATTCGCCAAGTGAGATTCATTCCCGAATTTTTATTTCTACCCTGTTTTGGTAGTCCCCAAAATGGTGCCCTTCGCGCAAAAACCGCTGCGTGGTTGCACAACCTAAAGGAGCTGAATTAGAATAGCGACCCGGGACGGATGGAGTTCCGATTCAACTCCTCAAACCATTCCGGACTTAACCCTTCTGTTCCTTCTTCTCTTCGGAAGAGGGGGCAGATTTTTTCTTCGCGGTTTTCTTTTCAACCCCGGATTTTTTGCCGGATGCCGTACTTTTTCGGGGCCTGCCTCGCTTCTTCTTCTCAAGTTCCGTGGCAAAAGCTTTTGCCACCACCTTGTCGCCGCGCAGCACCTGATCGATCTGTTCCCCATCCAAGATTTCATGATCGAGCAAAGCCTGGGAGAGAGCGTGCAGTTTGTCGATATTATCGGATAATAACTTTTCGGCCCAGGCCTGGGCTTCGGCAACAATACGCCTTACCTCACCGTCTATTTCCTTGGCCGTTTCTTCGGAATAGTCACGATGTTGGGCGATTTCCCGGCCCAGGAAGATCTCTTCGTCCTTTTTACCGAAAGTTACCGGCCCCAGTTTTTCGCTCATCCCCCATTCACACACCATTTTGCGGGCAATTTCTGTGGCTCGTTCAATATCATTTCCTGCACCGGTAGTAAAATGATTAAAGACTATTTTTTCCGCAGCACGTCCACCCAGAAGCTGAGCCAGGCGTCCTTCCAGGAATTCACGGGAATAGGTATGCCGATCATCCAAAGGCAAATAAGCGGTAATACCGAGGGCCCGGCCTCTGGGAATAATGGTTACCTTATGAACCGGATCCGAGCCAGGAATTAGTTTGGCAACCAGCACGTGACCGGATTCGTGATAAGCGGTCGTCTTCTTTTCTTCGTCACTTATGAGCATGGATTTTCTTTCCATGCCCATCATGATTTTATCTTTGGCCTCTTCAAAATCCGCCATGGTAACCCGGGTATGATCACGCCGGGCAGCCAGCAGGGCGGCTTCGTTGACCAGATTCGCCAGATCGGCACCGGACAAACCGGGTGTCCCTTTGGCCAGGGTTTCCAGATTCACCGTATTATCCACGGGTACTTTCCTGGTGTGTACGCGTAAAATGCCCTCCCTGCCGCGAACATCAGGCCGATCGACCACAATCTGACGGTCAAATCGACCGGGACGCAGCAAGGCTGAATCCAACACGTCGGGACGGTTGGTTGCAGCGATAAGAATTACGCCTTCTTTGGTATCGAAACCATCCATCTCCACTAACAATTGATTCAGGGTTTGCTCCCGCTCATCATGGCCACCGCCTAATCCTGCACCGCGATGCCGACCCACCGCATCGATTTCATCGATGAAAATAATACAGGGGGCATTTTTACGGCCTACTTCAAACAGATCGCGCACGCGGCTGGCGCCGACACCCACAAACATTTCCACAAAATCAGCTCCGCTCATGCTGAAGAAAGGAACCCCCGCTTCACCGGCCACGGCTTTGGCCAGCAGCGTTTTACCGGTCCCCGGAGGGCCGAGTAAGAGAGCGCCCTTGGGGATCCTGCCCCCGAGGCGGGTAAATTTTCCGGGAGATTTGAGAAATTCTATAATTTCTTCCAGCTCCATTTTCGCCTCATCGGCACCGGCTACATCGGCAAAAGTAACCTTATTCTTATCCTCTGTCAGCATTTTGGCCTTACTCTTACCGAAACTGAATAATCCCCGCGAGCTGCTTCCGCCCTGCATCTTTCTGGCCATGAAAATCCAGGCGATCAGGATGAGCACCCAGGGCAATATGTTCACCAGCATGAGTGTCCACTCATTGGAGGGTTCGATAAACTGGATCGGAATCTGATGCTTCTTCCACTGCTCGACCATGGTATTATCGAGATAAGGAAGAATGGTGCGAATGTATTGGCCGCGCCGGCTGGTTTTGGGGCCCTGAAATGTTTCCACATCCCGCAATTTTCCACGGAACAGATTTTCTTTTAAGGTGACTTTACCGCTTTCAATTTTATCTTCCTTAAGCAGACGCTGGTACACACTAAAATCAATTTCGACCTCTTCCGGCCGACTGCTGGGCCAGAGCGTACTGAACACGATGGCCGCCAGCAAGATAAGTACCCAAATCAAGCCGGTCTTTGAAGCCTTCTTCCACTGAAATTCATCATTGTTGTTCTTCTTTTTATCATTATCCGGCGGGCGCTGGCCGTTTTCCGGTTTATTCGTCATTAGTAAAAAAACTCCTTTCTAATCAATATAATAAATCGAGCGCAGATTACGTTTAAGCTGAGCGTCATCCAGTCCGTAACCGATTACATACTTATCTTCAATATTGAAGCCGATGTAGTCGAGTTTGATCGGAGTCATGTTTTTGGATGGCTTATTCAGAAGCGTTACAAATTTTAACTCCGTCGGTCCGAAAGCACTGAACATATGTTCCAAAAAAATGATCGAATTCCCCGAATCCACAATATCTTCTACGACAATAACGGGACGATCTTTAATATCTGCACTTAACGGTTTTAAAATTTTGATATGACCGGAGGACTCCCGGCCGTCTCCATAACTTGAGATACGAATAAAATCCATCTCCACATCCGTATTGATGAAACGTATCAAATCGGCAAGAAATATAAAACTACCGTTCAGCACTCCAATCAAAATGGGTGTTTTGTCTTTAAAATCCCTGGTGATTTGTTCCCCCAATTTTTCCAAACGCTTCTGTATATCCTCTTCCGACAGGAGCAAATGGTAATTTTCCGGAACAATTTCTTTTTGGTCATAACCACAATTCATAGTGTTTCCTGCACTTCCATTGATAGTTTCATAAAATTTTTACACCCGGGACGAACTTTAAACCGTTCATCCAGGCGCCAACCTGCCACCCATATGATTTGCTTCTTATAGCAAACAAGGGGGATATAATTTTTTTGCAATCGATCTATTTTCCGGTTGACAAAAAAATCACTTAGTTTTTGCCGGCCTTTCATCCCCAGGGGAATAAACCAATCACCCGGTTGCCAATATCGGACAGTTAAAGGGCCCTTTATCTGATCGCAACAGATATATTCCAGATTTGCCTGCGACGAAAATCGTATATCCTTGTAATGAACTTTTTCTGCGCTTATTTTATTTCGCCCTAAATACACTATTTGGCCGGGAAAAAGTTCCTTTGTTTCAGCCTTATGTGAAACGAATTGTGAAAACTGAATTGAAATCCGATTTTTTACTGCTACCGCTTCCTGAGCAATAATAAATGAAGCCCCAACCGCTGCGCTTTCGACAAACCAATCAAAAGCCCGGAAATAATTCCCTGAAACGAATGAATTTACGGGATATATTAAAGAAATACAATACTGTAAAAACTGACGCCTTCTCCAGAGCGGTAATTTTTGGTAGGCGCGGATATTGAAATAGAATTCCCGATCCTTCTGTTCGAGCAACTTTCCGAAATCATGCTCATTCTGCAACGAAATATAACGGTGAATTTGAGATAATTCTGTAAGGCTTCTGGCCATGTTCCGGTCAAAGTCCGCACCAAACACTTTACGGAAAGCGGGGACAATCTGGTGACGGATTCGGTTGCGTAAATGGTCGTCTTCATCATTGGTATAATCATTACGGAAAGGTATTTTATTCTGTTCGACATAACGTTCGATCTCGTGCCGGCTTAAGAAAAGCATGGGACGGATAATCGCCCCTCTGCGCACAGGAATGCCTGTCAAACCTTTTAACGAGGAGCCCTTGGCCAGGCGCATCAACACGGTCTCAATCTGGTCATCCAATTGATGACCGGTTGCTAATCTGGCTACCGGGAACTTATCTAATTCCTGTTCGAAGGCGCTGTATCGGGCTTGACGCAGAACCTCTTCGCTGCTGCTCAGATCAAAACCCTGTAAATGTTTCACTGTAAAGGGAACCTTCTTTTGCCGACAAATATTACCCACCAGTATCTCATCCCGGTCGCTGTCCTCCCGGACGTGATGGTTGATATGCAGTACCCGCAAATGTAATTTTAATTGGGCTTGTGCTTTTTCAAACAAAGAAAGCATGGCCATGGAATCCAGGCCACCGGAAACAGCCAATATTACCACATCGTCGGGATGTACAAGATGATTGGATCGAATGAAAGATATAAAACGTTTAATCAAAACTTTCCTCACTAAATGGAGGATAAAAAAGTAGCGGTGCAGGGACTCGAACCCCGGACACTCGGATTATGATTCCGATGCTCTAACCAACTGAGCTACACCGCCTTTATAAAAAAACAGGCGATCGTCACGATCACCTGAGTAGTAGCGGGGGCAGGATTTGAACCTACGACCTTTGGGTTATGAGCCCAACGAGCTACCAGACTGCTCCACCCCGCGATCAATTTATAAGATTTTTAATTTAAGTCTTTCATAAGGATAAGTCAAGATGAAAATTTAAAAATTTTCCCGGGGTTTCCTTATGATCAACGAACTCCTTCGGGATCAGAATCAGAGTAAATTACCATGGCCGCGAACCTATGCCCTGCCCGTTCACAAGCGGGTCTCTTTCCTATTAATACCATTATCTTCTCTTTCCTATCTTATCCCGGATCAGGTCTAAAAAATCCTCTTCATGATCGAGGCGCATTTGTAAAGAGAGGGCCAGAAGGGGTGGATCGTCCGCCATATCCGGAAGATTCTGAATTTTTACCAAATCTTTTTCCGTACACAAAAGACAGTGACAACCCTTGCTTTCGGCCATAGACTGAAGAAAGTGAATATCTTCTTTGCTATAACGGTAATGATCCGTAAAAGCCCGCTTATATCTTACATCCATTCCCCTTTGTTCCAAATCCTGAAAAAAGACTTCCGGATGAGCGATTCCCGCAAAAGCCGCCACGGCTTTCTTGCCGAGGTCTTTCAAACCGCCCCTGATATGAAACTGTTTATCCCTGAGGACTTCCGATTCCGCCTTAGCACAAAAGAATGGAAGTCCGGGAGAAAAGGGCCGATTATCTTCCGCACTACAATGGGTAAATACGATCAGATCGGCCCGCCGGTAGTTGAATTTAAATTCACGCATGGTCCCGGATGGCACGGGCAGGTTTCTTTTCCAGGGTTCCTTTACATTTACCAATAAAATATTCACGTCACGGGCCACCGCCCGGTGCTGAAACGCATCATCCAGTAAAATGATCTCCGGCTTCCCGCTTTTTAAGGCCAGTTCAATGCCCTCCGCCCGTCGTTCGGCAACGACCACAATGGCCCGCGGAACACTATACGCCATCAGCAGCGGTTCGTCTCCGGCCTGATCCGCATCCAACAAAAGCCCATGGCCGTCCGAAACCAGTTGCGGCCCTTTGCTTTCCCTGCGGTACCCGCGGCTGACAATGGCCAGGGAATTCACCTCTTGCAGAAGACGGTTGGCCAGATAAATCGTGAAGGGAGTCTTCCCGGTTCCCCCTACGCTCAGATTGCCTATGGCAATCACCGGCAGAGAGAATGGATGCACAGGTAACAAGTGCGTGTCATAGAGCTTATTGCGAATTTGCATAATCAAACCGTAAAGCAGACTCAAAGGGAATAAAATGATTTTTAACAGCAGGGAGCTTCTCACCCTTCGTTCCTTCTAAACATTTGCAATACAGCCCGACTTTCTTCCGGTTTGAAGAATCCTCCGAGCAGGAGGAAAGCCGGAATACTCATTACGATCAAAAGACGCCATAAAAAGGTCAGATTCATAAAATAATAGCCGAACAGGGCGGCAATCAGCACCATAAACAAGAGGCCGATCCGTTTATATTCATAGGGCACCGGATAAATTCGGCGGGTAGCGATATAGATGGAAGCAGCCATGGTCATATAACTGAGCAGGGTGGCCCAGGCCGCTCCGATGATTCCGAAATGGGGCATAAGATAAAAATTGCTGCCTACATCTACCAGTGCCGCCAGGCCGGTAAAAACAACCATCATACCGGTCTTCTTTTTAATATAAATTCCTACCGTTAAATTAACATATAAGCCGTAAAAGAGGTAGGCTGTCAAAATGATCGGTATGACCGACATACCGCTCCAGTAGGCACTACCCATCAAATACCGGCCGGGAGCGAAAGGAATCCGCAGGATATATTCGAGAAAATAGGTGCCGAATATGACCAGCCAGGAAGCAACCAGCACAAAATAGGTCATTACTTTGGAATAGATATGTTGCGGATCGGACTCTTCTTTGGCCACTTTTAAGAAGAAAGGTTGCCAGGCGGTACGGAAAGCCATTACCACAAAAAGCATCAGCGAGCCGAACTTCCGGTTGGCCGCATAGGTTCCGATCGCATCTTTATCCAGAAGCAAACGCATCAGATATTTATCACTCACTTCCACCGTAAGATAGGCCAGACCGTTGGGTAACATGGGTAATCCGAAACGAACCAGAGTACGAAAGGCATCCTTTATAAAACGTCCGCTCAGATATTTCAATTGATAGGGCAAGAGAACCAGGACATTGATAAAAGCAGCGATCAGATTGGCATACAAGATGCCCAACACTCCTTTGTGCCAAATCACGACCAATAGGATATCCAGAGAAAGCTCCAGCAGAAAGCGTCCGACACGGACGACGGAATAAAGCGTTGATTTTTCTTCAGCGCGTAAAATGAGATAGGGTAAATTACCCAGGCTTTCCAGAAAAAGAATACCGGCAGCAATACGGATAAATGGAGCGTAGCGGGCGCTGCCGAATACCACATATCCGAGCGATCCTGCAAAAATCATCAGAAGCGCCGAAAGAACCACTCCGTTCAGCAACACCCCGACAAAAGCAGTGGTATACACGTCCTTCCGGCGAAATTTACCGAGAAAAAAATAGCGCATCAGCGCCAGATCCATGCCGTACAGATAGATGATGGTCATAAAGGCAATGAAGGTATAGACCAGAGCCATATCCCCATAGTCGCTATTATGCGGTAAATAAGCCGGATCCGTATAAAAGGGCATCATCACGAAGCCCAAAGCTTTCTGAGCAAACGTGCTGAGCGTGTAAATAGACGAATGGCGCGCTAAATTTTTAATCTGTTTTAGCATTTTTCCTGCGCTTGATTTGGTGGGCCAATGCCTGAGCGGCCATGACATAACCATAGGCACCGAAACCACTGACCGTACCTACACACACCGCAGAAATAACCGATTTATTACGAAAAGATTCCCGGTTAAAGATGTTGCTGATATGGACTTCGGCTACCGGCAGATCAATGGATTCGATGGCATCCCGGATGGCGTAGGAATAGTGGGTAAGCGCGCCGGGATTAATCACGATTCCGTCATATAAACGACGGGCCTCCTGAATTTTATCGACAATGGCTCCTTCGTGGTTGGACTGAAAAAAATCCAGACGGACTCTTTTAAAATAATCGCTGATAAATGCATTGATATCATCCAAAGAACGATGCCCATACACATCCGGTTTGCGTTCTCCCAACAGGTTCAGATTCGGACCGTTGATAACAAGTATTTTCATCATAATCAATTCCTTAGATTTTATACAAATCTTAGAGAAGAATATTGTAAGCTCTGAATTTTTTAATATTAATTCAAGAAATTCTATAATTCGCTGCCGGCCAGGCGGGATAATTCTTCCTCGTTCAAAGGGAAGACCTTTATCTTCGTGAAATTACGGATGTGAACTGTGCCTGCTTTAGCCTTGCGCGGTTTATGAACATCTTTAGCCTGACAATAGTGAACCGCTACCTTTCCCCCATGGCGCATCTGCGAATAATAGGCCGCCAACCGGGCCGCCAATTGTATGCTTTCTTTGGAAGGAATCAAATTTTGTTCACCGCAGCGCAGCAAAACATGACTTCCCGAGACGCCGCTGACATGAAACCACAAATCATTGGCATGCGCTTCCTTTAGAGTTAAATAGTCATTGCTCACATCGTCCTGGCCGACCCAAATTTCCAAGCCCTCTGTGGATTTAAATTTTTTTATCTTCATTTTGTAAACCTGAATAAAAATGGATTTTACCTGTTGTACAACAGCGGAATTTCTTTTCCAGGCATATTTCTACCAACTAACCACTAAAATTTATTTATCGTGATCGACCGTAATTCTGTTTTCTTCCACAATTTTCCGTGCTGCCTGCCGGATAGATTGCAGCCATTTATCTCCTTTCTTCAATTCTTCTTCCGCGCGTTGCAGGATATCATAATAGAGATGCCAGGCCGACTGTTCTCTTTCAAAAACCTTTTTTATCCATGTCTGCCCATTGTCCGGTTGTTCTATAAAGGGTTTCAGACGACCTACCGCCTGTCGCAAAAAGGCTATCGCCCGTTCCGATCCGTCTTCTTGCGTCATGCGGAAATATCGTAAAGCCATACGTAGTAAAACAACCGTTACCGGGATTCCCGAGATAAAACATCCGGTGAAAGGATCCACCTGGTCCATAATATCCTTGACCGGCCAGGGCAAGGCCCGAGCGTAAACAGAAAATAACAGAATGCGCAGATAATCTCCGATTATTTTCCCCTCGGCAGCCGCTTCAATGGCTTCCCGGGCAAAAGTATCCTTATCGTGGCGCATGAATAAACCGGAAGCATGGTAGTACCGTAACGAAGGCGTGCCCTTCCATAAAACGGAAAGCAGGTAAGCCTGGTCTTCCGCCCGCCCCATTATCGTCGGTGTAAAGGGACGGAACCTGCGCAAAGCTTCCACTAAAATTCCATTTGTACCGCCGGTAACATGAAAGCGTTGAATGACTTGTTTTTTACCATCCGGATGGCCGGCACTTCCATAACGGGTCATCATTTCGGCTGCAGTACTTTGGGCCTGGGGCAGGCGGCTGTAAAAGATACGCTCGTCGAATTCCGGTTGCACCTGCCTTGGAAAAGGAACGTCCGCCGTGAAAAGCCCCCGCCCGATATCCCGGGCATTCACCAGCGCTCCGGCAATCATTCCCAGTTCCACCAAATGACCATCCGCATCCCGGCCCTTTGCTCCCCATACGGCAGAGGATAGTAGTTGCAAGGCTGTTGACCCGGTTTCAGCTTCTAATTCCTCTTCCGGAAAAACCTGATCCAGATCAATCTTAAAAGTCGCTTTTATCTGCGGATCGATGAAGACCTGCCAAAAGGCGCCGATCGCCTTAAGAAAGGAATAGTGTCGACCATATTCCCCATCGACTCCGAACACTTCCCGCAACCCCCCTACATCCGCTTCGGGGAAAAACTTCTTTTGCAGGGGTAAAAGCACCTGACGAAAGATTTCATCCGTGGCGTCTTCCGAAAAAATAAAAAGATTGGTATGAAGCAAATTTCCATGCTTTTCGAACAAATCCTTAAAATAGGGCCGAACCAGGTTGTGCAATCCCCGGTGCGTGGTGGAAGTGGACAGGACGACCGTCAACCGTTCCTGCTTATCGATTGTGCCGTGGGTCTTTTCGTAAGCCATCATCTTTTCCAAACCCCGGATACCATAAAGGGCTTCGTTTTTATCGGGATCTATTCCCAACGGAATGGGATGGTCGTACCAAAAGAGCTGTTTTTCCCGAAGGACTTGCCGGGCGGGAGGCTTTAACTCAACAGGAAGATGCCAATAATCTTCCTTGTTCGAGAGGGGCGGAGCGAGTAAAATATTGGATGTAAACAGAATTTCCCGGGCCGGATGCGTAATGGGCCGCGGGTCCGGCTTCTCAACAGTCACCGTCCGTTTTTGACGTAATTGATGAATTTTTCGTTCCCGATCCCTTTCTGAAAACAATCCGACTCCTTCCGGGAAAAAGGCCGACCACAGGTCCTGCACACGTAATTCTTCGCCCCGGATGAGACGCACGGAGAGATGTTCTAACGTATCGGCAAACTGCACATCGCTGACGGCAGCCTCTTCAATTTCTTCCGGGATCCGTTTGGCACCCCTTTGAAAAAAATCGGCCGCCTCCTTCCAGCGCCGATCCCTGCCGAATTCCGATAGAATCGTTCCGGCCTGTTCATAGTGAGGATGCTCTTTCCCGCACAAACAGATCAGAAAGGTCGTGACCAGGGTGGAAGGAATTTCTTGTATGGGTGGCTTCTCCGTCCATTGCTCATAGCGAATCCCATCTTTCACCAGCACATCCTTCAGCAAATGATTCATTATGATCTGAAATGATATAACCGGATTCATCGGTTAGACCCGTCCTTTATGTTCAGCCACAGATCGCTATTCTTTAAAGCGATGGAAATGAGTTGTCCCTTTACCGTAAGCCGATAGCCATTGTTCGTGAGCTTTTGCAGCTTGTATTCTTCTTCCAGTCTTCCTATAACCTGATCAGGGATTTGTCGGTTTTTATAGCGGATAATCAATATCCGAAACGAGGACCCGTGTTTCCGATAAGAGGCGGAAATTCCAATGGCCTGCGCAGATAACCGTAACTGATCGGCAGTGAACAGGGTAGTTACTTCCCGCAAGCTTAAAGGTCCCCTGATGATACGCCGGGAAGACGGTATCTGCCCCTCTTCGGGAAGAAGAGCCGACCATTGCGGTTCTTTGCTGCTTGCCGGAAGCTGAGTACCGATCATTTCAGCGAGATTCTGCATGGCTTCCCTGCATTTCGGCTTTCCGGAATAATTGGCAATACGCACCAGAACGGAATCGCGTACCAAGAGTATCTGCCAGTTATTGAAAGCACTGGCCGGGCCCAAATGAGGTGCAGGCCCGTCTTTGTGGCGCAGACGATAAAACATTCCCCAGGCACCCGGCTTGCCGGTCATTTCATATACTTCACCGATGATTTCATCGCTTCCGTTGCGATAGAATTGCACAGATAGAGCATGAAAACCCATCTCTAAAAAGATATCCGCGCCACCATCCAGATATATGGTTAGATCATGTCCCGAATAGGAACGCGGCTTCCCTTCCTGCTGCCAGTTTCCGGGCAAATGATGCGGCCAGATAATGGGTTGAGCCTGAACAGGAGGGGTCTGGAATACATAGACAAGCAAAAAGATGATGTAATATTTCAAATTTTTAAACGGTGCCCGTTGCCTGATACGTTTCAATTTAAAAACCCTGTTTTTATCGTATTAAAATCACCTTCTCCGTGGCTGAAAATCGGCCGGCCTCTATTTTAACCACATACACACCGCCGGCCAATCCCGTAGCGTTAAATACAATCCGGTGTCTGCCGGCTGCCATTCTCGTGTTGAGCAGCTCTTTGACCACCTGTCCCAAAATATTATAGACCGTTAGACGCACCGGGCTGGCCGAAGGAATTTGGAAACGAATCATCGTTTGCGGATTATTGGTTTTACCGCCGCGGGCTCCTGCACCGAAAGGATTAGGATAATTGGGAAAGAGGCGAAACCGCCCGGGCGGGGCCGATTCATATTGCACAACAGGAGTTGCCTTATTGAAGAAATCGACGATCTTTGCCAGTACTTCCCGGCGGGCTTCCGCCGGATAGATCGTTTCAAAAGGGATGCTCATATTGACTACTTTCCCTTCGGCCCGGCCGTTTGGAAACATGCCGGAGAAGGAAACGGCCGCTCCTCCGGATGCGCTCGAAACGTTGTTGTATTTTAAGGCTAAGTTACTGCCGTTCATGGCGCTAATGGCATCCGGATAATCCACATCATAGGTAGCGTGATTGCCGTCATCAAAGTAAAACGAACTCACCCCTGCAAAGATTTGGCCCGGAACGGCTTCGGCCTGATAGTAGGTTCCGCGTTTGCCCAGCGGGGCGTCATCCACATAATGCGCTTTGAGAAAATCCTCATAAAATTGGCGGTCTTCCACCGATCCCTTATGAACCAGGTCCCAGCCGATTTCGGAACCGGATACAAAGAGATGGCCGCCGTTACGCAGATACTCCTTCACTACCGCCTGTTCCGGAACATTAAACGTAAAATCGACCGTGCTCTCATCACCCAAAAACCAGTCGACGATAAAGAAATCATTCGGATCGAAGGTTCCGTTCATAAGCGCCTCATTCTGCGCGGAAACCACCGCGTATCCCAGAGCGGAAAAAGCCGCGGCGTGTTGTCGAATAAAATTATAGGTATTGCCCGGGCTGTTGCGATCGAAGCCATCCACAATAAGCACCGTTACGGGGTTTGGGGTGACCGTCGCAGCCAGGACACCGGAAGCAGCACTCAGGCCGCACCCGTTCTTGGCCTTGCATTTAAAATAGTATAACTGCCCGTCACTAAAACCGCCGATCTCCGCCTGGTTGCCGTTAATATCCATGGAATCGCTAAAAGTGATCCCGTCGCTTCCCCAATAGATGCGGTATCCATCGACAAAATCCTGCGCATCCAGATGAATAAAGACAGAATCACTTCCTTCCAGATTGGTTATAAAAAAACCCTGAGGCGGATCGGGTAAGGGTAACGTTCCCGGTGCATACCGTTTTCGCAGTTCATTCCACAATTCGCTGCGATCGTCGTCATAACCCAGAGCCCACATACCCACGCCGCGATAATTTTTGCTATCGGCCAGCTCGTATTTGAGATCAAGAGAGCTATCCGTATCGAACCAGACCTGGTACCAGTCCGTGCCGATGCGATAAAAATACCACGGGGTCTGACTGCGGGAATCCCATTGTATTCCATAATTGATGGCCTCTTTCATTTCAGTCGTAAAAAAAGTCGCTCCGATAAACTGGATCGTTCCCGAATAAGCACTGCCGTCTTCGGTTTGCCAGCGTGAGCCATAATAAGGAAGACCTAAAATGAGTTTTTGCGGTTGACTATCGGTGATTTGTTTATACTGGACTTCGACCGTATTGGTAATGTTATAGGAGCCTCCGCTCAACGGTGCCCCGGGGCCGCTGGTGCCGCTCCAGCCGCCATAAAAGGCATAGCCCATAATAAATATATAGTCACAGGCATCGGCCAACCCGGCCAGCTTCCATCCGCCCCAGTTTACCGCCGGTCCGGCAAAAGAAACCTCCGAAGAAGGAAACTGTTCATGAACAAAACCGGTCAGATCGGCCATAAAAGCATTGAGCAGGCTGCCCCGGTCGGCCGAGTACAAACCTTCGAAATCTATATTGATCCCGTCCAGATGGTAGGTACTTATCTTATTCTGTACATTTTTGAAAAAATTAGACTTAACTGTGGAATCCGTGAGCAAAGCATGAATTTCGTCCGCATCAAAATTGACGGCGACCATGACTACCCGCACGCCATGGGCATGCGCCTCATTAATGACATCGGTCCAGGGCCAGTAAGAGGGATTGCCGATACTTCCGTCGGCGTTTACCCCGAAATCAAATGCGGCGATATGGGTCAATAAATCATACTGTAAATACTTTCGGGCTTTCTTGTATTCCCAATCCGGAAGATAGCCGAAAATCGTCTTTTGCGGCGCTCTTTTGGGTAATCCTTGCCGGGCTTGAATATCACTACCGGAGGGATTAAAAAGAGACGGTTGTTTGGGAATATTGCTATGTTCCAGCCATTGTTGATAATGAATGGAGTGTTGCGGCTGGCTGAACAGGCCTGATACAGAAAGCATTACAAGTAATCCGGCAACTAAAATCCGTTTCATAATTTGGATTCCTTAAAAATAAGAGCGTGATCTTGCCCGGTCAGTTGCGGCAACAACGAATCGTTCCCCTGATTAAAATTTTTTCATCTGAATCCGGCCCTTTTACGGTTTAAATCCGGATTTGATTCCTGCCCCCTTCTTTGGCCCGATACATGGCCCGGTCGGCCGCTTCCACTAAAACCGATTCTTCCAATCCGTCGTCAGGGGCACAGGCAATGCCTCCGCTTACCCATACACAGACTTCCTCCAATTCAAAAGTGAGGTTGCTGATTTGTTTCCGCAGACGGTCGGCCACCCTTACCGCCGTTGTCTTGTTCGTTTCCGGCATCAGAACGATGATCTCTTCTCCTCCGTAGCGGGCGATAATATCTACTTCGCGCATTTGGGAGAGCAGGCAATCGGCAATTCTCTTCAAAACCTCATCACCGAAATGATGACCGTAGGTATCGTTAATCCGTTTAAAATGGTCGATATCGAGCATTAAAACACTCAACTTTTGTTTATATCGCCGCACCCGATTCAATTCATGTTTAAAAAAAAGATGAAGGGCTCGGCGATTGTAAAGTCCGGTCAGCGCATCATAGCGAATCAATTGGGTCAGATTCTCATATTTGCTGATCAATGTATGCAGTTTGGCACTCAGAATTTTGGGATCATAGGGTTTTACGATATAGTCATCCACAATCAATTCATAGCCACGTACCACATCATCCCGCTCTCCTTTTGCAGAAAGAAAGATAAAAGGAATCAGTCTGAATTCCTCTCTGGCCAGCAACCGTTTCCTTAGTTCATACCCATCCATTTGGGGCATCATAATATCCGAGAGGATAAGACTGGGAGTGATACTGGTCAGGACGGAAAGTGCTTCCACGCCATTGCCGGCGGCGACTACTTCATATCCCAAAGAGGTCAGGAAGGTATGAATCATTTTATTGGTTACGGGATCGTCTTCCACCAACAAAATTGTTTTGCTAAGATCGTTCATTGCATTCCCCTGGCTAAAATGATTCCCTGCATACAAAAAATTCCGGCCCGTTTACTAAAAACCCCCACCGACAGGGTTGGCCGATGGGGGATGGCCTTTGCTATGGTCAAACATAAACCATGGAACGATTATTTCATCATCCCTTACTGCACAGCTCTTCCACTTCCGTAATTTCCTTGGGGATGGGTTTGCCCAGGACGCGGTGACCCTCCTCCGTGATCAGTACATCATCCTCAATGCGGATTCCACCGAAGTCGAGATATTTCTCTACTTTTTTATAATTAATGAAGTCCTTGTGCTTCCTGTCTTTCTTCCATTGCTCAATCAGAGCGGGAATAAAATAGATTCCGGGTTCAACGGTAAGCACAAACCCGGCTTGAAGCTCACGGGCCAGGCGCAAATAGGCCAAACCGAACTGATCGCTTCTTTGCACCGTTTCGTCATAGCCCACATAATCTTCGCCCAGATTCTCCATATCATGAACATCGAGGCCCATCATGTGCCCAAGTCCATGGGGGAAGAACAGGGCATGGGCCCCTTCCTGTACCGCCGCTTCCACCTCACCCTGCATAAGGCCGAGGTCCTTCAGGCCCTGGGTGATGATACGGGCTGCAAGCAAATGAATGTCTTTGTAAGGTACACCCGGCTTCAGGGCGTCGATGGCTTCCAACTGGGATTGTAAAACAATACGATACACATCTTTCTGGCGATCGGAGAACTTGCCGCTTACGGGAAAAGTACGGGTAATATCGGCCGCATAGTGCATATCGGATTCCGCTCCGGAATCGTTGACCACCATGTCCCCTTCCTGCATAATATTCCCATGGCTATGATTATGCAGAATCTCACCCCGTGTGGACAGAATAACCGGGAAGGAAACGGAAGCGCCTCCCGCTAAGGCGATGCCTTCGATCAGTCCGGCCAGAATCTGCTCCTTCATACCCGGCCGGGCCCGTACCATGGCCTGCATATGCATATGAGCGGTAACGGCATGGGCCTTTTCGATTTCTTCGATTTCATGGTTATCTTTTACCGAGCGCTGGGCAACCACATTGCGGATCAGTTCTTCCGAAACATGAGCGGTCAAAAACGGATCGGTAATTCCCATTAGTTTCGATAAACGAAAACGATGTTCGTTGCGGTAGGGCGGCAGAAAATGAATGGTTCTCTTCTGTTCGATGGCCTGTCGTAAATAATCCGTCAGCTTATCCGAAGCGAGCGTTTCTTCCACACCGACCTCTTTAGCCCGGTCCTGCAAAGCCTGCTGCGGCCCCATCCAGATCACATCTTCCATATCCACATCATTGCCGAAAATAATATGGCGATTTTCATCCACGTCGATAACCGCCGCCAGACCGGGTGCATCCAGACCGAAGTAATATAAAAAAGAACTATCCTGGCGAAAGCGATAGGTATTATCTGCATAATTCATACTCACTTCTTCATTGCCCAGAAATAAAACAATTCCACCCGACATAGCATTTTGCAGAATTTCGCGACGTTTCGTATATACCTCTTTATCAAACATGATGCTCTCCCTCTTTAGGCGTGATTTAATTTTTACCTAAATATAAAGAAGTTCCGGTAAAATAAAAATGCCTTTTGATGAAATAATTTTTTGGCTTGCCTACCTCCCTGACCTCCCCTTTGAATAAATCGGTTGCACATCATTACAAATCGGTTCACTATTATAAGATTTTTGATAGTTTATCAAATTTCAGATAATTTCAGATTCCGTAACAACTATCGGCTTCTTAAGATAATCCCGTAAACTCAATGCCCGGGGAGGATATTTGAATGAATGGAAATTCCGGCATAATTTTAGCACAATAAAAAACAGTACTATGAATCAAAACAATAAAATCAAAATCCCTACGGTATGTGCGGTGTACCCTTCGATTGAGAGCCGTGTCTTTATTCTGCAAAGAAACCTTTCCCGGGCTTTAAACTTAAAAAAGATGGAGGTATCATCATGAAAAAACGTATTCTATTGGTGCTGACTGTTATAATCGGTTTAGCGGTCTGGCAATGTTCCCGCAATATAAACGGATTAACCTCGAGAAATGGCCGCGAATTAAAAAACCTGCATCTATCCAAAGACGAAATCGCTATAGCAAACCAATCACAGCAGTTCGGTTTCAATTTGCTGCAAAAGATCGACGAACAGGTTCAAAATTCCAACATTATTATTTCTCCATTAAGCATCTCCATGGCTCTGGGCATGACTCTAAACGGAGCCTCGGGAAGCACATACGATTCCATGGCCACGGTTTTGGGATTTTCCGGCATGTCCGATCAAACGATTAATACCGCCTACCAGGGCCTGATCGGTAAACTACGAACGGCCGACCGACACGTATTGTTTGAACTGGCCAATTCCATCTGGTACCGAAATACTTTTACGGTTCTGCAGGATTTCATTCATGTCAACCGTGACTATTTCGATGCCCGGATTTTTCCGGCCGATTTCAGCGATCCGGCCACCGTAAATCGGATTAATGATTGGGTAAAGGAGCAAACGCATCAAAAAATAACGAATATCATCGATCACATCGATCGCGATGCGGTGATGTTCCTAATGAACGCCATCTATTTAAAGGCCATCTGGATGTATAAATTTGATACGAAAAATACCAGAGACGACCGCTTCTATGCGGAAGGCGGCGATTCCTCCCTGCCCTGCCGGATGATGCATATCCGCGGTAAATTCGATTATTACGAAGACGCCCGGTTGCAGGCCGTGGATATCCCTTATGGAAACGGTAATTTTAGTATGACCCTTCTCCTGCCCAAAACAGGTGTCTTATCGGTGCAAGATCTCATTTCGGGATTGGACAACACCCGCTGGCAACAGATTATTAATCATTTCAACGCGGATAGCGGTGATATTGCTCTGCCCAAATTTAAGTTGCGTTTTCATATCACCCTGAATCCCATGCTCGAAGCGCTGGGTATGGCCAATGCTTTTAACCCCGCTCAGGCCGATTTTTCACGCATCAATCCCACGGCCCGGTTGTTCATCAGTTTTGTCAAGCATAAGACCTTTATCCAGGTTGATGAAGAGGGTACGGAGGCCGCAGCAGTGACTATTGTGGGGATGTGGACAACAAGCGTAAATCCTCCGCAAGGTTTTATGATATTCATGAATCACCCCTTTGTATTTATCCTGCGCGAAAAGACCAGCGGGTCCATCCTGTTCATGGGTAAAATTACCGATCCCCGCTGGGAAGAATAAATACGGGTTATCTTTTTATACAATACGGGTTGTAAATACCGGAGGTTTTGTCTTCGATCGAAGAGTTTTAAAATTCATTCTTGCTTTTTGGAAATGGCCTTAAAAATGATTATAATAGGGATGATTTGGTATCGGTAATCGTTGGGCATTCAATGAGTCCTTTAGGGTATAGTTTAAATCCGTTTTTTATATAAGGCATTTAAAATTTTACTTAGAAAGGCAAGCTATGAGAACCCTATTATTTTTACTAATTCCACTCATACTATTTGCGCAAAATATAGAATATCCGGATACTGTGATTACCGTAAAAGGTAAAGCTTACCCCTGCTTAATCACTGCACTCAATCAGTCTACTGTAAAATTAAAATATGGAAAAACTTTTACAAGTTCCTTGGGGCTCAATGGAATCGATAAAATTCATTTCGCAGCATTAGGAATCATTTACGAATTAAAAAGTGGTTTCAAAGTAGATATCGAAAAAGTTCAGAAAATTATCAATAAAAGGAATAAGGCTATAGCTGCCAACAAACGAAAAATATTAAAAAAAACATCCCACCCGAAAAAGACCTTAAAGTTACCGGTATCCGATGAAAAATTTCTTCATTTTTCCTTTGGCGCGTATTATGTTCCATATTCAGGGTCTTATATCGCCAGATCTTATGATAGTAATGATTGGGATAGAATATACCAGATAGAATATAATCTCTCTAAAATGGAAGCTCAGTTTACTTATCTTTTTACAAAACAATTTGGCCTTTGCCTGAATTTAGGTTTTAATTCGACTTATTCAAAAAGGCACTATGAAGATCACTCTGTGAGCAATTATGACTCTTCGGATAGTGGGGAAATTATAACAAATGGTCTTAAAACATTTGGTATTCATATAAGTTTTAAATATTATCTTTTCCCCTCTTTAACCCATAAAGTAAGTCCCTTTATATCATTGGGGTTTGGAAAACAGTTTTCCTGGTTTGTAGATAAAGAAAAAAATTTATTTGTAAAAAATCCATCCCAAGCGGTTATTACAGAAAATTATGTAGCGTTTTTTTCAAAAATAAATTCACCTTATAAATTAAGTACTGCCTTTGGTGTAGAATATTTTTTTAATACATCACTTTCCGTTTATTCAATGATCCGTTTGTCTTATATGTATGCCAGCGCAGACTATAAATATAAAAAAATATATAACGACACAAGTAACCGGATCAGAAGAAAAACCGAGAAAACAGAGATATCAAATACGATAACAAACATAGGTCTGGGTTTGAATTTCTATTTTTAAAGGTATTTTGTGCCCCGGCAAAAGCATAGATAGGAATTTAAACGTGTCGGTTCTTTTGAAAGTTCTTTAAACCGAAGAAAAGTTTTTGTAAGTTGAAGTCACTGGCGGCGGAGTGGAAAATCCACTGATGATCGATCGTTGGGGGCTCTTATGTATTTAAATTTTGATAATAGAATATGTCTTCTTATTTCGAAAAAATAAATAATTTAATTTTAATTTAAAGCAATACTAAATATACAATTAAATTTACATAATCTTTTTTCTAACTATGAATTTAAACCAATCTTTGAAGAATGCGGCATCGACCCCCATTCCAAAATCCCTATCAGCCAGCAGGAACCCCGGCCCCTGCCCGACCGGCGGAACTGGATAAGGCTAAAAGCGTCAAAAAGCGAAAGTGAGCAGGGGAATAAAACAACTAAATTTTACAATGCATAAATGCATCACAAACTTGCTTGTGTTTCATATTTTATTTAATATGAGTCACAAATAAATTTGTGTGTCAAAGGTGAGCCACAAAAATGAAACCCTTTATTCCCGATAAACTTCCCTTAAAAAACCTGGACTGGACGCGGTTCATAAAATCCCTTAGCCTGGCCAACAGGGTATTGGCGCGTTATGACGGCATCCTGCAATCATTGCCCAATCCGGGAGTCCTTTTATCCCAGTTAACCACCCAGGAAGCGGTGCTCTCTTCTAAAATAGAAGGGACACAGGCAACCCTGGCGGATGTTTTAAAATTTGAGGTAAAACCGCATAGCAAAGAGAGAAGCGGAGATATAAGAGAAGTTTTAAATTATCGTAAAGCGCTGCGTCTCGCTGAGGAGGAATTGAAAAACCGGCCCCTCTCTTTGAATTTATTGAAACGAATGCAAAAAACATTGCTTAGCGATGTGCGCGGTAAAGAAGTTTTATTAGGCCGGTTCCGCACCTTTCAAAACTTTATCGGTAAACCGGGTTCAAAAATTGAAGAAGCCCGCTTTGTGCCGCCGGCTCCGGATATGCTGAAAGAGGCATTGGATAATTTTGAAAAATATATTCATTACGAAGAAAACGACCGTTTGGTGCAATTGGCCATAATTCACGCGCAGTTCGAAATAATCCACCCCTTTGGCGACGGCAACGGTAGAATCGGACGGATTCTGATTCCACTGTTTTTATATGAGAAGAAAATCTTAAACAGCCCGATGTTCTATATCAGCGCCTATTTTGAAAACAACCGGGATGAATATTATCATCATCTAAAAGAGATAACAGACAAGGGCAACTGGCAGGACTGGATTCTTTTCTTTTTAAAGGCTCTTATCAAACAAGGTGAAAATAGCACACGTAAAGCGCAGGAAATTTTAAAAACCTATGATACGATGAAACTGGAATTTCCGAAAATTATACGTTCACAATATAGTTTACAAGCCATCGATTTTTTGTTCAGTTTCCCGATCTTTGATTCCAAAATATTCAGGCAATCTTCCGGGATTCCCAAGGCAAGCGCGAACCGGATAATAGGCAAATTGCAGCAAAATAAAGTGATTACCCAATTGGAAAGCGCCAGCGGAAGAAGCGCGGCGTTTTATATTTTTGATAAATTATTCAATATAGTTGAAAGTTAAAGTATGTCCCGTAAGGCGTTTATTACTAATACCAAGACTTTAAAAAAACGTATTGAACAGCTTATTGTCCATAGTCGTGAGCTCAAGTTTTGAGTGGGCTTTTTTTATTTTTCGGTCTGGCCGCAGATTTATCTTACTTTAAAAGAAAATGAGAACCTAAGATTAAAAATATTAGTTGGGTTGGAAGTAGATTCAAAATTAGGCAAGGCAATCGAATACGCTTTTAATAATATTCAACTTTTCAATGATGAAAAATCAGACCGTTCTTTTGATTCCTTAAGCAGCACAATCAATTCCGATGAAATGGATGTGCGGACATTTTACGAACAGGTCAAGTTCTTTATCCGTCTTGTAGAAGAAAACCGCCGACCCTAATCACGCCAAACTTTATCTGTTCAAGATCAGAGATGAATTACAGGGATTGACCGAAAGTAAATTTATAACCGGCAGCAACAACCTTACCCGCGCCGGCATTATGGAACAGAATGAGTTTAACGTGGAAATCGGCGATTACGGCACGGATGAAGCGGAAGCCTACATTGACGCCTTGTGGGACAACGCGGTAAAAATTACCGAACATCCTGAGCGCTGGAAATATCTACTGGACTTGATGCACCACAGAAGTCAGGCCGCGCTGGATACCCCTTTCGAAGCCTATTGTTTGATTCTGAAGACCTACATCGATCTGATGGAACAAAAGACCCTCAAACCGCATGATCTTCGTCTGTTAGAAAAAGGAGACTATACGGCCTATCAATATTAGCTGGATGCCGTTAACCAGACCATTACCACAATCGAGCATTAGGCGGTGTAATCATTGCGGACGTGGTAGGCCGGGGCATGATTTTATGCCCGCCGGGATTAATGGGAGACCCTCAGGCAAAATCGGGATGGCGGATGTACAAAGAGCATTTCAAATTATACGATTGAGAGGTGCGCTCTTCCGGTGATTTGGAAAAGGCCGATAATTATTTAGAAGAACACGCTGATCGTCCGCCCGACCGTCAGTGAGGCGCCGGGATAGAGGTATTTCGCTCCCATGGAGAAAATAGCAGAATCAACCATTTGGATGCAAGTAATTGGAGTAAAATAGAGCGCGGAATATTGCCCCCGCCAAAAAGTAAAGAAGTACTTACCGAAATAGCTGAATCATTAAATATGTCAAAAGGCTCGGAATCATACAATACCTTATTTGATTTGGCGGCAATCAGCCATATTCCAACCCATTTATTAACCGATCAATCGGTCTTAGAAAAGCTGCCTGTTTTTTTCCGCACCCTTCGCGGGGCCAAACCCACCCGTGAGGAATTGGAAAAGATACTGAAAATCGTAAAAGAAGACGGAAAATAAAGCTACGTTTTATTTTTAGCTTTTTTCTCATTAATGATTTCTAATACTTACTATATTGGAAATACAACTTTTCTTAATTTATATAAAACCGCATTTCTATGTTCTCGGAAATGTCCCGCGCATATGGTTTTAAAATCTTACGATTGGGCCATTAAACAACGAGAGAACGGTAATTGCGTTATGTCCGGTTTCCATTCAAAAATAGAAAAAGATGTATTGCATTTTCTTTTAAAGGGCACTCAGCCGGTTATTCTCGCATTGGCGCGTGGTTTAAAAAATAATTACGAGCGTGAAATCCAAAAGGCTCTTTCGGAAAATCACGTATTAATTATTACACCTTTTAAAGAATCCACGAAACGCGTTACATCTTTTACGGCAGAACAAAGAAATCGGTTTATGTGTGATTTAGCCGATGAAATTTTTGTGGCTTATGCATCGCCGAATGGCAAATTGTTACCTTTGATTCAATATTACCTGGCAAAAGAAAAAGTAGTTAAAGCATTTGATGCCCCTGAGAATGAGCATCTATTTAATTTGGGGGCCGAAAGGTTTGTAGTTTAACTTACTCAAGAAAATTCGCTAAAACCCAATGGCTTATAACTGGCTCCATGACTTCTCAAATGAATAAAGGGGGAATTTTGTTTGTTTTTATTCGTTTTAAAAAAGGTATTTCAATAAATGGTAACGGATAGGAAATGAGATAGCCTGTCCGGATACGTATTCCATTTATGATTCATCTTTTTGGGGGAGCACATATTTTAAAGAATTTTTTAAGTCGCTTCATTAAACCACATTCTTTCAAAACGTTCATATTGATAAGTTTTGGCTGCGCGCTCGCAAACGGTCAAATTCCGAATTACCATAGCTATTCTGAAACCGGCCAGCCGTTTGTAACCTATTTTGGCCCCAAAGTTTACAACGCCTCCGCTTTGAACTGGACGATTGTGCAGGATAAACGCGGCGTCATATATTTCGGCAACGGCTCGGGAATATTGGAATATGACGGTACCTCCTGGCGGAAAATTCCGACGCCAAATTCGGCTAATGTCAGATCACTGGCTGTCGCTGATGACGGAACAATCTATGTTTGCGCCTCAAAAGATTTCGGATATCTAAAGCCTGATACGGCAGGGCAATTACAATATCAATCACTCAAGCCGTATCTTGATAAAAAGTACCGCAATCATGGAGAAATATGGGATGTATCCACCTCATCGGAGGGCATTTTCTTCAAGACCAAAGACAAAATCTTTAAATGGGCCGGAGGCCGTATCACCGTTTTTGATTCGGTAATTGCCTATAGATTGTACAAAATTGACGATAAAATTTACTCCAGGAATAATACGATCGGCTTAATGGTAGTGGACGGGGATTCCTTAAAACTTATGCCCGATGGCGGTTTCTTTTCATCTACCGGCGTGTTTAATATGCTTCCTTATCGAAGAAAGACGGCCAATGGAAAAGATAAAATTCTTGTGGCTACCAACTATAAAGGACTTTTTTTACACGACGGCAAAAGGTTCTCCCCTTTCAAAACGGAAGTGGATTCTTTCCTGATCCATAACCAGATTTATAATAGCTGTATTACGGCAGATGGAAACTACGCTTTTGCCACACAGCGCGGCGGGCTTGTTATTATTGATCCCAAAGGGCGACTGGTTCAGTTTATTGATGAAGATTCCGGATTACCCACAAATGTGGTTTATGATGTTTATGCGGACCGGCAAGGCGGGCTGTGGCTGGCGACCTTATATGGCATCGTCTATTGTGAAGCACCCTCCCCTTTCTCCGTATTTCGCAATCGCGGCTCACTGAACAGTATGTCGAATTCGGTTATTCGTTTTAAGGGAACCGTTTATGCCGCCAATGAACTCGGTGTGCTTTATTTTTCCGAAAAAGAAGCAAAATTCAAATTAGTCGAAGGAAGCAACAAACCGGCATTTAAACTGTATAGCGCGCAGAATGTCTTGTTTGCCTGTACCAATTGGGGGTTGGCTACCATCAATGGAAAAAAACTGGATAAATTTCTTATCAAGCATTCAACGAATACTATTGTGGCTTCCAAAATTTTCCCCGGCAGAATATATGTGGGGCATAGAGACGGATGGACTGTTCTACAAAAACAGAAGAACGGCCGCTTCGGCGTTGTATACACCAAAGACACGGAAGATGAAATATTTACAATGGTGGAAGAGAATGATGGCAGCCTGTGGTTAGCGGGCTACCTGTCCGGCATTTTTCATGTTTCAGGAAGGATGGAAGAGCTGTCCGCGGGGTCAGATAAAAATATCAGGCAGGCGTTTTATGAGAAAGAAAACGGATTGCCCGGAAATGTATGGAATGTGTACCTTGTTCGGGGGAAAATGCTGCTTACAACCGATACGGGTATTTTCAGTTTTGACCAAGCCACGGAAAAATTCTTACCGGACTCAACATTAGGCGCCGAACTTTCCGACCCGCGTGTTCATATTTCTTTAATCGAAAAAGGCATAAAGGATAATTTATGGATATTAGTTGAAAAGAACGGAACCTATGCTTTGGGAAAAGCCCTTCTGCAAAAAGACGATACCTATAAATGGGCGCCAATTCCCGAATTTGGCCGACTGGAACTCGGTACAGTAATCACAATCTATTCTGATTACGACAAAGCGTCGAAAACTGAGATATTATGGATTCCCACAAATGAAGCGCTAATACGGTATAATCCGGATATTAGTAAAAATTTCAAAGCGCCGTATCGGACGCTTATAAGACGCGTGCATGTTCAAAACGACTCACTAATTTATGGGGGAAGTTCAACAACCCAACAAAAATTGAACAAAACTATTCTTCCTTTTACTCAAAACGACATCAGTTTTGAATTTTCGGCTATTACTTTTGATAAGCATGAAGCGACTCGTTATCAATATTATCTGGAAGGAAATGATGGAGAATGGTCAAAATGGACGGCTGAATCCGGAAAAGAATATACGAATCTATCCGGCGGAGATTATACCTTTCGCGTTCGGTCAAAAAATGTGTATGATAGGACCGGTAAAGAGGATATATTCCACTTTACAGTTTTGCCTCCGTGGTATTTTACATGGTGGGCCTATCTTTTCTACGCCTTACTGATCGCATTCGGATTTTTTACGGTCGACAGGTTTCAGCGCAGAAGAGTTATAAATAAGGAGCGTGAACGAGCCAGGTTGAGAGAGGCAGAACTTATCAGAAAACAGGCAGAAGAACTGGATACGGTTGATAAGTTAGTCCGCGGGATTAATAAGGCGGACGATCTCGAAACGTTGTTTAATTCCCTCCTGGAAAAAACGATCAGTTTTATTCCCCAGGCGGAAAAAGCGGCTTTATTTCTATTCAACCACAAAGAAAATCAATTTCGTATCGCTTACAGCTCGGGCTATAACATTGATGATCTCGATGATATTACATTTTTACCGCAGGAATTAAAAAACAGATACACGAAAAATTCCGATGAAATTGAAAAAGGAATTTATATCATCAACAATACCGATAACTTAGCCGGGGATGAAAAGCTATCCAAATTTAAAAAAGCAAAGTCCATGTTAGTGATGGCCGTTGAATGGGAAAAGAGCTTAGAAGCTTTTGTGGTGTTCGATAATTTTAAAGATAAAAATGCCTTCGGCCCATCCTCCGCAAGGATTTTAAATAAATTTCGTGAGCATGCCGTTTCGGCGATATCAAAAGCCCGGTCACTTAAAGTATTGCAAGAAAAAAATGAAAAAATCATCCGGACGCAGGAGCAGCTCGTGATGCAGGAAAAGCTTGCTTCCTTAGGGCAGCTTACCGCCGGTATTGCCCACGAGATAAAAAACCCGCTCAACTTTGTTAAAAATTTTGCTGAAATCTCCGTAGAACTCATGCAGGAACTTCGGGAATATCTGGAAAAACAAAAGGACAAAATGAACGCTGCTCACTGGAAAGATATTGAAGATATAATGAAAACCTTAGAGGACAACAGCAGACGGATAACCGAACACGGCAGCCGGGCCGACAGCATTGTGCGCAGTATGTTGCAGCACTCCAGAGGTAAATCGGGCGAGCGCAGAGAAACAGATATTAATTCCATGCTGGAAGAAAATATAAACCTGGTATATCATGGGATGCGGGCGCAGGATAATTCTTTCAATCTGGCGATCCATAAAGATTTTGACAGCGCTGTGGGAAAATGGGAGATCGTACCCCAGGATATCAGCCGGGTGTTTTTAAATGTTTTGCAAAACGCCTTTTATGCCGCAATGCATAACCGGAATGAGGAAAACAAGGAACCAACCGTATGGGTAAAAACAAAAAACCTGGGCAATGAAATTGAAATATCTATCCGCGATAACGGGCCGGGGATTCCCCAAGAGATTCGGGATAAAATTTTTCATCCATTTTTTAGTACCAAACCTTCGGGTGAAGGTACGGGATTGGGATTATCCATTGTGCATGATATTATTGTTAAAGAACACGGCGGTGAAATCAGTTTTGAAACCAGGGACGGCAAATTTACAGAATTTATTATCAAATTGCCTGATAAAAACGGACATAAATAAAAAAAGGAGAGTCCTATGCCGCATCGCATCCTGATTGTCGATGATGAGCCGGATTTGGAACTGCTTATACGGCAGAGATTCCGTAAACAAGTTGTCCGCAATGAATATGAGTTTGTCGCCGCTTTTAATGGGTTGGAAGCTCTGGATATCTTACAAAAAGATAACGAAATCGAGCTGGTTTTAACGGATATAAATATGCCCCAAATGGATGGCCTGACCTTGTTAAAAGAAATGCGCGAATTGAACAGTCCTGTACTTCGGGCTATTGTTATTTCCGCTTACGGGGATATGGAAAACATCCGTACGGCCATGAACCGCGGCGCCTTCGATTTTGTAACAAAGCCGATTGATTTTGAGGACCTTGGGATAACTATCCGGAAAACACTACTGGAAATATCTAATTTAAAACAGGCGCAGGAAGCGCGTGATAGTTTTTTGGCCGTGCAACGGGAACTGGATATTGCCCGAAGAATTCAACAAGCGATGCTACCGCAGGACAGTCCGCCGTTTCCCGATCGAAAAGAATTTGATCTTGCCGCAACCATCACTCCGGCCCGCGAGGTGGGCGGGGACTTTTACGACTTCTTTATGATTAACGAAAACAGATTGGGGTTTTGTATTGGCGATGTTTCGGGCAAGGGGATACCGGCGGCTATTTTTATGGCGGTCTGTAAAACCGCGCTCAAATCCATTGCCGTAAAAGGAACGCCGGTGGATGAGTGCTTTCAGACCATAAACAGTACCCTCGTGCAGGAAAGCCCATCCAACGTATTTGTTACCGCTTTTTATGGAATCCTTAATATTCAAACCGGCGAACTGGAATACAGCAATGCCGGGCATAATCCAACCTATCATATTGATTCTGCCGGAGAGGTTAAACCGCTTCCCTTTGTGGACGGTATCCCTTTAGGCTATTTGAATGATTTTCAATATGGGAAGCAAAGGATAACTTTGCAAAAAGGAGATACGCTTTTTCTGTATACCGACGGCGTGGATGAAGCGATGGATAAAGATGAAAATGCATTTTCGGAAAAACGTTTAAAGGATACTTTGAGGCAGTGCGCCCGGGTGAGTTTATCCGATCTAAACCAATCGGTTATCAGCAAACTACACGAGTTTACAGGCGGTATCCCTCAATCCGATGATATCACCATGTTAGCGCTGCGCTATTCACCTTAAGGTTTTTCCCTTGCTTATTAAACCTCTGCTAAGCGCCTTGTGATTTCGGTTATACCGGAGTTAGCCGTGGTTTATACCCAAAAGGCTTTTTGTCAGGCAGCGAAGTGTGGTTCCCTGATTTTGACACTTACCCGACAAGCTTATTTCAGATAACAAAAACCAGAATTTTTTTGGCGACAATATCGAAATAGAGAACATAAAGAAATAGGATGAGGGTACCATTGAAAGACAAAGAATGGGCACTGTAATTCGGTCGGAAAATCCTGTTTGGCAGGCAACATAAATTTTATTTGATTTTTAGAAAACAAGGGTTTAAATTTATAAGCTTTAAAATTGAAAAGACAAGAGGAGAAAACGAGTAGATGGCTCATCACAAATCAGCTATAAAAAGAATACGGACCGCAGAAATGGCCCGCTTACGTAACCGGAGATATACCAGGGAAATGCGTAAATCCGTTAAGACCCTCTTTGCCATGGAAAGCAAGGAACAGGCTGAACCGATTTTAAACAAGACCCTTTCATTGCTGGATCGCTTGGCGGCAAGAAACATCATCCACAAAAATAAGGCTGCCCATCAGAAATCCAAACTTACCCGTTTTGTAAACTCACTCGGTTAAACTTTAATCCGCTTTATGCGGATTTTTTTTTATCAAAAAGCAAAGCAAAGGCCTGCTCGTAATTTCTTACGAAATAAAGTTCCAGCCCTGTGAGCAATTCTTTGTTCAACTCCCGCACGTCACTCTTATTCTCCTCGGGAAGAATCACTTTTTTAATACCGTATCGTTTGGCAGCCAGTAGCTTTTCGTTCAGTCCGCCAACCGGTAATATTTTACCGCGCAGAGTGATCTCGCCGGTCATAGCTATGTCACCGGACCAGGCTTCCTTACGCAGAGCGGATAGCATGGCACTGGTTAAGGTGATACCGGCGGACGGCCCGTCTTTCGGTACGGCCCCTTCCGGAAGATGAATATGAATTTCATATTTATTGACAAAATCCTTAGCTATCTGAAAATAACGATAACGGGAGCGAATGTAGGCTAAGGCAATCACCGCCGATTCCTGCATGACCTCGCCCAGCTTTCCGGTCAGAGTCAACTTGTCTTTCCCGGGCATTAAATTGACTTCCACCCGCAGTAAATCCCCGCCGTAAGGAGTCCAGGCCAGCCCGTTAGCCACACCGATTTCACCCTTCGTCTTAAGCTTACTCAGGGGATACTTCGGTTCACCGAGAAATTTCTTGAGATTGCGCTTCGTAACCAAAACGGCCCGATTACGGCTGCGTTTCGCCAGTTCGATCACCGTGGTCCGGCATATCTTACTGATTTCCCGTTCCAGTCCCCGTACCCCCGCCTCCATGGTGTAATTGACGATAATCTCCTTCAAAGCGGAAGAATCGATTTTCAATTCTTTGGCCGAAAGACCGTTCATGCGTAGTTGTTTGGGCAGCAGATGGCGGATGGCGATTTCCTGTTTTTCATAATCGATATATCCGGGAAGATCGATGATCTCCATCCGGTCCAGCAGGGGATCCGGAATTTCATTGGGATTATTGGCGGTGACTACAAAGAGTACATTGGAAAGATCGTATTCCACTTCAAGGTAATGATCCATAAAGGATTTATTCTGCTCCGGGTCCAGCACTTCCAGCAAAGCAGAGGAGGGATCGCCCCGATAATCGCTGCCCAGTTTATCCACCTCGTCCAGTAAGAATACCGGATTTATCGTACCTGCCTTTTTAATCCCCTGAAGAATTTTTCCGGGCAGGGCGCCGATATAGGTTCTGCGATGACCCCGGATTTCCGCTTCATCCGTGATGCCGCCCAGGGAGATGCGTACAAATTTACGTCCCAGAGCCCTGGCAATGGATTTACCCAGGCTGGTTTTACCCACTCCGGGAGGACCGGCCAGACAAAGAATCGTTCCCTGTAATTTTTTCACCCTGTGTAAGACGGCAATATATTCCAGTATTCTCTTTTTGGGTTTTTCCAGGCCGTAATGGTCTTCATCCAGTATGGACTTGGCCAGATCGATATCCGTCTGATCTTCGGTTTGCTCCTGCCAGGGCAGGGCCACAATCCATTCCAGATAGGTACGAATCACATTGTATTCCGGGGACAGGGGCGGAATACGGTTCAGGCGTTTCAACTCTTCCTGGGTTTTAACATATACCTCTTCCGGCAACCCGGCCTGTTCTATTTTTTTCCTCAGATAGACAATATCGGCTTGTTCTTGCTCATCTTCTCCCAGCTCTTCCCGGATCACCCGCAGTTGCTCCTGCAAAAAGAAATGGCGTTGGGATTTAACCATCTGATCCTGTACTTTTGTATTGAGTTCATTTTTAATAGCGAGCACGCTGATTTCTTTTTCAAGAAGACGAATCAGATAGCCGATCCGTTCGTTAATCTTCCATTTTTGCAGGATACGCTGTTTAACGGTTACAGGCACATCGAGATAAGTAGCCACATAATCCGTGATTTTTTCCAGATTATCAAATTGATTCAGAGAAAAAAGTATTTCTTCCGGAATTTCTTCATTCAGTTTAATGTATTCTTTAAAAAGAGTGACCAGTTGCCGGCGCCGCGCCTCCAGAGGATCATCCACGGTTACATCATCGTATAGAATCTGAATTCTGGCCTTCCAGACCTTGGTTTGATGGCTGTATCTCAAAACTTTGCCGCGGATCACTCCTTCCACCAGGATTTTAATCAAACCGCTGGGCAGCTTGACCACCTGGATAATACGACCCACAACTCCAAAACGGTACAGGTCCCTGGCGGTAATTTCATCCAGCTCCGCATCTTTTTGAGCTACAAAGAACAATAAGCTGTCTTTTTCGACTGCCTGATCCACCGCTTCCATGGAGATGGGCCGGCCTACAATAAGAGGCACGACCATATGGGGAAAAAATACCAGGTCCTTAAGCGGTAATACGTTCAGAATCGATTTTTCCGTTAAATCCAATTGTATGCTGTTCATTTTTTATTCCTGCGAAAAAAAATGCGGAGCCTGGCTCCGCATCAATGAGTGGAATCGGCAGTGCCGTTCAGGCGGTGCGCCGGCTTTTCTCGAAAGTATAAACCGGTTGGCTTTTACTCAGGACCACTTCTTCCGTAATTCGTATGGATTTCAAACCGTTCATGGAAGGCACATCGAACATAATATGGAGCATGGTCTCTTCCATGATGGCGCGTAAAGCCCGGGCCCCTGTCTTGCGTTTCATGGCGATCCGGATAATGGCATGCAGAGCGGCCTGGTCGAATTTCAGTTCCACCCCTTCCATCTCCAGCAATTTTTGATACTGTTTCACCAGCGCATTCCGGGGTTGGGTTAAAATACTCAGCAGGGTCGATTCATCTAATTCGTTTAATGATCCGAGAACGGGCAAACGGCCGATCAGTTCCGGAATCAGACCATACTTCAACAGGTCTTCGGCTTCGACCCTGGAATAGAGTTCACTCTTGGACAGGGCATTCTTGCTCAAAACGTTTTTCTCGAAACCGATGTTTTTCTCCCCTACCCGACGACGAATAATATCCTCTAAGCCTTCAAAAGCCCCGCCGGCAATGAATAAAATATTTTTGGTATTGATATTAATCAGGTTCTGTTCCGGATGTTTCCGCCCCCCCTTGGGAGGAATACTGGAAATGGTCCCTTCCAGCATTTTCAAGATGGCCTGCTGCACACCCTCTCCCGATACATCGCGCGTGATGGACGGATTACTGGTCTTGCGGGCGATTTTATCGATTTCATCGATATACACAATACCCCGCTGAGTCTGCTCCACATTGTAATTAGCAGCCTGGTACAGACGCACTAAAATATTTTCCACGTCTTCCCCCACATAACCGGCTTCGGTCAGAACCGTGGCATCGGCTATGGTGAAAGGAACATTCAATACACGAGCCAATGTTTGGGCCAGCAGCGTTTTACCCGTGCCGGTGGGCCCGATGAGCAGAACGTTACTCTTCTCTATCTCAACATCTTTGGCTAATCGGAAATGATTGATACGCTTATAATGGTTGTAAACCGCAACCGATAGAATTTGTTTGGCTTTATCCTGACCGATTACATATTTATCCAATTCCGCCTTTATTTGCTGAGGTGGAACCAGCTCTTCCCTGGTATGCAGCGTGGTCTCTTCTTTGTGCCTCTCTATGATTTCCATGGCACTTTGGACACATTCATTACAAATATGAACATCGGGTCCCGAGATGAGACTCTCCACCTCATCGGCAGAACGCCCGCAAAACGAACAACGGAATATCTGGTTACGTATGGACTTACGACTCATTTATTTTTCCCTTTTTCAACGGTTTTCTTGCTCCTCGATTCCAACACCTTATCGATCAGACCATATGCAAGCGCTTCCTCTGCAGATAAAAAATAATTCCGGTCGGTGTCTTTTTCGATCTGTTGTAAATCTTTTCCCGTAGCATTGGCCAGGATTTCATTAAGAATGGTACGAATGCGTAAAATCTCATTGGCCGCAATCTGAATATCCGAAGCCTGACCTTCGGCTCCGCCCAGCGGTTGATGAATCATGATGCGGGAATGAGGCAAAGCATACCGTTTCCCTTTCGTCCCCGCAGCCAAAAGAACCGCACCCATGCTGGCCGCCTGGCCCATGCAGGTGGTAACCACATCCGGTTTGATGTATTGGATCGTATCGTAAATTGCCAGACCCGCTGAAACCAGACCACCGGGTGAATTTATATACAAATAGATATCTTTTTCCGGTTCTTCCGCCTCCAGAAAAAGTAACTGGGAAATGATCAAACTGGAAATATTATCATCTATGGGAGTACCGAGGAAAACAATGCGCTCTTTTAACAAGCGCGAATAGATGTCATAAGCTCTTTCTCCCCTACCCGTTTGTTCAATCACCATGGGAATTAATGTCATAGGATACCTCTTTAATTTCTAATTTACTTACAGCGCACTTATGGTTTGTGATTTAAATCCCATCCCGGTGGGATTTTACCGAACTTTGATCCTTGCAACAGCGCAACAGTTGGTTGGTACAGGCAATATCTTCCATCAACCGGATCGTTGATTAATCCAGATTAATTTCGTTTTCCCGGATAGTTGAATTAGCTACCAGAAAATCCTGTACCTTGCGACGCCGAATATCCTCTTTCACATTATTCAATAATTGTTCATTAGCTTCATAAAACTCTCGCACCTTATCATCCTTCAATTCATCCAGAAACTTCTGCACATCCTCATCGCTTACTTCGATATGTTCCTTGGCAGCGATGGCATCCTGCAGGTAATACCATTTTAGATTGAAGATCGCCTCGGTTTGATAGTGCTGACGAATCACTTCCTCTTTTATTTTAGGATCGCGCCGTTTCACATCTTCAACCACATGATCCAGGTAATTATCCACCAAAGCCTGAGGTAGATCGAAAGGATTCTCTTCGATCAGCTTCTGAGTAAGGTCCTGGGTTAATCGGTCTTCCGCTTCCACCCTGTACTGGTGTTCCAGATTTTCCCGCGTTACGCGCCGCAGGTCTTCCACTGTTTCCAAATTTTCACTGAAATCTTTTACAAACTCATCATTCAATTCCGGAAGTTTTTCTTCTTCGATATTTTTGATCTTTACCTTGTACATTTCCTTTTTGCCGGCGAATTCTTTCTGTGGAAAATCATCGGGATAGACTTTCTCAATGATTTTCTCTTCATCGTTTTTCAAACCGATCAACTGCTTTTCCAGCTCGGCATCAAAGCGGCCTTCACCGATTTTCACCGAAATATTATCGTATTTTTTATTGGCAATCGGTTTCCCTTCCTCATCCAGTTCCTGCATATCCAGAACAACCAAATGCCCTTCGGCTACCGGATCATCTACCGTGATGATCTCCGCCTTTTCTTTGCGTATCCGATCAATGGTTTCCTCAACCAATTTATCGGTAATAATATACGTATCCCTGGTAAATTCGAATCCTTTGTAATTCTTTAATTCTATCTCCGGATACGTATCGAACTCGATAACAGAGAGGAGGTTCCCCTCATCATCAAAATCAACTTTCTTGGCTTCCGGAGTACCGATGATAGCCAGCTGATGTTGATCTACGGCTTGGCGCAATCCCAGGTCCACGGCATCATCAAGGGTATAGGCTTCGATAGCACCCGCATAATTTTTTTTGATTAAGCCCATGGGAGCCTTCCCCTTACGAAATCCGGGAAACTGGGCTTCTTTCCGTACCCGCCTGGCCTGACGCTCGCGAATCGGTTCCAAATCCTCTTTGGGCATGGTGATGGTTAATTCACGTTTATAACTGTTTAATTTCTTTACTTCCGCACTAATCATTTAAAAAATTTCCTCCGTAAATATCTCAATTTATACAAACCTGTAATTTATATTTAATTCTTCATAAAAGCAATAAAACCGTGTCCTCAGGTATAGACCCTTCCTGCAGGCCCTGAGCAAAATTTATTTTTTGTGGAATGACGAAACAAATCCACTCGATACAGCCTTTCCGTTTTTTCTATTATCTGCGCATTTTCATTTTTATTTGTTATTGGCAGGCTTTTGTCCCTAAATTCTTTTATGATATGATAATAATCTTACTGCAGGAGCATATTATGGATCAAACGGTTCATCTCATCGATCAAATTATGGATAATGCCAAGCGTATGGTCTTATCGACTTCTCTTTCCGGTAACAGTTCTGCGGCGGCGGTTTTTTACGCTCGTGACGGGCATGATTTGGTCTTCTTTACCTTTAATAACTCCCGTAAAGCCGAGCAAATCAAATTTAACCCGAAGGTACAGGCGACCATCTGGCCGGAGAACGAGCAGGGAATCCGGGGTATACAGATCGAAGGTTACTGTCGACAAATAAAAGACGCGCAGGAAATTCAAAAGGCACACCGATTGCTCTTACAAACCACGACCGCTTTTGAATCCTTAATGGACGACCCTTTTTTGAATGCCAAAAAGGTTACCGGATATTACCGTCTCAAACCGACCCGGATTAAATATATAGATTTTCAGTCCCAACAAACATTCCGTTGGCAGGAATTTCCGGAGAATCAGAAAACCATTTTCAGCGATCTGATTCAGGCCCTTACCAGCAAGGTGAGTTTATGGTTACGAGCGGTTCGGGCTCCGTTTTTTACGGCTACGCTGGTACCTGTTTTACTCGGCTCCGTTATCGCATACAGTGATCTGCATCATCTTCATGCTGCCGGCTCATGGAGTTGGTCGGTTTTCTTGCTGATTTTGTTAGGGGCTATCTTTTCTCAGGCCGGAACCAATCTCGGTAATGATTATTTCGACCATACCAGTCATAATGATGAATCCAATAATCAGTTTTCACCTTTTAACGGCGGTAGCCGGATTATTCAGGCCGGGTTGTTAGCTCCCTGGAAAGTATTTATGGGCGCCGTTCTCTGCTTTCTCGGTACGCTGGCGATCGGTTTCTACCTGAATCGAATGATCACCGGTTCCTTCTTCGCAGCCGGTCCTTTACTATGGATCGGCCTGGTCGGCGTGGCGATCGGTTTTCTCTATACAGGCCATCCGCTTCGTCTGGGCTATCACGGCTGGGGAGAGATTTCGATCGCTCTTGGTTTCGGCCCTTTGATGGTATTGGGGGCCCATTATGTCTTAACGGCTCCTTTTTATCGGGCCCATAATCTCCCCTGGGAATGGCAAACTCCTCTGCTTGCTTCCATCCCGGTTGCCATTCTGATAATGCTGGTGGTTTGGATCAATCAATTTCAGGATCTGCCTGCCGATAAGAAAGTGGGTAAAAAAACATGGGTAGTTCGTCTGGCCGGTTTTAAGGACAATCACGTGGATTATGAAAAACCTTTTCTGTATTACATGTATTTTAATTATTTCAGTTTCGGCTTTATTTTGATGCTGGGTCTGATCGGTTTCATAAAACCCGATTTATCCACACCATTCGTGCTCATCTCTCTTCTACCGGTCATTCTGGTTCGTTTTGCCGTAAAACAAGGCAAGGAGTGGCTTTTATTATGGAATGCACCGGAAGCGGATCGTCGAAAATTGCCGTATGAATTACTCAGAGTAAATGTCTCTACAATCGGTGTACATCTTTTTACGGGTTTATTACTCGTTCTGGGATATTGGCTGCAAATTTTAGTTTATTAAATAGAGTCCTATCTGTATAGGCTACCCGTTTTTATAGGCAAGATAGCCGGATTTGCAAAAACGGCCTTAAAAAAGGGATCGGAAGCTGCAGCAGACTCCGGTTAAATGGGCGAAAGAACTCACTCCTCTTTCCCCTCTTTTCGCATAGGGGAAGTTTAAAAATCAAATAGGCGATAATACTGTGGGAAGGGGTGAGTGAGGGTCAATGCGTTTAGACTTACTCATGCGACAAAACCCGAGGAGCACTTCAGATCGATGGGTTCATTTTCTTATAGAAAAAATTTATCCTTTCATCCTTTGAGAGCTTATTTTTGATTCTATATCATTTTATATGGGTAAGCTAATTATTAAATTTCACAATGCTATCGATTTTTCAAATGAAAAATCCCGGCAGATATTCGGCTAAATTACCTGAATTTTTCATTCGTCCCTGACGGGACGACCCAAAATACGCTCTTATCATTTCCCGCCAATAAATTGGCGGGCTAATCTCAGATTTTCCCTCCGGGAAAAGGAATCGGCAACCGAAATATAACAGCCTTAAGGCGATATAGGATCTTTAACCGTGAACTTAATACTTTCTTACCTACCTTTACATTTAACCTGAAATTCCAAAGTACAAATAACAAAAATCAAATAAATCCCAAAAAAATAACTCAAATATCAGACAACCCTTCATCCTTTGGGTGCCTTATTAAATTTTGGATTTTGGCGCCATTGTTATTTGTTGCTTGTTTTTTGTGATTTCCAAGATATCACTTTAGCAAATACGGCTTTCAACCATCGCGTTCGTAGTAATCCACACGATTCGACATGAGCCTTATTTTACCTGACGGGAACCTGCCCAAGGCAAACGGCATGGAACCTTACCTATGTTTATTTGAGCAGAACAAATTTTGCCTGGCCGATCTGCGTTCGTTTTTTGTTCTTAAAAAGCAAACGATAAAAATAGGTACCGCTGGACCAATTCCCGCCATCTATATAAATCCGGTGCCGGCCGGCAGAAGTAATTGTCAGCTCCCTGCCCAATACCTGCTGTCCCAGGAGGTTAAAAACCTTAACGATGAGCTTGCCGCTCGTCCCCGTTTCGAAACGAATAACCGTCTGATTATTAAAAGGATTGGGATAATTTCCTTGCAGAATAAAATCTTTAACCGCAGCTAAACCGGCCGTCGGATTCAATCCGGTTACATTCAGATGAAAATAGGCAGTGACTGCACCCATCAGTCGGTTGCGTTCGGACTCCGTATAGATGGTCTCCAGAGGAAAACCCATATAAAAAAGTACCCCGCTTTTACTGCCTCCTGGGAAAATACCCTGGAATCGTACGGCAGCTATTTTGCCATTGGCATAGGTCATGGCCCTCTGTGCTCCATTCAGAGGCTTGATCACATCCGGATAATCTTCTTCATAGACCCCATGCGTTCCATCATCATAGTGCACGGTTAAGCTGTCGAAACCTTCACCGGCATCCATTCGAACCGTATAGGAGCCTGAATTATCTTCCACATATTCCGATTTTAGGTATTGATGGAAAAAATCCTTATCCGCCGAACTGCCTTTGTAATCCAGATCCCAGGCGATTTCCGACCCGCTGACAAACAATTGGCCACCCTGTTCCAGATAGCTTTTAACAAGGGCCTGTTCTTCCGCATCGAAGGTTTCGTCGGCTGTGCTCTCATCCCCCAACAGCCAGAAGACCGCCGGATAATCCTGTAAATGGACCAAACCGTTGATCACCGCTTCATTGGCCGCGGTTTCAAAGGGGATATGATTGGTCTGTAAAGCTCTGCCCCAAACCGCGGCAAAAGAGTGGTAGGGATGTGGCCAACTACCCTGGCTCGAACTGGTCCGGTCAAAACCGTCCACAATCAAGACTCTGGCCCGGCCATCCAGACGATAGGTACCATACGTATCCGAAGGTAAACTTTCTGAGACGGAATCCGCTTTTGCAATGGAAGTCATTCTGTAATAAATAGCCGTGCTATCCGGTAAGTCAAGATGGCAGTTATTGGAATCAACCGCCATATCAATGGTTTCCTGCCAGGTATGCGTGTCTTCGGACAATTCGATATGGAAATTGGCTATCTCCTGCCGATCATTGGCCGACCATTGCAGGCCGGTCTGCTCCTCACCGAAATCACACAAGGCAAGGGTAGGCTGAGGAATATTGCCGGGTGTTCCCTGCATATTGATATAGTAGCGGGGAGTATAGGCCGTAATCTGATAATAGAAATAATTGGTATAGGAAACCCGCCAGTTGAATCCGGCAGATTCCACCATATCCAGAGAGCCGTTTGGCTCATGGCCCACAATCAGACGTACATGACCCGGTTTATGGCAGATATCGCCCGGTCGGGTCTGATCCCAACTTTCATAAGGCTGAGCAATATAGTCATCCATCATTCGGGTGGAATAGTGCTGCGGCAGTTTCCAGCAACGAGAGACAAATCCCGAACAATCCACCCCGACCGCATCCGGTGAAACGGAATCGGTTGCTCTATCGCCGGCATATTTCCCATCGGCAATACCGCTTAAAAAACCGTCAATCGTGTTAAATCCGCCCCATTTGTAGGGTACCCTCTGCATGGTTCCAACCGAGAGCCAGCCCGGAGTTTCCACATGATTGCCATAGGAGTCGGTGATGACCCCGTTGGTCAGGTTGGCACTGTTGCAGTCCCAGTGCAACTGGACATAAGAATCTCCGATAGCGAGCGCCTCATCCGGTGTAACCGGCGGAAAATCCGTGACCTTTTTCAATCCTTCCCCCGCACCCTGCCGGTTATCCCCGGGCTCCCGGATATCTGAGGGCCAATGCGCCGGAATCCGATCATAAGAGGACGGATAAGTATATTCCGTTGCAGACGACTGCGGGGACAAATTCTTTAGATCCCATTTTAAGATTTCCACCCCCTGCGGTCCGCTAATCATCTGATAAAGGTTTCCCGAATCGTCAATGGTCAAGTCCCGGTAAATCCGGGTGTAGCTATTTACGGGCATATGCACTACAGCGAGCAGTTTACCCTCTGCAGTGTAAACGCGGACCTGCCGTCTGACTTTTAAGGGTACCTGATGCTCAAATAATTCCACATGGATAAAAAGGCGGCCTTTCCCGTCCGTCCCGACCCATTGCAGACTGGCCAATCGTCCCAGGGGGAAGCGGATACGAAATTCTTCGGTCGGCAAACCGTTCTTCTTTATCTGTACCAAACCGGAAGAACCATCTAAACGGCTTAGAATAATCTGGTCGGGATCAGCGCTGAGGGAACCAATCGTCTGCACTCCTTTTAACAAACGATTCCCCTGAGGAAGAAGCAAGGTTCTTCCATCGGATAAACGAAGCGAAGCTCTCTGCTTCCCATCTGTAAAAAGAGTGCGAATTACATCGCGTTTTTGGGGACGAAGGATGCGTTCGCTTTGCCCCGGACCAAACGAATGTACTTCGTTATCGATTAAGAGCCTGTAAGAATCGTTCGGGCCATAAAGGAAATCGCGGGAGGCTCGGGGAGCCGGAATCGCCTTCTGCAATTTCCCCTTTATAAATATCTTAAGTTTTTGATTTCCGTTATCCAGAATAAATAAGGAATCATTACGGATACGAAAGGACTGAGGACCGTACACCCCTTCCGGTAAGCGGATTTCTTTCAGCTGATCGGCCGACGTCCCCCAGGACAGTTTAAAATAAAGGGAAGGGTTTGCCGCCCCGGAATAAGACAACATAAAAATACTCAAAACAACGATCTTAACCATGTGTAGTCCTTAAAAGATTAAAAAAGGTTCGCCTACAGGGGAAAAGGCTAATCGGCTTCATTCAAAAAACCAAGAAGTTCGGATTGTTCTATTTCAAAATTATTATTCATTAATTTGTAGGCCCAGTAATTTTTGAGTACATGACGCACATAGGTACGTGTTTCCATATACTCAATATTTTCGATAAACATATCCAGTTGTTCCGCCCCCTTATTTTTTCTCCAGCGATTAACCCGGTGGGGACCGGCATTATACGCAGCCAACATAAATGCTTTTTGACCGTCAAACATACGATCCAGTTGTTTCAGATATAACGAACCGAGATGAATATTTGTTTCAGGATCGAACAAATCATTTTTCGAATTCAGCCGGATTCCCGCTAAAGAGGCCATATCTCTGGCCGTAAATGGCATGAGTTGCATAAGTCCTAAAGCTTTTGCCCTGGACAAGGCTTCGGCCCTGAAGGTACTCTCCTGCTTGATCAGTCCCATAATCAGTTCCTTTTCCAAACCGTAGCGCCGGGCATATTTTTCCACAATCGTATCATAATAAAGCGGGAAACGCTCCTTCAGCATGAAGGCTTTTTCAACATAACTCAAGTCGCTGTAATATTTGCGGTTAATAAAATCATACACCCGGTAGGCCGCACCGTACACTGCAAATTTTTTATAGACTTCGGCCAGAGCGATCCACTCTTCTCTGGAACGGATTTTCCGTTTACTTCGTTGTAGAATCATTAAAGCATATTTTGTACCGAGGAAATCACGAACCCGGAAAGCATACTCAAAATCGTTCATAAGATGATTCAAACCCTCTCCATAGTAAACCAGAGGATTGGGAGTCCGCCTGAATTCCTTGATCATCTCCACAGTTGTGTCCAGAACCGTCTTCATCCATAAATAGCTGTGCATGGTATAGTAATTGTCCCAGGGATTTTGTCCCAGTTCGAGGCGGATTCGATTCGCTGTTTGAGGATCGCCTAATTCCTCCGTACAAAGAGCCGCCCAGAATGCGGCCCGATCCAACTGGATATCTTCCCACGGTTTCAGACGAATGGTCATGAATATACGGCGGGCCGTCTGCTTATCGCCCAGCCGGTAATAGGTAAATCCTTCCCGGAACAAGGCCTCTTTGGCATACCGGCTGTGCGGCCACCGATCATATACCTGATGATAGAGTCGGGCGGCCTGAGGTAACCTGGCCATCTCTTCATACAACCAGGCCGATTTCCAAACAACTTCCGGAGCCAGACGTCTGCGTGGAAAGCGTTTTGCATAATCCAGATAGGAATCGATCGCTTTTTGTTTGGCCCCGAGACGGCGGTAAGCCCTGGCTAAATAAAGCCGGATATAGGGTTCCAGTTTCTTGGATTGAAGATGATTCAATAACTTTTGAAATCCATACAGAGCCGTACGGAAATAATGACGTTCATAATAAAGACGGATTAAATTGAATCGGGCCCGTTCCTTTTGCTCCGCTTTTATAGGCTGCTGAATATACCAGGAAAGGAACCGTTCCGCTTTGCTGTATTTTTTATTTTTAAAATACACATCAACAAAGTCGAAAAAATGATCCTTAAACCAGGAGGGTCTTGCTTCTCTCAATGAATCGGCAAACAGCAATACTTCCCGCCGCTCCGCGTACTTTTTAATAATTTGATAGGAGATGCGTTGCGCTTTATCCGCCTTCCCCAACAAGGTATAGGCCCGGCTCATCCGGATACGGATGGATACATCGAGCGGTGGCTTTAAGCGGTAAAGATTCAGTTTACCATAATATTGAATCGCCTGTTGATACTGCTTCTCTGAAAAATAATAATTCCCTAAAAATACGCAGACGGAATCCTGAAGAGGTGCCGGCAAATCCGTCAGGATGTTCTTTCCGACGCTTTGAGCGGAATCTTTATTCGAATGCCAGAGACTTCGGAAATAAAAATAGACACTAAATTCGGACAAAAAGTGATCCGTTTTTACCAGTTTCCGAAATTCTTTTGAGGCAAACGCATATTGTCCGATACGGTAAGCGGCGTAAGCCATTTTAAATCGAGCCGCGGGGGAGAAGGGAGCGGAATAAATTTGATTGGCATGGCGATAGGTATCCAGAGCCCGGTTGTATTTTTGATGAGAATAAAGACTATCGGCGCGGGAAAGCAAGAGTGATTTTTCGAGGAAAGACCGTTCCTCACCGCTTAATTGATTGGTAAAGGGAATAAAAACAATGATCGTAAAAAATATAAAACCAAATAGGCGTTGCAGCATGGAGCACTTCCCTGTTTTTATTCTTTCCTCATATAATCGGAATGCTCGGAACCAGCTTTATTTTAAAGAGAAGATTAGGTCAATTTTAAACGTAACTATTTAAACTAAATTTTTCGCTGTTTTATTCTTTTGAAATATCTCAGGCGAAATCCCGTTCCTGATTTTCTATCATTGCCAATTTCAGAGATTTGAGGAGCAGCTCGCGCATTACCCCCTCTTCACCCGGATTAAACCGGATAATATTCTCCTGATCAGGTAGCTGCTGGCCTTCGGCGGATTTATTTTCTTCATTGGCCAGCACGAACAGGGGAGTGCTGTACCGGCTCCTGTATTGATCAAGAAACGCATTGAAGAGATCTTCCTCTCCTGTTTTCAGCAGCCAGGTGAAGGGAACCCGTGGAACAAGCTGGTCCGTAAAGGCAAGGTCCTCCTCAGATTCGAATTGTTCGATTCGATAAAAAATAACCTGTTTATCCGAAGTAAGATCGAAAAAAACATATTGCCAACCCGGCCATTCATCCAACTCCTGCCAATTTGTTTCGCCGAACAAGGATTTGGTCGTTTCCGGATTCATGGAGAAAACCGGTACTTCTAAAATCTCTTTCACTGCTCTGCCTCCAAATCCTGGATATAATGCTGCAACAAGGGGACATTCCGGAACAGGTAGGGTTTCATTTGCATCTCCTGTACGATGGTCTCTTCTTCCGACAGGTCCTTTTTAAAATGGATCGCCGGCGGTTGCAGCTCTTGCGAAGATTTTGAGAAAAGTTTACTCATAATCTTACTCAGTTTCGAACGACGTTCTTCGGCTTGAATCTGTGCTTTACGAAAACGATGGGCTTCTCTATCCAACAGCCATCTTTGTTCGATCCAAAAAAGAAATTTTCTTAGCATGCTGTTCACATCGCCACTATATTCGGCCAAAAATTCTTCCAGAGAATACCCCTTTCTGAATTTATGCAGCCACTTGCGGTCTTTGGGGCCGAATTCTTCATATTCCAATTCCGGTTCCGTATAAATTTTTTGGTCGCCATCGGGCAATTTTCTTAAGAGTTCCTTAAATTCCTTCTGATATTGGAGGCATTCTTTTACGATCCGGGCATTGTCAACAGATATTTTATCTTCACGTTTTTCCGTGTCGAATTTTCCATGAAATTGGCCCCTTTTCCACATGGACATAATTTTCATGGCTTCCATAGGGGCGAATTCCTGATAACGGGCATTAACAATTTTACCGCCTAAAAATTCAATCTGACCTTGTTGGGCACCATTCTGCAAGGCAAGCAATCCGCCTTTTCCGGATTTTTCAAAAGTTTGAATCAAGTCCAAAAAACTAAAATCATCCAGCCGACCCGTTAAATGATAGTTATCTTGTTCCGAAGGAGTCGTATGCACATCGATGAATGATTGAAGAATATATTCCATCTCTTTACGGTGTACCGGAAAACGGATTATATCTACGGTTCCGGATTGCCAGAGCATATTGCGATCGGTATAATCCAATCGACCGGTAAAACAGATGAAAGGGGGCTGTAAATTTCTTTCTCTGTATTGACTAATCCACTCCACCAATTCTTCTATATGGTCGGAAACCAGGAAAAGATAAACCGGCCGCTCCAACTCGATATAGGATTCAATCTCATCCAATTTCTGAAACCAGGTGAAATGGATGGGCAAATGGCCGTAGTTTATGGTAAACAGATTGAAATATTCCTGATCGGTCGTAATAATGAAAACGGAATTCATTGTTCTTCCTCTTGCTCGGCTTCCTCAGGTTCCGGTTCCTCAATCAGTTCGATATTTAGCAGTAAATTGCGAATTTGTTCTTCCGAACCGGGCTTAAAACGCAGCCATTTAAGCGTTCTGACGGGATAAAACTGATCTTCGACCTGTGCCAGTTCCTGATCATTTTCCGTATGGGTCACTGCTACAACACTGGGAACTTCCTTCAGTTTCAACAACTGGTTGATCACATAATTGGAGTATTCAAACAAGGCTGTTTGTCGGCTGTCAATTAGAAATATAAAAGCGGTAATGCTTTTACTCATATTCTCAATGGTTTCGATGGCAACCTGGCTCATTTTCATACCGATCAGATACATCGTCAATTTGTCATCGGCCTGAATTTCAGCTACTTCAATATCCGAAGCAGAGGGCAGATTCGCTTCCCGGGGGCTGAGACTCATAATGAGCTGGACCTCTGACTTTTCATCCGGGCTTAAGAGAAATATTTTGGCTGATTTTTCCTGGTCGAGGTTTAGCTGTTCGCGGAGTTGTTTGGTCTCTTTTTTGGAAAAGTTCAATTGTATGGAAGGCAGGATATTCTGATAGAAACTTTCTTCCTTCTTCTGACGGATAATATTATCAATCGGCTCACTGATATATAAAAAATCTTTATCTTTGAGAAGAGATAATTTTTCAACCGTTAAATAGTCCGGATAATAGGGGTTATCGAGAATTTCTCCCACAGGATGGGGACGGGTCAGGTAATCGATGAAATCCTCCCGAATATCCAGATTGGCCTGTTTTAGATCACCGGCATTTTTGATACGAAGGACACTGCGAATATCCCCCAACATACTTAAATACTGTTCAAATCTGTCCGCCACCTGTTTCCCGATAAGAAGAATTCCCGGGTTACTCAGATGTACCTGATTCTGATTCAGATGTTGACGGGTAATGGTAAAGGTAAAGGTACCTCTTGTCCAGAGCAGCATATGTAAAACAGCCGTTAATCCCCTGTGGGGACCGACCTGAGCATCGTCGATAAAACCCTGCCGGAAATAAATCTTTCCGCTGTTATAGCGATTTGTTAATTTTAAAACACCGGAATCCCCTCGTTTGCCCAGAAGACGTATTAAGGCCTTCAAATTAATATCTTCGAGACGACCTTTGGAATAGATCGGTTCGGATATGGTTTCCTGCATCAGGTTTTTAAAAAACCAGCGCTGACTGTAATAAATTTCTTCGAGGGAATATTGTTCATCAAAAACACGCCAGGAGCCTAAATCATAAAAAGCAAGGCGGCGGTTGGCATTGGACGGAACCTGATAGACAATCAGGTAGTCATTTTTTAACTTATGGAAGAGGCGAATGACCTCTTCCCGCGATGCCTTCAAAAGAGTGAGATAATTAATCAACAGAATTAAATGATCATCCGCATCTCTATTGCTCAGAACTTCATCCACAGACTTAAAGACAGTACGATCGATTCCATCACTTAACAGGTAAGTATCGAAAATCTCGATATTGGAGTCCGTATCATCCAAAATATAAATATTCTTTGAAGACATGCTTTACCCCGGGGGTAATTTTAGCGCCTCGGCCAAGATTTATGCTCTGACCGGTACTTCTGCTTAATCAACGGAAATTTAGGCTACCGGCCTGATCTTGTCAAGGTTTAAGCGCATTGTTTATTAAATACTTAAATAGTATATGGTAACTTATAATTCCATAAGCAACGGAAACATTTAAAGATTGCTTCAATCCCAACATGGGTAATTCTACAGCCATATCGGCCTCTTCCACAACCTGCTGAGAAACTCCATCCACTTCATTGCCGACGACAATACACAGGGGGAACTCATAGTCAGTCTCCGTGTAGGGCACGCTATGAGTGGTGTGTTCCAAAACCACAATCCGTATTCCCCGTTCTTTAAGGCGTTTGATAACCGGCAGTGGATCGGCAGAATATTCCCAGGGCACACTGTCCGTAGCTCCCAGTGCCGTCTTTTCAATCTCTTTTCTGGGCGGCCGGGCCGAATAACCGGTTAGAAATAATTTGGCAATTCTAACTCCGTCACTGGTCCTGAAAATACTACCCACATTATGCATACTGCGAATGTTATCCGCCAATGTATAGATCGGCAGACGCGGCAAATCCTTTAGCTCGAAAAGATTGGGTTGCCGGTTAAAAATCTCTTCGAATTCCAGTTTTCGAATTTTCCCTGCAGATTGCATTCGCTTACCTCTCCCCGCCACGTAGATGTAACTGCACAACGGTTTCGATATGATAGGTTTGAGGAAACATATCCACCGGTTGAATCTTTTCAATATCGTACCGTCTACTTAGAATGGCCAGGTCTCTGGCCAGGGTGGTAGGATTGCAAGACACATAAACGATACGTCCGGGGGCCAGCTCATTGATATAGCGGACCACCTGCTCATGCATACCGGCCCGTGGAGGATCGGTGACCAATACATCCGGCCCGGGTGATATTTGATGTAATTGCTGTATCAGGTCTCCGCCCACAAAGCGCACATTAGTTATTTGATGATCCCGGGCGTTCTGCAGCGCGTCTTCTACGGCGCTGTCCGCAATTTCAAAACCTATGACCTCTTTCGCTTTCCGAGCCAGAAACAGACTGATGGTTCCCGTGCCGGAATAAAGATCCCAAACAACTTCCCGCCCTTCGAGAGCGGCAAATTCCATTACTTTATCGTATAACTTTTCCGCCTGTGCGGTATTGGTTTGGAAAAATGAATTGGCAGAGATATTGAACACAAAGGGACCGATTCGATCCTGAATAAACGATTGACCCGCCAGAAGCACTTCTTTCTCCCCGGTAGCAATCTGTGCCAAACGTGTATTGATATTATTGACCACACTGGTTACTTGCGGAAAAGTTTCGGTTAATTTTTTAGCGAGCGGAAGCAGACGCTTCGTATCTTCAAAACCGGTAACTATATTGACCATTATCTGACCGGTATCCGCGCTTTGACGGATTACTAAGAAACGCAAGAATCCCTGATGGGAACGAATCCCATAGGGTTCCAGACCTTCCTGACGACAATAAGCGGATACGGTTTGAAGAATATCGTTGGCTGTTTCGGATTGAAGCAGACAACGATCGATGTGCAGAATCTTATCGAACGTGCCGGGAACATGTAAACCCAGGGCAAACTTGCGGTCTATGGTATCGGAATCCATTTCCTCGGGAAGAAGCCACCGTCGGTCGGAAAATGAAAATTCCATTTTATTACGATAAGCGAATATCTGCTCCGAAGGGATGACCGGTAATACGTCTATATGGGACAGTCCACCCAAATGATGAATGGATTCTTCGACAATGGCCTGTTTATGTTTTAATTGGTCCCGATAACTTAAATTTTGCCAGGTACAACCGCCGCACCATCCAAAATAGGGGCACGGAGCTTCTTGCTCTTGCGGTGAAGGTTCCAGGACTTCGATCAACCGGGCTTCGGCATAGTTTTTTTTTCGCCTGCCGATTTTTACGCGCACCACCGATTCCGGAAGAGTGCCCTTTACAAAGACTACATACTGATCAACTCTGGCCACACCGGCCCCGCCAAAGGCCAGTTTTTCTATCTTTAAGACATACTCTTTACCGCGTTTTACAGGATATTTGGATTCGTTCATTACATTTGTCCGACCACTTGTTTCACTTCATTGCCGATTAAGGGATCACTAAAAAGACGCAGGTCCCGCTGAACGGCATCATTCAGCACCTGAGCGAATATTCTGAGTTTACGAAAACTTTCGTAGGATTGCTGTGAATTACTGAGCGGAAAAATAGATTTATTGGTTAACAGCGGATCAATATCAGCAGGAATGAAACCGGCCTTCACCGCTTTTTCAAATTCTCTTGTACCCGGAATCGGAGAGAAAGAGGCCAACCGAACCCGTACCCCCAGATGATGGACAAACAGAATACTGGCAATCACCTCCGCCAATTCCTGGCCCGGCAAGCCCATTAGCACATACGCTTCCAGATCCTTGGCCCGAAATCCGGCTCCAACCAGCAATTGAACCGCCCGCGTCATATCGGCATTGGAAACTTTGGAATACATGTCTTTTCGCCGTGATTCATTGGATGTTTCAAAACTAATACGGATGGTTTTAAAATGACTCTCATACATCAGCCGGGCAAGATCGGCATCGATATGGCGGGCGAATAATCCGTTCGGTGCATGAAAGCGAAGCGGTAGTTTTCGTTTAATGATTTCCCGCAGGATTACTTTGATATGCTTCTCTTTGGCAATGAACAGCGCGTCATCATAAAAAGCAAAATCACGCAGATGATAGCGCTGATACTGATCGCTTATTTCCTGCACAACCCGCTCCGCTTTGCGGCGGGAATAGGGCATGGATATTTTTTTCTGAGCACAAAAAGAACAATCGTAAGGGCAGCCCCGGCTGGTCATGATTACCAGATAGTCCGGATGATGGATCAGGTCGAAAGCCGGATAGGGATAATCATCCAGCGTCTCAGGCAGTTTACTTCGATCGATCTCTTCTCCGAACAGTTCCGCTAATAATTGCAGGACCTTTATCTCTCCCGGACCGGTAATGATATAATCCGGCCGAATATATTGTTGCGCATGTTGCGGCATAAGAGTCGCGTAAATGCCTCCCAGGATTACCGGAGTCCCGGGCAGATATTGGCGCACCAGTTGCACGACGCGTTGAACTCCCGGGTACCAGTAGGTCATAATCGAAGTTACTAAAACGGCATCGGCCTTGCGATGGGATTTTAGCTGCCGGATGAAAGATTCTTCCGAAATCCCATAGCGGGCAAAATGGCGCGGAATATGTTGCAAAAGCGCCGGCTTTTCAATACGCTGGCGACGATAATTGCCGATTCCGTATTTTTTTATTTTAATGCCCACATCTTCTCCGGGAGCATGTTTATCCAGACAGTCGATATAGCGGATATCGTAATCAAAACGACGCAGAAACGAAGCAATATACAACAATCCCAAAGGCTTACTCCACAGGTCATAAGCGGTAAAATCGTATATCCAGGGATTGATCAATAGTAGTTTTTTAGCCATAAACCAGAATTTACGTTCATACTATATCGTCCGACCATTAGATTGCCCGTTCGGAAAATGGATTTCCGAACAGACAAGTCGTTGCAACACAACCGTCAATACGCTCACACAGGGCAGACTGTTTCACAATTAAGGCAAAAAAAATCCTTCTGACTGACCGGCAGCAGAAGGATAGGTTTAAAAACCAGGGCAACTAAATCGCAGGTTCGGCTTCCACTGCGGGTGCCGTCTTTTTCCGTTTGCGTTTTTTTTGCATCTTCCGTTTTTCGGCATCGGTTAAACGATCCTCATGGACTTCGAAGGTTTCATCACTCAGTTTATAGCGATTATTCAGTTCCACCCAGGCGTCCAGTTCGGCTTTTACAAAACGAATCGTACCCTTTTCGGAATCGAAATAGGATGGAATCTCATCATTGAAGGCCCGTTTGGTCAGATCAAAAGGTCTTTCCAATCCCAAATAGCGGGCCGCTGTGGCGGCATTCCACATGGCGTCTTCATCATCCCCGTAACCGGGCAATTTATATTCCCAGTCGGTTTTTAATTTTTCCTGAAGCCATTCGGGGTCCCGTTTGTAGATACGATCCAGAATCGTTTTGTACCCTTTCCCTAATTTGTAAGCAATAAGAGCCTTTCCGAAAGAAGCCAGAAGACTATCGGGAAAATTTTCTTCGATTTGTTTATAGACCTGTTCGGCTTTCTCAAAATTTTCCAGATTAATATAAGCCCGCGCTAAAGCCTGCAAACTATCCGGTGTATTTTCCGCTTCCGCATACACTTTGATGTGGGGCAAGGCATCCCCGAATCGCCCCAATTTACTTAAGGCGGTAGCCATATATCGGTTAGCACGAATATCATCGGGTTTAAAGTCCAGAGCCAGCCTTAAATCGTCGATTGCGTTCGTCCACAAATCTCCACTCATTTTATTACTGCCCCGATTGAGATGAACAAAGAATTTTATGTCATCATCCAGAGGTTCGTATTCAAAATCATTATAATAGAAATCCAGACTGCGCGTTGAAATCATTCGTTGCCTGCCGCGGGTTCTTCTAAGAAGATTGAATTCCTTAAGAATCTTTGCTAAAAATACGGAAACTTTACGTTTCACTTCGGACTCATTAACCAGAATAATATTGGAACTTAAATCTTCCCCGCTTTCTTCGAGCTCCTCTTTCTCCTGTAAAATCTCTTTCGCCCGATGGAAAATATGATTCAACAACTCATTGACCATATTGGTGGGAGACCCAAGCCGCATATCGATATGGTTCCGCTCGTAGATATCTCCCAGGCTAAAGGAATAATTGAGAGAAATACGATTATCCGGAAAGGACCATTTTTTTAAATAGGTTGACAAAAGATATAAATTATAAAATTCCATGATAACTCCAGACCATAATTACAAAGAAACAACAACCGTTCTATTTGATTAAATGTAGCCTTCTAAAAACACAATTTAAGCCACCCATGTCAAGCGACTTCTTTCAGCTTTTTCTTATTTGAACAGGTCCTGCCATAAAAGATGACTTTATTAAGAAAAGGATCTCAAAATCAAAAAGTAAATAATACTGATTCTTTTTTTATTACGAGTCAGACTTTTAAATGTTCCCCGGATATTCAAGGGACTTTAAAAGGATGAATAGTATCCCTAAAAGAACTTAAAACCTGTATTCTAAATCGGCGGAAAAAAATGAATTCCGAGTATTACTCTCTTCCCTGTCCAGATCCTGATCATTGTCGTACGAAGCAAAAATATTTACAACCGTTCGCTTAGTTAGCGGAATCTGACCTATTAAACTAAAAGTTAGGATATTTCGGTTCGAATATAGGCTGAAGGCTTTATCTCCTGTTGCATCCGGATAGCGACGCCAAGAATAACCAGCGCTAAACGATATAAGGTACGAATAAATATTACTATATTCAATCCCTAATAAAAATCCGTTGCCAAAATAATTTTGATCCAGAATATAAGCCTCTTCCGCACCCTTAAAAGTAAAATGATTCTTCATCTCAAATTGATAGCCGGCGTCAAAGGCAAAATGGGTACAACATTGTCGCTGGAAGGTGGAAGTAAACCGGTTTAACCAGTAGTCCGGATCTTGCTCACTCTTCTTGATATAACTTTTCAGTCTCCCGTTATATTCCATTTTCAATGATAATTTTGAAGAGATATGCGTATTGGAATGTATTTGGGCCTGAATAACTTTAGCCCGGTTCTTATAAACGGAATCTCCGATTACATAAGAAAAACGGTTGAATCCGGCGGCTAATTCGGCACTCCAGGCGGTTAGACCCGCCGTCCTGCTATTCCAGCTGACATTCATCATCTGATCCAAATAATCATTGTTTATGGAATGCAAACTCTCATTCAGGTCCATCGTATATTCCAGTTGCCATGAATTCGCGAGAAGAGTGCCATAGCCCAGGCCGGCTGCGAACCGGTCACGGATGAAACTGGGGATATCCTGGGATGGCTGCTTATATTTTTTATACCGTACGTTATTATCAATCTGCAAAGTATACTTTCCCGACCACATCCAGTTCATTCTTTGCCGGCCGTACCCCTCAAAAGCCGTGAATTCGGGATAGAGATAGTTCCGGTCATAGGAGAGTCCGGCTTCATAAATACTATTCAGCGCGCTTCCCTTATGACTCTGAATGATCTTCCCCTCGGCAATAAAATTCTCTTTATCATATCGGCTATTGAGTAAAAACTGGAAAGTATTCTGCGGCGAATAGGAGAGGGCCTTTACAAGTTCTATCCCCAAAAAAGGCTTCTGCAGTTCATCGAAAATGACACTGTCGGTCTGAATATATCCAACCTCAAATTCCTGCCGATTAAAATCCAGACCGCTCTTTATCGTAAATGAAAAATCATTTTTATAATCCGGAAGAGAAGTGACTTTTTGATCTGCAACAGTTAAATGAGTATCTAAGATTTGTTCCAGGAAAACAGTGGCCATAATCATCTGACCCTTCTGCGCATAGCTCCGGGCGGAATCCAATAAAGCGCTGTCTGTCTGGGAATCCGCATGAAGCGCATGTACTTCATCCAATAAAAGAGTATACTGATCCTCTTCCAGACCACCCTGGGCAAAAAGAAGGGCCGGTTCAAGAGTAAGAACACTCCAAATCAGAACTAAAAAAAGATTAAAGCGCAACTTCATACAGGGCAGGACTCTACTTTGGCACGTTTTTTAAAAATTGGTTTACTTTTTTCTGAGTAATTTCGATAAGAGCTTCGGCAATCCGGTAATTTCCCTGATCCAGATTCTGCTGAATGGTATTCAAAATATGGCTCATAAACTTTTGAAAAGCCAGAACGTAAGGGGAAGTACCATTCGAGGCGGATATTTTTTGCAGCACGAATTGTAAATGCCGATACCGATCGTTGAGTTGCTTTATATCCCGACTGCTATACTGTTTTTCTTTTGTGTTGATGGTAAGCCGGTTGATTAAACGAACTCCAAACCGAAGATAACTTAAAGCCAAACGCGGATGTCCGTTTTCCCGGGCTCTTCTTGCCTGAAAAATGAGTCGTTTAACCTGATCCTGCAAAGTAGCATCCAACCGGGGGAAATGGGAAGCTTGTAATTTCAACAGCTTCTCAACCTCGGCAATCCGTTGTTCGATATCAGCGGATTCTTCACCTGTGGGGCCGGAGATAAAACGCAGTGCCTTTGTAGCCATACGTTGCGACAGACTTATCTGGGCTGATGCTTTCTCAAAACGATTTTGCTTTATATTGTTTTCAGCCGCCCTGGCAAATTGTCGCGCCTTGCGCAATAATTGCCGTCCGTTTGTATTCTCGGCTATAGCCGGTTCTAAAGAGCGAATATATTTATTTAAAGAGCGTAAGTTATTGGTTAACTGCTCCTTACGTCCCCGGCCGGATTTTTGATTAAGATCAATGGTACGATAGAGAAGGCGCTCACTGATCTGTAGTTGAATCAGGGCCTGTTTTGTTTTGCCCCGTTCCATTTGTTTGCGGGCATTTTCCATGAAGATTTTGGCCTTGTTCAAAAGCTGACGCGCATCGCTATTATCATTGACCGAAGTCGATATGTCACGATAGAGCTTCTGCATATCGATTAATTTCTGATTCAACACCTGTCCATTTTGTAAATCTACCGTTTTCCCTCTCACAATATCTATGGCTTTATTGGCAAAATAAAGAGCGATTCTTTGAAATTCCTGCCCTCTGATAAAACGGGATTGCTTAAAAGACAGTGTAGCCTGTTCGAAAAAAGCCCTGGATTTATTGATCATATAACGCGCTTCGGGACTATGGGAAGATTGAACCAGGCGCTCTGCCTGATGAATCTGTTTTTCTACCTGGGTATATCCCTGTAAGGTGGGTTTAAAATAGAGTTGTCGCTCCAAAAAATCGGCCGTTTTCCTGGCTTTTTTAAAATATAACCAGGCTTCGTGGAAACGAAAACGCTGAAAGAGGGCAATCGCCTGATCCAGATCCGCCTCGGCCTTTTTGACGGCAGCAATTATTTTTGGAGCATGATATTGTTCAGCAAGCTTTTGGTAATACTGTAAACGCGCTCTCAGTTTCTGAACCGGACCGGCCCAGTTATTGTTTTGCTGGGAAAAGGAGAGCGTGACCAGAAATATCAGTAAAAAGCTTATGTAAACTATTTTTTTCATTGTAATGCTGTTTCATTGTATCCGTTTAAATTATACACAATTTTAAACTTTTCCTCAAATGAAAAGATAAAAGGGTTCACCCGAAGGTGAACCCTGCTCTTGCTGCTTTATTTTAGAAAACCGTGACGCGATAAGGAGTGGACCAGGTGGTTGAATTATAGGGATAGGTTTCTGCATCCGGATTTAAAATCGTTCCGTTATCAACCACGTCAATAACCGCATGATGAATTCCCGGTAATTGTTTAATGGTCCAGTTACCTTCATAGATGTTGTTTCCCTGGCCATCCTGACCTTTCCATTCAAAATAGTTGCGGCCAAAATTCCCTCTGTGATTCCGGCCGTATACCAGGCGGACCATTTCCGTCGCCTGCGTATTTTCCGGAAAAATAACCGGATTGGCCGTAGTGTTACGTACTTTTACACGAAGCCTGATATCGGTCCAGCGGCTGTAATTAAACATATTGGATCCTCTTTCAAAATAGGCCAGGGGATCCGTAATAGCCACCGTGTCATATCCGGCCGGCATAATATCCAATTCAACAATTTCAACCGTATGGTTGGGTGAGGCTCCGTATTTTAAAGATACATCCGTAATTTTCCAGTTCTTACGGGGGACATCCGTATTACGGAACTTACGCAAATGTACAATACGCTCCACTTCATGCTCGAGCGGTTTTGCATAGCGGTCAAAGGAAAAAGAATTGGAATCCATTCTTGCTTTAAAAACAACGAACTTACCGATGAACTTTGTATACACATAGGCGGTTGCCGTCGAATCCGTGTCCAGCGTTACCTGAATACTTCGTTCTACAGGTTTGGTGCGAATCCGTCCGTAGTGCAACTTAAACCTCGATGTTTTGGCCAGAGTGGTAGAACCGCCCAGCCAATTCGCGCCCTCCGTGGTGATATTGCTATCATCACTGTCATCCAGGGCGTCGTAAAATAAATCCGTAGAATCCGCTAATATGGATTCAATCGCTGCTGTTTGATCGGAAGGTGGAGTCGTGTTGGTCGTGTTCTGTTGACAAGCAGCCAACCAGATCAACGCAAAACCTAATAAAAAATATTTGAAAAACCTCATGATACATCCTCCTGATTTGTGTAACCTATGATTTAGCAGAGTTTTCCGGGCCCGCGGAATTTTCTCTCACATCTGCTTCCTGTTTTTACACAAATCATGCCAGGAAATTCGAATACCTTGCAACCTTATATAAAACAATGAATTAAAGTATGCTCGATTTTAGAAAATATTAAAAGGAATATCCATTGTGTACCAAACCGTACACCATACTGTACCAGGGGGAGCAGGTCGGGCTAAAGCTGCTTACTTATTTCGCGTATCAGCAGATGAATGACTTCCCCTTTACTACCGGAAATCCGACACCCGGCAGCCCGGGCATGGCCCCCGCCGTCAAAGGCTTTGGCCACCTGATTGACATCCACATCACTTTTGGAACGTAAACTTACTTTATGATAATTCTTTTTAACCTCCCGAATGAACAGCCCGACCTTTCCGTTACGGACCGCCACACTGTAATTGGCTAATTCTTCCACTTCACCCTGATTGGCTCCCTTAAAATCATTCAGATTTAAATAAATGACATTTACCTGACCATTCAGATATTCCTCCAGGGAGGCCAGACCCTTCCCAATGGTTTTAAGGGACGAAAAACTGTTCTCGAAGAAGATTCGGTTGGTTATTTTAGAAGGTTCCACACCGGCTTCCACCATTTTGGCTCCAATGTCAAAATCCCTGGCCCGGGTATTTGAGAAAGAAAAACGCCCCGTATCATAAACAATACCGGTAAAGATGGCTTCAGCGAGAAAACGGTCGACAGGAATCTCCGATCGTTCCACAATCTCATAGACCATGGCTGCGGTTGAAGACGAATGTTCGTCAATCCATTCCAGATCACCCATTTGATCTTCGCTGGGGTGATGATCAATTTTAATAACATGATTCTTGGCAGGCAGTATTTTTTGCACATCACCGAGACGATCATAGCCGGGTACATCCAGAACAATAGCATTACAGACCGGATTTCCGTCCATTGTATAGTTGGATATGCCGTCATTCGCAAAATGAACGATCTTGTCGAAGTCTTTGAGATAATCCAGACGGCCGTCTTTTTTCTGATCATGGAGAACCATCATGGAATGTTTGCCCAATTTTTTCAATAAAAGATGTACGGCAATCATGGAAGCGATGGCATCACCATCCGCGTTGATATGTGCTGATAGTAGATAATTATCATTTTTTAAAATAAACTGAAGAATCTTCTGCGCAAAATCTTGCTGATTTGTTTCCATATACACGGGATACCCTCCGAAAAAGAGAGCGAATATAAGCATCATAAAAATAAAAATAAAATTTTTTTGGATTTCTATTGAATTCGTCACGAAAAAACCGCGTGCTGGCAAGTAGGATATTTTATCGGTTTCTGTTCGACTACCGACAGAAAGGAGGCGGGCAAAAGGATTTTATCAGCCCCGCGGATTAAATTTTTTAAGGGATGAACGACTTAGAAGCAACAGTACGATTTGCGCGTCTATCCATCCGACCAGGGCTCCGACCAGGATATCGAACGGATAGTGGACACCTACGGCCACTCTGGAATAAGCCACCAGGGCAGCCGACAACCAGAATATCCATTGATATCGTTTATAATAGGCAGAAAAGATCGTAGCCAGGGTAAAAAAATTAGCCGCATGAGACGAGGGCATTGAGAAGGACCCGCTTCGGTGCACTAACAGATGAAGCCCTTGCAAGACATTACAAGGCCGTACCCGATGGATCAGCGGTTTTAACAAGCGATTGACCGAAACATCCGTTAATACAACCGACAACAAAACAAGGATCAGCACCGCCTTTCCTTTTTTTCCACCCTTCCATAACAATAAAACAATAGCCGCGATCCAGACCGGCAGCCATGTATATTTGTCGGTAATAAAGGGCATCAGGATGTCAAACAGGGGATTGGCCAGATGTACATTAAAAAAGAAAAAGAGTCGGGTATCGATCTGATTAAAATAAGCGAGCATCGTCATAAATTGTTTCCGAATGAAAGGGTAAAGCTTCTCAAGGAACTGCTCGATACGTCCCTGAGCATGTCTTTCCCCTTCACTTTTTAAGAAAAGGTGACCCCTTCTTTGGACAGAATCAACCTTGTTTCAATTAAATTAGGCAAAATACGCCTAAAAATAAAATAAATAATTTTCATTCCATTAACCGAAAGGGAGCCCTCTTTCTTTGGAAAAGAGGATCGACCGGGAATTAGCGGGACAAGGTTAAAGAAATCCGCTTTGATTTATTCAGCCTGTATGAATTTCCGATTCGTTTTTTGAGTTAGGTTACTAAATCTATCGGGCAGAAAATACGGTAAGTCTTCGGGAATAATAAGAGTATGCAGCTAAGTAACACCCTTATTTGTATTGGTGCTGGAGGCGGGACTTGAACCCGCACGGGTATCTCACCCACTACCCCCTCAAGATAGCGTGTCTACCAAATTCCACCACTCCAGCAATTTCTTATTTTTTAGGAGTCTGCGGTTGCTTCTGATTACCCTGACCGATCGGTGCCAAGGGAATATTCGGCATCGGTTGAGCCGCTTCTTTCTCGGCTCGTTTTTGAATCAGGCTCTGCTGAGCCTGCTGGGCTTCGGATTTATACATCATGCCGATTATAATGGCAAAAATAATATAGGCGGCAGCGATCCAACTTGTGGCTTTACTTAGAAAATCCGCGGCACCTCTTCCGCCGAAAACGGAAGAGCCTCCCATTCCACCGCCGATGGATCCGGCTAACCCCTGACCTTTTCCGGCCTGAAGTAAAATAACCACAACCATTACAAAACTAATCAGAATAAATAAAATAACTAAAAATGTATACATATTTTCACATAGCTCCTACTCTATCATTTCGAGTCGGCAAATTTACAGAGAAAATCAGGGACGATCAAATTTTTTTACGCTTTAGTCAATCCCTCGGCAATATGAATGATGTCCGAAAAGGAATCTGCCTTCAGACAGGCACCGCCCACCAGGGCTCCGTCAATATCATTTTGACTGAGAAGAGATTCTGCATTTCCCGGTTTTACGCTACCGCCATACTGAAGGGTAATTTCCTCGGCAACACCCGAACCGAACATTTTGCTCAGAATATTACGGATTAAAAGATGTACTTCCTGAGCCTGTTCGGGCGAAGCGGTTTTACCCGTTCCGATAGCCCAAATCGGTTCATAGGCAATAATCACTTTTTTCATCTGATCCGCCGATAATCCGACCAATCCCAATTCCACCTGAAGTTTTACCACCCGATCGGTTATGTTCTCTTCGCGTTCGTGCAGGGATTCTCCCACACAGACAATGGGCTTTAAGCCGTTTTCAAGAGCGGTCTTTATTTTTTTATTGACCGTATCATCGGTTTCTCCAAAATATTGCCTGCGTTCCGAGTGGCCGATGATTACATAACTCGCCCCCGTACTTTTAACCATGCCGGGACTGATTTCACCGGTGAAAGCCCCTTCCTTCTCCCAGTACATATTCTGGGCACCGAGTCCGATGTTCGTATCTTTGATGACTTCATAGACAGGGGCCAGGGCCGTGAAGGGAGGACAAATAATCATCCCTGTGCGGGTTATATCCGTGGTTTTAATGCGAATCTGATTGGCCAATTGCAACGCTTCGGAATTGGTCTTATGCATTTTCCAATTTCCGGCAATGATTATTTTTCGACTCATCATATACTCCGATTTAACTTATTTTAATCCTGCATTTTCTACTGAACTGAACGTATTTTTAAGAAGAAAGTTCATTCCCTTCAAACTTCGCTCAAAGCCGCAATGCCCGGTAATTCTTTACCCTCCAAAAATTCCAGCGAAGCGCCGCCGCCTGTTGAAACATGTGTAAACCGCTCATCCATTCCAAATTGACTGATTGCCGCCGCGGAATCTCCTCCTCCGATAACACTAGTGGCACCCTTCCGGGTCGCTTCGGCAATCGCCTCGGCCACAGCCCGGGTCCCTTTTGCAAAATTACTCATCTCGAAAACACCTAGCGGACCGTTCCAGACAATCGTTCTGGCTTTAGCGATTTCCTGCTTAAAAATTTCTATGGTTTGCGGCCCGATATCCAGCCCCATAAAATCGGCCGGTATGGAATGTATATCCACAACCCTGGCTGGCGCTTCATTATCGAAGGCTGAGGCTATCTTAATATCCACAGGCAGAAGGAGCCGTACCCCTTTTCCCCGGGCCTCATCCAGAATTTCAGCGGCTAAAGAAATTTTATCCGCCTCCAGCAAGGAAGTACCGATTTCATATCCCTGAGCTTTAAAAAAGGTATAAGCCATACCTCCGCCGATAATCAGGGAGTCCACTTTACTGAATAAGTTACGGATGACATCAATTTTTCCGGAAATCTTTGCGCCACCCAAAATGGCCACATAGGGCCGTTCGGGATTACCCACCGCCTGACCTAAATATTTCAATTCTTTCTCGATTAAATAACCGGCGGCGGCTTGCTTAAAATAACGGGTGACCCCCACGGTGGAAGCATGGGCACGATGCGCCGTACCGAAAGCGTCGTTTACATAAACATCGGCGCCTGCGGCCAGCTGCCGGGCAAATTCCGGATCATTGTCCGTTTCTTCTTTATGGAAACGCAGATTCTCCAGTAAGAGTACCTGCCCGGGCCGAAGGTCTGCCTTTAAAGCATCCACTTCTTTACCCACACAATCGGCAGCCATGGTCACCGGACAGCCAAGCAGAGCCCTCAAACGCTCGGCGACCGGCTTTAAACGCAGCGCTTCCTTTATCTCACCTTTGGGCCGCCCCAAATGGCTGCACAAGATGGCACTACCGCCATCGGTTAGAATCTTCCGAATAGTCGGCAAGGAAGCCTTTATGCGGCGATCGTCGGTAATCTCCTGTCTATCGTTTAAGGGAACGTTAAAATCACAACGTACCAAAACTTTTTTTCCCTTAAGTGCTAATTGATCGATGGTCAATTTTGCCATTTTTCTACCTTCTACTAAATTGGTTCATACAAAAAGAGGCCGGTCTCCCAGCCTCAAATCTTGTTTTAAAGGGTTGCCATTTTTTTCAATAAATCGAAAGCTCTGTTCGAATAGCCCCATTCATTATCATACCAGGAAAGAACTTTGACCATGTTCCCGTCGATCACATAGGTGGACAGACTGTCGAAAATGCTGGAATGAGGGTTATTGATAATATCGATCGATACAATCGGGTCCTCGCAGTATTCGAGGATGCCCTTCATAGGTCCTTCTGCATATTTTTTAAAGGCGGCATTCACCTCATCCATAGTGACATCCTTTTTAAGATCCGCCACAAAATCCACAATGGCACCATCGGAGATAGGAATACGCATCGACATGCCGTTCAATTTGCCATTCAGCTCGGGAATCACCTTGCCAATGGCTATGGCAGCACCGGTTGTGGTTGGAATCAGATTCACACCGGCTGCTCTGGCTCTGCGCAGATCACTGTGCGGCAGGTCCAGAATACGCTGGTCATTGGTGTAGGCATGAACGGTAGTCATCAGACCTCGGTTAATGCCAAAAGTATCGTTGAGTACTTTTACCAGAGGGCCGAAACAATTGGTCGTACAGGAAGCGTTCGACACGATTTGATCTTCCGGTTTTAAATCATCGTCATTAACCCCCAGTACAATGGTGCGGTCTATTTCATCTTTAGCCGGTACGGTTAACAGTACTTTTCTGGCCCCGGCCTCCAAATGCATGGCGATCTGAGCTCTTTTACGGAATACACCCGTCGATTCGATCACAATATCCACGCCCATTTCCTTCCAGGGCAAATTTTTGGGATCCCGTTCTTCGAAAACTTTCACCTTACGATCGCCGGCAACCAGCGTGTCGCCGGAAAAATGAACTTCATCCGGATAACGACCATGAACGGAATCGTATTTTAACAAATGAGCCAGGGTTTTGGCGTCCGTTAAATCATTAATAGCTACAAATTCCACATCCTTATCATGACGAGCCGCCTTAAAAATCAATCTTCCGATCCGACCGAAACCGTTAATCGCTACTTTAATACTCATTTTGGAACTCCTTCATATTGTTAACATGATCTGTTTTATTACTTAGTATCTTCAATCTTTTCATAGATTTTCAAACTAAAAAAAGGTTGATCTTTAGTCAAGTAAAAATATTATTACCTTGAACAATTACTGTTTTTTTGAAACACTGGTAAATTTAAACGAATTTGCAGTGATAGCTTATCCCTTCCCACAATCATTCCGAAGGCGTGAGCTACAAATTCCCCCTCGCTTTTAAAAAAGGCTCTACCGGGTTTCTTGTGAAGCCGTATATTAATAAAGACTGATAAAAGGAATGAAACAATTTTTTATGGTTTCGTTTATCTTGTATTTAAAAACAATAGTATCCGAAGGATACGAATATGAGTAGCCACAGGCTTGGCCTGTGGTAAAGCGGAAAAATAGAGCGCGACGCTGAAGGCGTCGAATGTGGAACACAGAGCATGCTATCCAAATAGGAGACCGTATACATTGAAAGGCCTGGTTTATTTTACCGCTTTGCGGTAATCCTATTCGGTTGCATCTTGCCCACAGGCTTAGCTCCTGCCCGGAGGCTGACGGGTGCGGCTATTCATATTCCATCACTTCGTGATGATTTGAGAATGCGGCCTTTAGCCACAAGAAACCCAATAGGGCCAAAAAAGAAAAAGGGGCGCGTTGTTTTTTCAGGAAATTCAACGGCATAACCTATTGTATGTACATTGCTTATGTGTCTATCATCCATACAGTTTGGATACCTTTCATAAAAAATTTATTCCTCTTACTTTCATTCTCTAAAATGTTAAATGATTTGCCTCATTATGGACAATAATTTATATTTCTTTAATTTTATTAAAGTTAAAGGTTTCAATGTTTGGAAAAACCCTCATAAAAAACGGACTTATTATCACCATGGATGGAGACGAACGGGTCTTTCGCGGTGATATTTTAATTAAAGATCGTAAAATTATACGGGTCGGCAAAAGTATTGACGATCGGGATGGGGATTGGTTCGACGCCGAACCTTACCTGATCGTACCCGGTTTGATTCAAACCCATGTCCATCTTTGCCAGACCCTGTTTCGCAATTTAGCCGAAGATCTGTCCCTGATGGATTGGCTGCAAAAAAAGATCTGGCCTTATGAAGGCAACCATACGGTAGAAACGATTGCGGTCAGTGCCCGCCTGGGTATAGCCGAGCTTCTACTATCCGGTACCACCACTATAATGGACATGGGAACGGTACTTCATGAAGATACCATCTTCGAAGAGCTGGCTAAGAGCGGTTTGCGCGCTGTAGCCGGAAAGGCAATGATGGATTTGGGCCGACGTCCGGAAGGTCTTCGGGAGAATACTTCGGAAAGCATAAACGAAAGTTTGCGCTTGCTAAAAAAATGGCATAACTTTGATCATGAGCGGCTGAAATATGCATTTGCTCCCCGTTTCGCGCTATCGTGTACAGACGATCTTTTGAAGGAGACTTTCAGGTTAACACAGACTTATCATGTGTTATTCCATACCCATGCGGCGGAGAATATCCATGAAGTGGGCCTCATCCGGGAACGGTTCGGAGTAAGCAATATCCGCTTATTTGAAAAATTAGGGATTACCGGTCGAAACGTATGTCTGGCCCATTGCATCTGGACCGATGAAGAAGACAGGCAATTGTTGAAGGAACACGAAATCAAAGTATTGCATTGTCCTTCGGCAAATTTAAAACTCGGTTCCGGAATCGCACCTATCCCGGATTATCTGGATGAAGGAATCACGGTTTCCATCGGTGCAGACGGGGCACCTTGTAATAATAATATGAATATTTTCCAGGAGATGCGCCTTGCAGCTCTCATTCAAAAACCTAAATACGGAGCTCTGGCCATGCCTGCAAAGGACGTGTTAAAGATGGCAACCATTAACGGCGCCCGCACCCTGGGTCTGGAACATTTGATCGGTAGTATCGAGGCCGGAAAACGAGCCGATCTTACATTAATAAAAATGAATCAAGTTCATTCAATTCCTTACGACAATATATATAATAAACTGATTTTTTCCAGCCAGGCAGCGGATGTGGAATATGTGATGGTCGATGGTAAATGGCTTTTAAAAGGACGTCGTCTCCAAACCATCGATCTTGCTTCCCTGCTTAAAGAAGTACCTGTAGCTTTGAAAAAAATTGATCGTTCACTTAATTGATACAGGAGTCCGATATGAAATCTTTGTATCGTCTGAGTATACTGTTAGTCTCTTTGGCACTGTTTTTAAGTTGCAGTTCCAATAAGAACGCCAAAAATGGAAATCTGATGTCCGATACGGATATGTTTGCCCTGGGTTCTACCCAATTCAATCAGGGACATTACAAGGAAGCCCTGCATACTTTCAAATCATTGATATTGGAACATCCCACATCCGATCTGCATATTGATTCCCAATTAAAGATCGCTGCCTGTTACGGTGCCCTGGAAGACTATGAAGAACAGATGAAAGCCATCCTGCAGCTTTTGAAAGAGAATATAATTCCGGACCGTGTGCCTCAAATCTATGTACAGATCGGGAAATTTTATGAACAGGCCGCCCGTTTTAACCCCAATACGATCACTTCCGATACAACGGATTACGAAACTGCTCTTTCCTATTACAAAAAAGCTATTGAATATAAGGAGAGCACCGATACCCTTTCCAAAGCGGAAGCGATTTACAGACGCGGTCTGGTCAATGCCAAGCTGAATAGGATGAATGAGGCCATTGCTCAATATAACTTTGTGGTCCGTGGTTATCCCAATAGCCCTTTCGCTCTTCTGGCTCAGGTGAAATTGCAAAATCCGCAGGACACTTCGGAGCTGGCTATGGACGAGGCTTCTCTGGAGAGCTACCGTCAAACCCTGGGTACGGCAGTTCCGGCAATAGAGCAAACTCCGCCGGAACAACCCGTTGTACAACCGCAGAACGTACCGGCGGACACATCACAGATTCTGCCGCCCGAAATGCAAAGTACACCTCAGGATACCAGCGGTGGTCATTAATGTTTATTGGTATCGGTTCACAGAACAGGACAAAAGTTGCCGCCTGTCGACTGGCTTTTCAACAGTTGCAACAAAAATTTCCGCAGGCTTTTGACGAAGACCCGATTTTCAGTACCTTTTCCACGAACACAACTGTGCCCGACATGCCGTTAACCCTGGCTGAGATACAACAAGGAGCTCTCGAAAGAGCTCTTTTTGTTTTTAATCAACAGAGTAAACGGGGAATTGCTTTAGGTATGGAAGGCGGTGTTTTTCGTTTGGATCGGGGCCAACAGAGCTTGTTGCAAAATTGGGTGTATGCTTATGACGGACAAAAAGGATTTTACGGCTGTTCGGCGGCAATCCCTCTGCCCGTTACAATTGAAAAAGCACTCTACGATCAAAACAGGGAACTGGCGGAAGTTATTGATGAACTGAGCGGTTTATCGGATGTACGGTCTAACGACGGGGCTTTCGGTATCTTAACCCGTAATCTGATTTCCCGTACGGCTGCTTTTGAGATGGCTGTCATTTCGGCCATGACCCCCTTTTTAAATTTCGAATATTACATGCATTAAGGATAGATAAGGAAATATTTATGTATATAGACCCAAAACTCATTAAGCAAATGCCTAAAACGGATCTGCATTGTCATCTGGACGGCAGTCTGCGGATCGATACGGTTCTGGACCTGGCCAAAAAGCAAAAGGTAGAACTTCCTACGACCGATCGCAAGGCTCTAAAAAAATTACTGGTTCCCGGACTGAAATGTAAAAGCCTGGTTGAATATTTACGGCCTTTTGATATCACCCTTTCCGTCATGCAGGAAGCGGAAGCACTCTATCGTACGGCCTTCGAGCTGGCCGAGGATGCGGCCAAAGAGAATGTCTGGTATCTTGAAGTGCGTTACTCTCCCGTATTGCACACCAAAAAAGGTATGCGCCTCACCGAAATCGTCGATGCGGTTCTGGCCGGCCTGAAGGATGCCGAAAAAAAATACCATATCAAAACAGGAGTCATTATTTGCGGAATGCGTAACATCAATCCGGAGACCTCCTTAATCCTGGCCGAGCTGGCTACGGCATACAAAAATCAGGGTGTAGTCGCTTTTGATCTGGCCGGTGCGGAGGAGAATTATCCTGCCAAACATCATCGCGAAGCTTTCTACCTGATTCTGAATAATAATATTAATTGTACAGCCCATGCCGGTGAAGCCTATGGACCGGAAAGCATTCATCAGGCGATCCATTACTGCGGTGCTCACCGTATCGGCCACGGAACCCGTTTGAAAGAGGACGGAGATTTACTGAACTATGTAAACGATCACCGCATCCCTTTAGAGATTTGTCTGACCAGCAACATACAGACCAAAGCCGCCACTTCTTACGAAGCCCATCCTTTAAAATTTTATTATGACTACGGCTTACGGGTAACCATTAATACCGATAACCGGCTCATCTCCGACACAACGGTGACCAAAGAATTGCACCTGGCCGCAAAATACGCAGATTGGAATATGAATGATTTGAAGAATGTCATTGTCGCCGGATTTAAGAGCGCATTTATGCCCATGCGGGAAAAAGCCATTATGCTGAATATGGTCAATGCCGAGTTGGAGAAGTACTAAAATTAAACCATCGGATGTTCTTTTAACGAATTTTCCAGAGACGCCATCTCTTGCGTAAACGGGGCATCCAGCCTTTACGTAACAGAGCCAAAGCCAACAGGAAGAGCAGTAAACCCGGAATAATGGGGACAACCAGCCCCAGCAAAGCTACCAGGATTAAAACAATGGCAATAAGGTACTTATTGCGACTAAAGGAGAGAATGTCTTCCCATAGAGGCTTCTTTTCTTTTTTTACAGGCAGGCGATTCATATCTTCCTCTACGTGCATTCCGTCAAATAGTTACCGGATAGTATTATAGCCAGCCCTGCTCTTCATACCATTTCAACGTCAGAACGATACCTTCTTCTAAGGAAATCCTGGTTTTAAAATTGAAATCAAGCATGGCTCTTTGCGGGCTGCATATCCAAAATTCCGGTTTCATTTCCAGAACTTTCTGGGAATTGAGGATGGAAGGCTTACCGGTCAATTTACTGATACCCTCGGAAAGCGAGGCGATTCCTTCCATAGCAAATACAGGAATATTAATACGAAATCCCCGTTTGCCGAAATATTGTAAGGTAAGTTCTGCCAGACGGTCTATGGAATAGGGTTGAGGATTCGCCAGAAAATAGGTTCTGCCCAGCGATTTTTTTCGTTCGGCGGCCAGGATCATACCATCGACCAGATCATAGACATGAATAAGACTCAAATAACGATCCGTTCCACCTAACTTAGGAATGAGGCCCTTTTTAAACGTCTTAAAAAGTTGCAGAACATCCGTATCCCGCGGGCCATAGACGGCAGGGGGACGAACGACGGTTATGGGAATTTCTTTTTTATGTGCCAGAGCATATTGTTCCGCTTTCAGCTTGCTTCTTCCGTAATCGGTTAACGGATGGGGTTCCGATTTTTCATCAATCGCATATAACCCGGGACTGGGACCGACGGCGGCCTGGGAGCTGGTTACCAGAAGACGATTTAAGGATACCTTACCGGCCCGAATCACATCGATCAGATTTTTAGTACCTTCATAATTTACCCGGTAATAATCATCCGTATTCCGGGCTTTGGTCACACCCGCCAAATGATAGATATAATCCATATCCTTAATCGCATGGCTCAGTGAATCTTTATCGCTCAGGCTCCCGTAAAAGCACTCCACATTCAGGTCGGCTATCCAGTGCAGATTACTGGTAGTACGTACCAAAGTGCGTACTCTGTGTCCCTTTTCAAGTAATTTTTCCGCAAGAAAACTACCGACAAATCCGGTTGCGCCGGTGATGAGTATATTCATCCTGGATTCAATTCCTCATTTTACAATAAAGTACGTCATAAAACCGAATGTCTGATTTTAAAAAAGTTTAGCAAATATCGCAAACTTTTAATATATTTAAATTTATGATTTTCGAAGACCTAACAACAATCTAACATTTTTCAGACCTTTCCTCTGGAGGCGTTTTGGACGTATTCGACAAATGTAAAAATTTTACCCGTGCCAAAGAAACCATGGAAGCCGGTATCTATCCCTATTTTAAGCCTCTTTCCGGCAATGACGGACCGCATGTTGAAATGGACGGCCATCAAACCATAATGATCGGTTCCAATAATTATTTAGGATTAACCCACGATCCCCGTGTGGTGGAAGCCGCCATTGAGGCTACCCGTAAATACGGTACCAGTTGCTCCGGGTCCCGCTTTCTGAACGGCACATTGGACCTGCATATTAAACTGGAGCATGAACTGGCCCGTTTTATGAATCGGGAAGCGGCCTTGATCTTCAGCACCGGATACATGAGCAATGTGGGTGCGATTTCTACTCTGGCCGGCAGAGATGATTATATCATTCTGGATAAATCCGATCATGCTTCTATCTACGCCGGAACCTGGGCTGCTTTGGGTGCGACGGTAAAACGTTTTCCCCATAAAAACATCAAAAAGCTCGATCAGCTCCTGGCTTCTCTGGAACCGGACAGGGGGAAACTCATTGTCAGCGACGGTGTATTCAGTATGGAAGGCGATATTGTAAATCTGAAAGAGCTGATCCGTATCTCAAAAAAATATAATGCCCGGCTTTATATCGATGAAGCCCACGGTCTGGGAGTGTTGGGTGAACATGGCCGCGGCGCTTGTGAATATTTGGGTTACGAAAAAGATGTCGATGTAGTTATGAGCACCTTTAGCAAATCGCTGGCCTCTTTAGGCGGTTTTATCGCGGCTTCCGAAGAGGTGATTAACTTTGTCAAACATTTTGCGGGCCCCTTAATTTTTAGCGCTTCGCCGACGCCGGCTGCCACGGCGGCCGTGTTAAAGACGCTGGAAATTATTCGTAAAGAACCGGAGCATATGGAGCGTTTACGTCGTATTTCCGAAAAAATGCGTCGGGAATTTAAAAATCTCGGTTTTGATATCGGCGTCAGCAAAGATACGCCTATTATCCCGCTGTACATTCGGAATGATGAAAAGACTTTTCTCTTTTGGAGACGTCTGTTCGATGCCGGTATCTTTGCTAACGCCGTCATTCCTCCGGCTGTTCCCCCGGAACAGGCTTTGATCCGGACCAGTTTTATGTCCACGCATTCCGATGAAGATCTGGATAAAATCCTGGATATTTGTGGCAAGGTCGGTAAAGATTTGGGTATTATTTAACAGAGGAGCTTCTCATGGCTGTGCGCATTGTGCCGGTAGAAACGAAACGGCAGAAAAAGCAGTTTATTGATCTGGAATGGGATTTAAACAAAAACACGCCGAATTGGGTCGGCCCCTTAAGGATGGAACGCAAAGAAATTCTCGACACCCAAAAAAATCCTTTTTTTCAGCATGCCGATATCCATCTTTTCTTAGCCTATAAAGAGGAAAATCTTTGCGGGCGGATCGCCGCTATCACCAATGACAATTATAATCAATTCCATGGGAACAATGAAGGCTTCTGGGGATTTTTCGAAAGTATTAATGATCAGGATGTGGCCAATGCATTGTTTGATGCAGCCGCCAACTGGTTAAAAGAAAAGGGTAAAGACAGGATGCTCGGCCCGGAAAATCCTTCTACCAATGATGAAGTGGGCACTTTGATCGATGGCTTCGATACGCCGCCTTTTATTATGATGACCCACAATCCGGACTATTATCCCCGGCTGATCGAAACTTATGGGCACACCAAGGCCAAAGACCTTTACGCCTGGTTTGCCACTACCGAAGGCGCCGAAAAAAGTATCTCCGAAAAAATGTTACGCGTTTCCGGAAAAATATTAAAAAAATATGATATCAAATTACGTCATATTAACCTGAAAAATCTCAAGGATGAGATTGCGGTAATGAAAGATATCTACAACAATGCCTGGAGCAAAAACTGGGGTTTTGTACCCCTTACCGACCCGGAGTTCGATAAGCTTGCCAAAGATTTAAAACCGGTTGCCGACGAAAATTTACTTTTTGTAGCCGAAAAATCCGGTCAGCCGATCGCCTTCAGTTTAACGATTCCGAATGTCAATGAAATTTTTCAAAAAAATCCCAGCGGCCGGCTTTTCCCGCTCGGTATTTTCAAACTGCTCTTAGGCTTAAAAAAAATTAAGACGGTTCGTGTTCTGGTCCTTGGGGTCAAAAGGGAATATCAGTTTTTAGGTCTCGGTTCCATCTTTTATATAGAGACCATTCGTACAGCTAAAAAACGGGGTTATTACGGAGGGGAAATGTCCTGGATTCTGGAAGATAACCATCCCATGAATCAGGCCATCGAATCGATCGGTTCCAAGTGCTACAAGACCTATCGCATTTATCAGTATCCGCTAACCTGATTTTTTTCTCTTTATGCAATCCCTTTTAAAAGTATAGTCAAAAAAAGCCCGCTGTAACAGCGGGCTTTTTTCATTCCGAATGAAAACCTACATCAGTACTCATCTTCGTTATAATAATCCTCGTTATTGGTGAATGCCGTCGAATTATACTTCTTATCCTTTTTACAGAAATCGAAGAATTCACAATCCTGGCAGTCATAATCCTCACAGGATACCATATTTTCACAGGTCCCGTTCAGATCGAGTGTGATCGCTTCACGATAGCACAAATTGTCATGATTAAAATGACAGTCCTCACAACCACATGTAAGGTTTTCAAAGTAACTCATCGAGTCAACCTCCTTCGAAAAACCCGGTTATCAATTATTATTATTTTGTTTTTCATGTTCGCGTAAATAGCGACTCCCTTCGTCTAAGAGTTTCTTCTCTTCTTCGGTAAGATTCAGATAGCCGATACGGTTTATTTTATCCAGCAAGTCATCGATAACTTTGCGGTAATACTCGGTTTTATCCGACCTACCTTTAGAATATTTCATTTTAGAAGCAGAGGTCTTGTTTTTGAATTGTCCACCCAGTTGCGTTTTCAGTTTATAAAAGAGGTGCCAGTACTTTAAATATACATATCCAACAACAATGCCTCCCAAATGGGCTGCGTGGGCGATTCCGTCGCTATAAGGACCAAAAGTGGAAAAGAATTGCAAAAGGGCCAGAAATCCGACAAAATATTTTATTTTTACCGGAAATAAAAAATAGATGTATATCATCCGATTCGGCCAGCGCAGCGCATAAGCTAACATCACACCATAAATCGCTCCGGAAGCTCCGATTGTGGTTGCCGGCGAAAGGATCAGATTAAATATCCCGGCTCCGATTCCCGTGATAAAATAAAACTTTAAGAATTCTCTGGTGCCCCACTCTCTTTCCAATTCAACACCAAACATCCAGAGAAAAATCATATTAAACAGTATATGCATAATTCCCGAGGGATCATGCAAAAACATATAGCTGACTAACTGCCATATTTTAAAGTGGTAAATAACATCTGCCGGGGAAAGGGCAAAATTAACAATCAGAAAATTTCCCAGACCACGATTAACCACCTCCATAAACCAGATAATCACATTAGCCAAAATTAAATTTTTAATCGCCGGAGGCAATGCTCCTGCCGGCCCTATTCGAAACGAACGATCGTACATAAAATCTCTCGGTTAATTGTTTTTCAACCTAACGACATCCAACTTAAAAAGTTTCGGCCTTAATAGGCTTTGGCAAAAATGACCCGTCCGGTTGATTTCTTGCCGCAAACAATGCACTGGCCTTCTTCCTTTTCCTGATCAAAAGGAATATTGCGGATAGTGGCCTTGGTATCCTCTTTTATCCTGGCCTCACACTGCGCATCGCCACACCAGTGGCTGTAAACAAACCCGCCTTCCCCTTCAATTTGTTTTTTAAAGGCCGCGTAATCGTCTATACGAAAAGAATTTGCCTCACGAAATTCTTTGGCTTTCTGCAACATTTCTTCTTGCATCCTATCCAGGGTTTCGGTGACCGTATATAAAATTCCTTTTCTTTCCACAAACTGTTTCTGCATTGTATCGCGACGAACGAGGACCAAAGAGTTCTTAGCCACGTCTCTGGGGCCAATCTCCAGACGAATGGGAATTCCCTGTAGTTCCCATTCGGAAAATTTGTAGCCCGGTTTATATTGTTCGCGGTCATCAAAAATAACAGGATAATGTGCTTTCAGTTCCTGAAAAACACCATCGGCAAAATCCATGACTGCTTTCTTTTCATCCCCACGCCAGATGGGAATAATGACAACCGGCCGATGGGCCATTTTAGGTGGCAGTACTAAACCGCGATCGTCACTATGCGCCATGATTAAGGCTCCGATTAAACGGGTGCTCACTCCCCACGAAGTGGCCCAAACATATTGCAGTTTTCCATTCTGATCCTGGAACTGGACATCAAAGGCTTTGGCAAAATTCTGTCCCAGATTATGGGAGGTACCGGCCTGCAAGGCTTTCCGATCCTGCATCATAGCTTCGATGGAATAGGTATGCAAAGCTCCCGCAAATTTTTCCGAATCGGATTTTTTACCGGGAATTACGGGAATGGCCAGGAAATCCTCGGCAAATCGCTGATACACCTTCAAAATTTTTACGGTCTCTTCTTCCGCTTCTTCGAAAGTAGCATGAGCCGTATGGCCTTCCTGCCAGAGAAATTCCGAAGTACGTAAAAAAAGACGGGTGCGCAGCTCCCAGCGGATCACATTAGCCCATTGATTAATGAGCAGAGGTAGATCCCGATAACTCATGATCCATTTCTTATACATACTCCAGATGATGGTTTCGGAAGTGGGTCGGATATAGAGCTTTTCTTCCAGTTCCTGCCCGCCACCGATGGTGACCACGGCACACTCCGGAGAGAAGCCTTCCACATGCTCCGCTTCCTTATTCATGAAGCTCTCCGGAATGAGTAAAGGGAAATAAGCGTTCACATGACCTGTTTCTTTGAACATCTTATCCAAATTACTCTGTATTAATTCCCAGATCGCATAACCGTTGGGCCGGATGACCATGGCTCCTTTGACCGGTGAATAATCTGCCAATTTGGCCTGCAATATGATATCCGTATACCAACGGGAATAATCTTCAGAACGCGGAGTCACTTTTTCTGCCATAGAACCCTCATGTGGTCTTCATGTTAACAAAACCGTCTTCGAGAAGTGGTTAATAAGAAGAAGGAAATGCCTAAGGTGTGTATCCAGAATTAAGAAATTGGATTTCATTTCTGATTTTTATCGTTTACGAACACACAAAATTTTGTACAACTTCTTAATCCCACCCTACTCATTTATCTACCAAAAGTACGCCTGGAGGGAATCGAACCCCCAACCTTTGGAACCGGAATCCAACGCTCTATCCAATTGAGCTACAGGCGCACAATATCATATATAAAACGCAGGCAAATATATTCGATCAGAGGCATTTTGTCAAGTAAAATCTTCGCGCATTTTCAGCTACTTTCAATATCTCTCTCCTTAATTGTCCCGAAAGAAGCAATACCAATCGGATTAAACACCTGTTGATGCTTGCTATACAGACTTCGATTTCCTAAATTTGACGCTTAATGAATAATGCCAGGGTCTTATGTACAAAATATGCGCTGCGGATAAATCGGGCTGTTTAGTCGGCGCTTTTTATAAGGACGAAACAGGCCGGTGAGGCAGATCTCATAGCGGAGAGGATTTAAAGGGAAAAAGACAATTAAAGAGGTGCGTTTGGATAAAAAGGATTTCCTTCGGCAAACCGTCGAACCTATTGACATTACCAAAACCAATGTTGTAGCTCTGGTCGATGCAATGGGCAAAATGGCTTTTCAGGCCCGTAATTTAAACCGGGCGGCTCAAATTTTTAACAGGATGCAGCAAGACCATGAGGTCGTTATTTTCCTTACTTTGTCCGGTTCACTGATCAGTGCCGGTTTAAAAAAAGTGATCACAACGCTGATTGAAAACAATATGGTGGATGTCCTTGTTTCCACGGGCGCCAACATGGTCGATCAGGATTTTTTCGAAGCATTGGGCTTCCACCACTATCAGGGTACACCCTTTGCGGATGATAATCAGTTAAGGACATTGATGATTGACCGTATTTATGACACCTTTATTGATGAAGAAGAACTACGTATCTGCGATCATACCGTTGCCGGCATCTGCGATCATCTGGAACCGCGTCCCTATTCTTCCCGTGAATTCATTAAGGAAATGGGCCGGTATTTAGAGGAGAATTCTCAATACGCGCTCAGCCGGGAGGACTCGATTATCTACCGGTGTTACAAAAAAGACGTTCCCATATTCTGTCCCGCCTTTTCCGACTCCTCCGCCGGTTTCGGGCTGATTTACCATCAGTATCATAGCAAAGGGCCAAAGGTTACTATCGACTCGGCCGCAGACTTTCTGGAATTGACCAAAATTAAAATAGCCCACAAGGAATCGGGTATCTTTATGGTTGGCGGCGGCGTTCCTAAAAATTTCGTACAGGATATTGTGGTTGCCTCCGAAATTCTGGATCAGGAAGCGCCCATGCACAAATATGCCGTCCAGATTACGGTTGCCGATGAACGCGATGGCGCTTTGTCCGGTTCAACCTTAAAAGAAGCATCCTCCTGGGGCAAGGTAGAAACCACCTATGAACAGATGGTTTTTGCCGAAGCGACCATCGCCTTCCCCTTGATCGCCGGTTATGCATATCACAAATATAATTGGAAACAGCGTCCGGAACGGCGTCTAAACCATTTGTTTCTTTAGGTAAAAACATACATTTAAAAATAGAATGGAGGAATACGAAATGGAATACACCTATGCCGATTTAAAAAAGAAAAATGTGTCTGAACTGCGTGAAATTGCCAAAGACCATGTTCAGGGATATACCCAGATGAATAAAGAACATCTCTTGGAGGCCATCTGTAAGACCCTGAATATCGATATGCATATTCACCATAAAGTAATAGGAGTGGACAAATCCAAAATCAAAGCGGAAATAAAGAAACTTAAGAAAGAACGCGATGAACACCTTCAGGCAAAGAATCATGATGAACTGGTACGTGTCCGCAAGGCAATAAAGAAGCTGAAAAATAAACTGCGCAGTGCCGCCGTTTAATTTTTTGCCATTCCAGCAGAGAAAGTGAGGATCTTTTGATTATCGTGACCGGTGCCGCAGGATTTATTGGCAGCAGTATTGTATCTCATTTAAATCAACAGGGCAATGGGGACATTATCGCCGTCGATATTTTACGCAGTAATGACAAGTGGAAAAATTTGCGCCATCTTTCCTTTATCGATTACTTAGACCGCGAACAGCTCTGGAGTTTTCTGGATCAAAACGAGAGTGCGGTGGATGCGGTCATCCATATGGGAGCTTGCAGCGCCACCACGGAAACGGATGCCTACTACTTAATGGAAAATAACTACCGCTACACTTTGCGTCTTGCCCGATGGGCGCTTGCTCACGGTAAAAGATTTATTTATGCCAGCTCGGCAGCCACCTACGGTCTGGGTGAACACGGATATGATGATGATCTGGATTCCATTCACCTGTTGCGCCCATTGAATATGTATGGTTATTCCAAGCAGGTCTTTGATTTAAAAGCCCGACGTGAAGGCTGGTTCGATAAAATAGTCGGATTAAAATTCTTTAATGTATTCGGCCCCAACGAATATTTTAAAGGAGATATGGCCTCGGTTGTTTTTAAAGCTTTTAACCAAATCCGGGAGACAGGCAAGGTACGCCTTTTTAAATCGCATCGTCCCGATTATAAAGACGGCATGCAGCTTCGTGACTTTATATATAGTAAGGATGTAACACCCCTTATCTATTATTTATTAATGAACGAACAGGTAAACGGATTATTTAATGTGGGAACGGGTAAGGCCCGCAGTTTTAAGGACTTGACGGTGGCTACTTTCCGGGCTATGAATCGTGAGCCGAATATTGAATACATTCCCATGCCGGAAGAATTGCGGGAGCGCTATCAGTATTTCACCGCAGCCAAAATAGACAGATTACATGCCGCCGGATATAAAAATCCCTTTTATTCCCTGGAAGAGGCGATCACCGATTACGTTCAAAATTATCTCATGAAAGATTTTAAGCCCTATTAAGGATCAAAGCTTATTCAGTTCTTCAACGGCGTCTTCCACCGAATCGTGGATGGTAAATACTTTTGTCAATTGAGACATGACAAAAACGCTGCGTACTTTTTCGCCTAAACCGACTAAGTGTATGTGACCATTGGCTTTCTGAACGACTGAATAACTTTTTACGATGGATCCCATGCCGAGACTATTAATCCAGTTCAGATGCTTAAAGTCCAGCACAATCCTCGTCACGCCGTTCTCTATTAAATTTACGATATCATCATATAGTTTTGTTGTAGCCGGCGGTCCCATTAATTTTCCGCGCAGACTCAACACGGCCACTTTTTGAAAAATGGTTTCTTTAATCTTCATGATGTTCCGACTCTTTTATTTACTTTGAAGTGGAATATACGAACGACCTCTATTTTGTACAAAGCATTTTGCAAAAAAGTTGTTTTAGCCTTAAATTAAAATTTCGAAATCTATGATATAATCATATAAATGAGGAATACCCATGCGTACCATAGCCAGTTTATTCAGCGGCTCTCCTTTTGCACCTTTACAAAATCACATGGAAAATGTAGTGGAATGCGTCTCTAAATTGGAAGAAATGTTTGCTGCTTATACCCAACAAGATTACGAGCGGATCAATAGCCTTGCCAGGGAGATTTCCGAATTGGAACATAAAGCGGATTTGACTAAAAATGAGATCCGTAACAATCTGCCGAAAAGTATGTTTTTGGCCATTAATCGGGCCGATTTACTGGATATTCTCTCTCTTCAGGATACGATTGCCGACAAGGCAGAAGATGTCGCGCTTTTAATGTCGTTGAAAAAACTGGAGCCTATTGACGAATTGCAGGAGGCCTTAAAGGCCTTCTTTGATAAGAACATCGAAACGGTCCATCAGGCTCATAAGGTTCTTTTACAATTTAACGAACTTCTGGAAACCTCTTTCGGCGGTAAAGAGGCGGAACTGGTCGTCCAGCTTGTGGATCAGGTTGCTTTTCTGGAGCATGAAACCGATATGCTGCAAGTTGATCTATTAAAAAAATTATTCGCCCATGACAGAGAAATTTCCGTAAGCAGCTTTTACTTATGGACCAGTATCTTCAAGACCATGGCTTCTCTTAGTAACACTGCGGAAAAATTAGCTAATCGGGTTCGTATGCTACTTGAATTAAAATAGAAAAACGACCCACTCACCTCAGCAACTGGAGTCACTAAGTGGATACTACAACAATTTTATTTATTCTTGCTATTGGATTCGGTTTTTATATGGCCTGGAGTATCGGTGCCAATGATGTAGCCAATGCGATGGGCACCTCGGTTGGTTCCGGTGCTTTAACCATTAAACGTGCTGTTATTTTAGCTTCTATTCTCGAATTTTCCGGTGCCTTTTTTGTCGGTTCTCATGTATCCGAAACTATCCGCAAGGGAATTATCAGTCCCATGGTGTTTCAGGGACATCCTATGGATCTGGTGTATGGTATGATCGGGGCCTTACTGGCGGCTGCGCTCTGGCTGCAGTTAGCCACCTATTTCGGCTGGCCGGTATCCACCACCCATTCCATAGTCGGTTCGGTAATCGGCTTCGGCATGGTGGTAGGCGGTATCCATGCCATCGAATGGGGCAAAGTCGTTTCCATTGTTGCCAGTTGGGTCGTTTCACCCCTTATGAGCGGTGCAATTGCTTTTCTTATCTTTACTTTGATCCGGCGGCAAATTTACTACAAAGATGATCCGGTAGCAGCGGCCAAACGGGTTGTTCCTTACCTGGTGTTTTTCGTTTTTTTGATCCTGACTCTCACCATGGTTTTCAAGGGTCTTAAAAATCTGCATTTACATCTGGGATTTGAACACGCTCTTCTAATTGCAACAGCCATCGGTTTGCTTGCAGCTATTATCAGCCATTTTTTAGTAAAGCGTATCCCGACCGTGGTCGTGACCCGACCTTCGGAAAAACAACCCCCCATGGTTGTAAAAGGCCTTTCTAATATCATTAAGCAGCTGGAAAAAATGATTCATATGGCCAGAGGGGATTTGGGATCGGAATTGAAACGCATTAAAGAAGAAGTGGTGGTAGCAAAAGACAGTGCTTCTCTCAATTTACAGGCCGAAAGGGCCTCGGCCGAACATCAGACGGTACAGCGGATTTTTGTCTATCTACAAATTCTTAGTGCCTCTTTTGTAGCCTTTGCTCACGGTGCTAATGATGTGGCTAACGCAGTCGGCCCTCTGGCCGCTGTCATCTCCATCCTTTCATCCGGATTGTTATCCATGAAAGCACAGGTGCCGATCTGGATTTTAGGTTTAGGCGGTGTCGGTATTATTATCGGACTGGCCACCTGGGGCTGGCGGGTTATGGAAACCATCGGTAAAAAGATCACCGAACTCACCCCGACCCGCGGTTTTGCTGCGGAATTTGCCGCAGCCACGACCATTGTGATCGCTTCTAAGCTGGGTTTACCGATTAGTACTACCCATACCCTGGTTGGGGCCGTACTGGGTGTGGGATTGGCACGAGGCATCGGCGCTTTGAATCTACGCGTCATTAGCGATATCATCGTTTCCTGGATTATCACCATACCGGTTGGTGCCGCGGGAGCGATCGTATTTTACTATATTCTTAAAGCTATTTTCGGGTAAATAGTGCGTAACCGTTACGTACACGGTTACCGAACTCTTTTCCCGCTTATTTTAATCGGGCCAATTCTACCAGAATATTTTGATGAATACCGTCTATTTTATGATAGGAACAGGTAAAGTTATTAGCAATCAACGAAAATACAATCAGTCGGCCTGCCTTATCTTTTAAGTAACCGGAATGACTGCGTACACCCTGAATCAACCCCGATTTAATATGCGCGTTTTTGGCGATTTCCGTCTTCCGCCCGAAATCCGCAAAATAACCGATATCCGTTGCATCTCCGGCAATTCCAAGCGATTTGAAAAAGGTTCTAAAATACGACTTGTGTCGCACCACGCTGAGCAGGTCTACCATGCTGCGAGTTGTAATCATATCGGTTCGGGACAGACCACATCCGTCATCGAGATGTACACCGTTTGTAGGTACATGTTCCTTTTTCAAAAAATTCAGTAAGATTTTGATACCGTCGGGTTCCGTTCCCTTTTTCCCCCGGCTTACCGCCAGGGTACGCAACAGATGTTCGGCATACAAATTAATACTACGCTTGTTCAGCATGTAGATGATCTCCGCAAGAGGCGGTGAATAGGTAGTGACGATACGCTTGCCCGGATCGTATTCTTTGTTGATTCGCTCCGGAAGAACCCGGGCTTTTCCGCTGATCCGGATGCCCCGGCTATTCAACCAATCCGTTAGATATCGGGCCAGAAAAAGAGGAGGGTCGGGTATGGAACCTTTGATGAAAAAAGAATCCCTGCCGGCCGGAACCGTGCCCCGCAGGACAGCCTGATTCTGGCCGGGGGCGCAATAAATATAGCCCTGATCGCCGGAACCGCGTTTCCCGGTCATCATGAAATTGCTGAAGTGCAACCCTTTCACCATGGGGATCGTTCCCAATACTTCGGCCGGCAAACCGGCCTTTGCGGCCGGATGGAAATAGAGCCTGTAGAGATTATCATGAACGGTAAGTCCGGAAACACCGGCGCCGTAATAATTCCCCAAATCTACCCACATCCAGTTATCGGGAACGCTATTTCCACTGAAGATATTGGCATCCGCTACTACCGCTCCTTTTATCTCCTGTATGCCCGCTTCTTGAATCGCTGCGCTCCATTGCATCATAAGACTATCGAGGGTAAGCGACCCTTTAACGGTCGACGACCCCAGGGTGGGATCACCACCGCCGCGGATATACAAATCACCCTGTAAAACGCCATCCGTTTCGTGTACCTGTCCATCATAGTACAACCGTGTTTGAAACCGGTAATCCTCACCTAAATAGTCTAAGGCGGCCACAGTAGTAAACACTTTTAAACCGGATGCCGGAGCCAGGCCCAGAGTACTCTGTTCATCCAACACAACCTCTCCGTTGTCTTCATAGCGGGCATACAGGCTCCACTGGGCATGTTGCAGCAAAGGATTGTTTTGATATTGTGCCACCATATGATGCAATTGAGAGAAATCAGCGGCAAGAGCGAACCCGATCCATAGCAAAATCCACACATATAATTTCATATGCATTCCCTGTTTATTGAAACCATAAGTAATATTGAAGCTCCTCAGGAATAAAGCGATCGAAGATCTCTTCATTGTGAGAGATCAGCAGAAAGCCCTTTCCGTCATTCAATTTTCTTTGGATCATTTTCAGAACACGCTGAATGGAATTAAAATCCAGACCATTCAGCGGCTCATCGAGGATGATTAAATCCACATTCAAGATGAAGGTGCGCAGTAAGTTGAGTCGCTGTTTTTGTCCTCCGCTTAAATGAAAGACCTGACGCTGAAGCAAAGTATTCTGTAGAGGTGCTTCAAAAATAAAGGATAATTCTTTAAGTACACGGTTGCGGGTCATCTTTTGTTGAACAGGCAGGCCTTTAAAAATCTGCCGAACCGTGCTACGCAGATCCAGGGCTTCTTCCGCATGCTGAAAGACCATTCCTGCTCTCTTGCCCCATACCTGCTTTTGCCACCGCATACGGCCGGTCTGCTCCGTGAAGGATAAAGCGCCGAGTTCGAAATGGACCTGTTGCGCGGGAATTAAACCCATGATGATTTTGGCCAGTGTGGTTTTACCCACTCCGCTGGGTGCCTTTAAATAGGTAATTTTCCCGGAGAGCACTTTTAACGGAGCCGGCCGGGTATGGGAAGCATCGGCAAAAATCCGAAAGGAACGATCGAATACCTTAAACTGCGGTTCAACGGTTAGCAAGGACTTACGACCGGTCAATGACCCGCTTTGCAAAGGATGGGCTTTTTCCAGCCATTTCAGATACCCGTCCGTATCGAATTTCTTTAATTCCAATTGGTTTTCAGCAACCCGTTGTAATTCTTTAAAGCGCATTTGCGGTAAAACATCCCCATGATTGCGGTATAGTTCGTTAATCAAAGAATAGTCATGGGTAATAAATAGAATAGTAAACGGATTTTTACGATATTCTTCCAGCAAAAAGGCGACGACCTGATTGCGATACACATCATCCAGATTGCCGGTAGGTTCGTCAAAGATATATAGAGTCTCTTTCTGTGGCCGGAAATGCTGCATCTTTTTAAAAGCCATGGATAGCAAGACACGCTGTTTTTCCCCTCCGCTGGGACGAAAGGGCTTGGGAAATACTTTCAGGATGTCCTCTATTTCTTTATACGCTACGTTTTGCCACAACCGTCTTAAAATATTTGGTTCATAAGAGTTGCCGGCCAGGTCTCCCTCGTTTAATTGTTGCTCGATGGTTAACAAGGGATTAAGATGGGAAGACGGTTCCTGGAAGACAAAAAAGCCATCACGTTGCCAGCGGCCAACAGGTCCCTCTTTCAGATATCGGTAATACGGTTGTCCATTGATCTGAACCTCCCACGGTTCCGAGTCGAGCAAACCGTATAACGCTTTGGATATCAGAGTCTTACCTATACCGGATTCACCGAGTAAGAAAGTAATTTTGCCGGTCTCCAGCCGAAAACGCTCTATGTCCAGCAAAAGAGTATGATCGGCTTCGATACGTATATTGAATTCCCGGTTATTCACAAGCGATGCCTTTCCGCATAACCGTTGGAAATTTTGTAGATCATTATAAGCAGAAATACAATGGAGAAAGCCACGCTGATTCCCTGTAAATGCTGGAGAAAAAGCCGGGAAAGACGGGCGGGATGAGAAAACGAATATCCTATGGCCAGGATATCCTGTTTGCTGTCGATCTTAGCCAACAAACTTCCCAATGTAACCGGCAGATTGAGTGCACTGACTTTAGTGGATAGTCCTACGGAAATGATAAAATCCACACTACACTGCAAAAAGATACTCACCCCGAAGAGAGCGATCAGTTTATTGAGAATATGGCCGCGACTGTTTTTCCACAAGATATTAAAATTAATAATGCGAAAAGATGAAATACCGCAAACTTTCATGGCATTGTAAAAATCGAGCGATTGATAGAAAGTAATCCGTTCCTGCATCAGATCGACCAGTTCCAGAAAAACAAAAAGGGCAATGATCGCTGCCATCAAAAGCAACGTTTGCCAGGAAGCGGTAAGGATACTTAGTTGTAACAAAATAGTAATCAGTACATAACCCAGCAAAACACCGACGATTTGCGGAATGGAACGAATCAGATTCAGAAAAAAAGTTAATAAAAGTTCGGCCCATGCCCAGTTTCGTCCCCTGAAAAAGAACATTTTCTGAATAATCACCCAGGCCAGAATGAGACTGATCAGGATGACCAGAGTGGAAATAATCAGCGTGTTCAGGAATCCGATTTGCAGAAAACGCAAGGCAGGCGCATTAAGGAACAAGCGATCCCAAACCCAGAGCAGTAGAAATATAATACTGCCGGTTAACAACCACCATTGGTCCTTTTTTTTGTAAAGGTTATTTAAAGCCGTTCCTAATTTCCGTTTCATTTACATACCGATTTTCTTCATCCATTTGAAACGCAACATATCCACCCCTATTTCCGTGAATTTTACCAGATAAAAAATCAATATTAAAATTACCAGCACAATACTGTAATTACGGTACAATATCTGCTGAAGAAGTTCATAGCTGAGATGCTTGTGAATATTCAGAGCCATTTCGATGATCATTAAACCGGTGATCAAGAATGAAGCCTGCTCTTTAATCGAGTTTACATATTGAAAACGAGCATTGATAAAAATATGTTGCAAAATATGCCCCTGAAAATCTTTGAGCGGGTGTAAAATCCGTTTGTGACTGATGCCCTGTTCTACATCAATTTCCCAGCGTGCATCGAGATTTTTAACTCTGGCCGTTTCCACATAGCCTTTACGGGCTTCGTTACGCAAAAAAGTGTAAAACTTATTACTGTAGGTAAGCAATAAACCGTTAGAGAATACGGCCAGCAGAATCATAAACAGGTCCGAACTGGTTTCAAAATCGCTTTTCACCGAATAAGCAATCACATAGGCCGGAGCAAACAGTACCAGATAAGCTAAAGCCTTGACAGCGGTTTTAAAGAGTAAAGTAATAAAACTGCCAACCAACGAGATTTTTTTAAGAGACGGATCATGTCCGAGCCACCTGCCCCATATATTTAACATTTGATGTCCAAAGGCAGGACGATCGGCCTGGGTGGAGATAAAGCGGTACACTGCCAGCGTTTCTACTGCGTAATAGGTGATGAACAGAACCGCCAAATAAATAGCAAGAAAACGAAAAAACATAAGAAGTAAGGAGAAAAAGCGATTCCAGGTCAGCTCCTGGCGCGTTATCGCACCGCGTGACATCATTTCCAGTTGCCGGGTTTCATAATTTTTTAATCGGGTGATGAGGCTGTTATGTGCTTGCACCCCCTCCGGCTCGGCAGCATCAAGCACATCCTGAAGCAGAGCCAGTTGGAAGGGATTGTTTATGTTTAGAAATTTCAATTGCAAATAGTTATTTAATTGCGCATCGCCTGCCGATGTGGTTTTGCTCAGATTTCGCGGAATGGCCAACAGTAATCCGGCTACAAACAGGGTCACCAACAAAATACTAACCATATGGGTGAATAGTACTTTTTTCATTGTATTTTTACGCGTATCACACCTTTTTTATAAAAGATCTTCCAGGGTGATCCGATTAAGTAACCCTGCAAATCTTCCAGTAATTTAGCGGTACTACGGGACAAATGCTCGCTCATTGAATCCGGTTTCAAAACAAATTTAAGTTCGTTCTTATCCTGTTCCTGCACCCAAACCGGAACGGGCAACTTTGTCTTCTTACTGTTATTAATCCAGGTAAAAAAATGCCGATAATCCGTATTGGCAGCCGTTATCCGTTGCCAGAGGCGGTTGCGGATTGCGGTCGGTAACAGGGTTGTTACTGGCTTTCTCTCTGCCTTTAATTTTTTCCATTTTGTAGTCAGCGGTTTTTTGATCCAACCGTAAAGAGGAGGGGTCGAAGGAAGGACAAGACCATAAAAGTACCGTTTCCATTCAAAAATCCGATGGAAACGATTCCCTTTCTCCAGGACAATATACCGCTTTTTCCCCTTTAACCGCCGCCAGATTCCCAGCCCTTTCCTTTGAGCGAAAAGCGTATCATCGAAGATTTTACAATGACGGTATATATCAAATTTCTTTTCATTTTGCAGGATAAAAACAACCTTATGGGCGATTATCCCCTTAACGACCGGTGTGAGTCCGTCTCCTAAAAAATCATTTTCCTGAATAATCTGCACGGGAACGAACGTTCCCAGCTTCTGTTTTTGCTTTGTGGACAAGGGTTGTTGGTATACATTATAGATGGTGAGGACGGCCGGGTTTTCCACAATAATAAAATCAGACCGGCCCGGAAACGATTGTCCCCAAAGCCCGGTCTGTACACAAAAAATCAGAATAAAAAATATGGAACGAATAACCATTGCGCATTCCGTTGGAACGATTCATCTTAAGCGGATTACTTTTTCTTTGCTTCCTGCCATTTTTCAACCGTAGAGAGTTGGGAAGCAACTCCGTACAAGTCAATGGTATGGGGATCAAACTGGGTACGAAAATAGGCCAGTGAGGGCAGAGAAAAGAGCCAGGATCCCAGGGCCATTTGCTGATCCAGTTCATCGATGAATTGCGCATAAGCCTGTTTGTCACCCACTTCGCGGGAAGACATGAAACCGTAAATATAATCCAGCAGTTTCTGGTAATCGGCTTGTTCTTCGGAATTTTGCTGTAAATCGATGCGGAAAAAGTTTTTGGAAGCCTGGAAAGAGCGGGGATTAACCATGCGGTTTCCGCGGCCGTCGGCATCGGTAATCAGATTAATTTTATGCAGGGCCAGATTGGGCTCCCGCAGAAAAATATCATAGAGATCAAACAGAAAATTGCTACGGTATCCGCTAACGGGCACCAGAACCGCATCATAATTTCCCCTGGCAATCTGACTGTTTTCCACTGCGCTCACCTTGATTTTACCGTTAAACAGCGCAGGATCATTCATTATTTCAGCCAGTTCCCTCAATTCTTCCCGGAAGCCGTAATTGAGACAAACCTGAACCTGAACCGTATCCGGTAAAACGGAAAGATCAACCGCTTCGTGTTCCTTCCGGGGTAACACCACCTTTTCCTGGACATAATAGGAAGTGGAAGGGAAAATGCTGTAGTTCAAATAATCGTCATAATTATCGCGATTCCCTTTGTAATCTTCGATATGGCGTTGTTGCTCGGTGCCGACCTTAAAAAAGCGATTCAATATCTTCCGGTTGTCGATTAAATTACGCAGAGCCTTCCGCTGTTGCAAAGAAAGACGCTGAACGTTAAAGAACAAGGCAAAAAAGACCGTGCTGATATTGGACTTACTGAAAAACTCCTGCGGATCACTCAGTATCGGCGAGAGACTACCGAACGGGGTACTGAGCAGACAGTTGATTTTACCATTCTTCAATTCGGTTTCATAGGTACTGTTGTCTATGAAGGGAGCCAAAATAAACTTCGGAATATGGGCATTTTCAGCCGGATTTTTGTAAAAATAGTAAAAATCTTCTTCGCTACCGGCTGCCAGGTAGGGTCCGGTTCCATTGGTATATTGGGCGGCATTCAGATCGGAATTATAGGGCAGTATCTTAAAAGATAAAATCTCTTTGATATCGTCTTCCGTCCACACCCGATCTCCCTTAAACTGGAACCGAATCTCATTATTTTCATCCGGACCTGAAAAACGGAATCCGTCAATAGCCTGCCCTACCAGGATATAGTCCGGCGACAAGCTTCCCAGACGCTGGATACGACGCAGAGTGAAGTTTAAATCTCTGGCCGTAAAAAAAACATCTTTGGCATTGGTTACCGTGATCTTGTCGCCATCCCGTTTGACATCGTAACTGGAATGCCATTTTTTGCGCGGTTTAAGACGTATTGTAACCACATTCTGAGCATCAATACCCATGTATTCTCCCAGGCCGTCTTCATAAACCACTCCGCTGGCATTGGCGGAGATATTAAACAATCCGTCAAATACCACTTCATCCAATTTGTCGGCGATTGGCACCGAACTGGGCACGTGGGGATCGATGCGCGGTTTTTGGTGCGATATATACGGCACAACAATCTTTCCCTGTAAATTGGTACGGAAAAAGAGAAAATAGGCAGCAGCTGCCAAAGCAATAAGTACAACTGCACCGATTATGTATTTTTTCATCGTTGGCTCCTTAGGTTGCTCATTTTATGTTTTACCCGATTAGTGCTTCTTAATAATCGGTTTCTGGGCCATAACACTGATGCTGTACACCCTAAAAGAGGGCTGAATAAAGTGAATTTCAAGTACATTATCGCCATCTTTAACCATCCGAACCGGTCCTACCTGACACTCGTAATTATTAGCCGCTGTGGGGGCGGTGATGGTATAACGTCCTTCATTCTTGATAACTTTTTTATTGAGAGTGATTGATTTGTACCATTGTTCGCTCCTGGCCCTGGAAACAATCCCTTTCGGTAATTTAATATAAAGATCGTATACCGGAAATTTGGCTTCCGAAGGAATCCGGATATTAAGACGAAAGACATATTCATTCTTCCCTCCCGGATTTGTGGTAGTCGGCAGGGCGAAGACACGCCTGTATGTCTTTGCTTTGGTGATCCATTTGGAGGACCAGGGGTCGCATTCCGCAGCCCGGAGGCGGATTTTTCGATTTTTACCCTCATAATGACGAAAATGAGTGACAATAGCCCGCGCTTTCAACACACCGCGATCATTGGGATTTTGAGTAAAAGAATCGTACAACCGGGGAATGGCAGCTTCCGGGAAATCTACTGTTTGAATCTGCTTTAATTGACTACTGAGTCGGGTCATTTTTTGCCGGGCAGCCTGGCTACCGTTCCGGCTGAAGGTCATTTCATAAACCGGCCGGAATACCGGATTCGAATAAAACGATTCCACGCTGTCCACGGCCATCAAATGGTCTTTGACAAAACGACGGGCCCGGTTCAGGGAAAGACGGTTAATCTTATTATAGAGACTGTCTTCCATGGTACGCACCAACTGATTTTTAACGGGTCTCATTTTTTGAGGATGCAGAAAATCATTATCACTGAACAAGGCGCTCAAAGCCTGTTCTGCGGCCATCCAGTTCTGATTCGCCAGGGCTGTAACAATCTTCTTCTTCTGGCTGTTTAGTGAAAGCTGATCCAGATTCTTGTACAGATCCGGCAGGAACTGAATATCCCGGTTACGTCGAATCAGGCTACGCATAGCCCGGTAATCGTTTTTACTCTTATAAGCGTTAATTTGCGGGATGAGACGATCTGCCGAACGAAATTCTTTCAATAAGTTAGAAATTCTACGTTGTAAAGCTGCAATTTTGTTATTTAATAAACGCACACAGGTATAGCTTCCAAAGTTTGCCAAAGCCGAACCACCGGCACGAGGCAAACGATATTGAATTTTCGAAAGACGAGTAAGCATGCCGCTCATATAGGTATTATCCGGCATCTGACCCGTACGACGCATCTCGCTCATTAAGGCGTCCACCTTTTGCCGGGAAGAGTGCAGTCCGTTTGCTTTTTTATTGAAGGCATGAATAAAATCCGAAAGACGAGTAAAATCAGCACCGGCCGGAATCCGGGCCGCTTTATAGAGAGCTCCGATGGCATCGATTTTAGATTGAATGGGCTGCACATCACCTTTTTTTCTGAATTGGGTCTGATAGTAAGCCACACACTCGGGCAGGCGCCGTTTTAAAATCTTGGATATCTCGCTAACCGCATTCAGAGGATAATCTTCGCTGTGGTTATAGAAATCGGTAAAGAAAGACAGTTGGTTGAGGAAAGTCTCTGTTTTACCCCGACTCTGTCGATCGATTTTAGCGAGGTTCAGAACCGTGGCATATTGTTTCTGAAAAGAGAGCTCCTCGTCAAGCTGTAAGCTCAACTGTACATAATCCTGATAGGCCGGATCATTGGAATTTTTAATATCCGGCGGGAAAATATCTTCTATGTCTTTCAGTTTCTTTTTAAGATTGTGCAGGTTTTCGGTTTTTGTCGCCACCTGGGCCGCTTCGCTAACAACATCGAAAGTATCGAAAGTTACCGACCCTCCTAAATTCTGATACGGGCCGGGATCCACTCGATTTTCACTGAGCGTCTCCTTAAAGGATGCGGCTTTGTTTTCGAAACGGAAACGCCACTTGGGCACATAACGATATTTCAGATTCAATATCAAATCCTGTTTCACCAGATCGATTACCCAGTAAAATTTTTGCACACTTTTATCCAGAGAAAAGACGCTTTGATGATCGGGTTCCGTACTTTCATCCTTAATTTCCACAATTCGTCCCTTGCCGTCATCAAAAGTTTCGGTAAGGTAACTGTTAATCAGCTCTTTATTGGTCAAATCCAGAACCAGGTAAAAATTCTCTTTCCGGGGACCGGGAAAAATAATAAAATACTTTTTATCCTTCTTAAGTTCAAAATCCTTTTTGTCATTCTTCAGCTCAATATAACCGTCTTCAGCTGCTTTCACTTCCGGTTTCGGTTTAAGTTGTTTATAGGCCGCGCATTGAACCAAAAACAAGGTAATGATTAAAAGAAGAAGACTACGTTTCATAGATTAACCTTTCTGCTTTTGTTTTACGGAAATTTAGTACAAGAGAATTTATAATACAACGAAATAAGTATTGCCATGTTTCCATTCTTTAACTTTTTCATTGAATTGTTAAATTTAAAACGGGTGCAAAGATTATTCCAAAGGTTCTGTCCGGCAAATCGTTCGCTAACTGAATCCCCCCTGCTAAAAAGCTTTTGATGGAAATTGGGTTACAGATTGAACATAAAATGAGTAAGAATGCGTACAAAGTGGTTGAAAATAAATCAAAATTCTATTTCACTCATTCAAGCTCAATTCCGACCAGAAATAATCGTTATCTCACCAAAAGGAACGGAGATGGAGCGTTAAAATTATTCCCATGAAGGTCTGTTTTCGAAACCGTCTACCCTTTCAATTATTTTAAATGGAAACAGATTTGTTTCTCTTCCCATTGCATTTATATGGATTCACACCTACATTTACTATCACTATTTTTAAAAGGGGGATAGACATGATCAAACGGACTACGCTTCTTGGAGTGTTGCTTGTGCTGGCTTGCAGTACACCCCAGGGAAAAAAGAACGATACGTCTCCGCCGATTATCAATGAGATTACGGCTTTGCCATCCGCTCTTTCGCCGAACGGGCAGAGTACGGTTAAATGCAAGGCTACGGATGAGGGCGGATATCCGCTACAGTATACGTGGCATAGCCCATTGGGAACAATTATCGGCAGTGATAGTGTGGTCACGTGGGTGGCTCCGGATTTTTCCTGTGAAATTTATATATCATGCAAGGTTGAAGATTTATTTCATAATACGGCCGAAGACAGTGTTTTTGTACAGGTCAAAGCCGACAGTTCAGGAACAGGTTGATTTTTTAATCGGGTATAGAACATGGACATGAATGTACTCATCGATGAGATGAAGCAGAAAACCATTTTTACAATGAGTCCTACAAAATTAGATGATCTTTTAAAGGAAGTCGATATTATATTGGAAAGGGACACGCTTATCTCCGGATATATTCGCATTTTAAAATATGGATCCCACTATTTAACACAGGAGACATCCGATAAAAATGAAGTAGTGCTTCGTCTTTTTGCATCCAAAGAAGAAGCCCGGGCTCTCGTTAATGATCATTTGGAAACATACGATCAAATGTGGGACGGATGCGGTTGCAAGGTGGATTATTATTCCTGATTTACAGAACGGATGCTTTCAATTTGCTGATCCAATAGGAGGAAATAATATGGACAAAATTTACAAAATTGAAGATTTCATGGACAAAACCTTTGTAATTCTCTCTCCGGACATGGATGTCTATCAAGCGATTGATACCTTTTTAAAAGAGGGTGTAACCAGTGCCGTGGTGGCCGACGAAAATAAGAAGTGTGTGGGCATTCTATCCGAAAAGGATTGTCTGAAATTGTTGGCCGGTGGTTCTTACCACCAATTGCCCGGTGGAAAGGTCAAAGACTTCATGACCACTGAGGTTTATTGTATCCCGCCCTATACCGATATTTTTAAGGTGGCCGATATCTTTTTACATAATTATTTCAGAAGATTGGTCATTACAAATGAAGACAATATGGTGTTAGGTCAGATTACACGACGCGACATGCTGCGCATCATAAAAAAATTACATAAAGGCGATGGGAAAGAGAAGAAGATCGCACCCATTATGTAAGGCGAACCGAGAAGATTGGAACCTTTAGAAGGGTTCGGGCAAAGTCGAAAGCAAATACATGTCTAATATCCGATAAGAGATCTCTCCTGCCCAATTTTTCCCGCACAACAATGAGCGGATGCCGGCAACTTTTATGGTTGAGGCTACTCCAAAAACCGAATTTTGTCATACCGACCTGCCTGAGGCGGGAAAAATTCTTTCCGATTCATATTACCCATAGGCTTCTCGGTCGCCCAGCTCTTCGAAAGGACCGTATCAGACCTCTTTAGGATGGATTCATTGTTAGTAACGGACTCTCCTATTGCGCAACGAAGAATCTAACCATCTCTTAAAATCGGCATGGTCATACAGCGACAGCCGCCGCCGCCACGGGTCAGTTCATTCCCGGACATGGCCACCGCATATTTTTCCATAGTCTGCAAATCAATCTTACCGTTCAGTACTTCTTCCGCCTCTACGCGGGGGATACCGGCCTGAGCCAACTCCTCGAAAGTATGAGTATTGATCCCATAGCCGATGATCCTGCCCGGAGCGATGGTGAAGAAATTAGCACCGGCCTGCCATTGTTCCCGCTTTTGATGTAATAGAACCGATCCGCCGCAAAATACCGGTTCCAGTTTGATATCTACCTCTTTCAGAGCGTCCAGCAAATAGGAAACGCGCCGGATTTTAGGATGTTCGGGATGCGTAATATTGACATGTACGGCATCAACCCCTTCCTTGTCCAGAATCAGTGGGGGGTACACCACCGCTTTATCATGATCGATGCGGGTGAAAATCATATCCAGATGAATAGTAGCTCGTTTTTTGGGCAATAAGACCACAATAATATGTTTAACATTACCCCCTCTTTTAAATTCGTCAATCAGATAATCGATGCCCTGCGAAGAAGTACGTTCACTCATTCCGATCAGTACCGTATCCCGGCGAAGGATTAAAATATCCCCTCCCTCGAAAGTTACGCTTGGTATGGAATCCTGAGTGGCATCCACCAGAAAATCTTCACAGAGCAGATTATGATGATAACGGAAAATATGGCTCATAATGATGGCCTCAGCGGCACGGATCCTGCTGGCCATATTACCGATAAAGACTCGGTCATTAATGACCATGGCCGAATCCCGTGTAAAAAACAAATTCGGCAGGGGGGGCAGAGCAAAAAACCGCTTCGACAGAAAGTGATCCAGTGTATTACGCTTTAAAGGTGTCCCTAGAATAAGCTGATCGGCCAGGGTCTCAGGCCGGATATCCAGCAGTTCGCCGATCAATTCCGGCTCCTGCAGGTTGGTGCAAAGGCTGCGGATCAGGGATTGTTTGCTCTCTTCCTTTTGCAGGATGTCAACTAACAGGTCTTTAACCTGAAGTACGGTAGCAACTTTGTTCAAAACACCGCTTAATTGCATATGTTGTTCACGGGCGGCATTCAGATTAAGGATATCATCATACAACAGTTCTTCAGCCGAATCGGGAGTCATCTGTTCCAGCTCCGGCCCCGGCGTATGTAAAACGACCGCCTGCAGAGGATTGATCTCCGAATTCACATGTATTTTGATCATTACAAACCTATTACCCAAAAGTTATGATGGTGAAGGTTCAAAATCCCTTTTACGATTTAATCTTGTTCAGCGCCTGATCCAAATCGGCAATGAGTTCATCCGCATCTTCAATGCCGACCGAAAGCCGCACCAGGCCGTCTGTAATATGTGCTTCGAGACGTTGTTCGCGACCCATAATAGCATGCGTCATGGAAGCCGGATGCTGGATCAATGTCTCGACTCCCCCCAGGCTAACGGCTAATTGGCAAAGTTTCACACTATCCATAACCATTTTTCCACCATCAACACCGCCCTGAACCTCAAAGCTAATCATTCCGCCGGGACATTTCATCTGTTTTTTGGCCACTTCATATCCGGGATGTGATTTTAATCCCGGATAAATGACTTTATCGACCCTGGGATGCTTGTCCAGAAATTCCGCTATTTTTTGGGCATTTTGGCAATGCCGTTCCATACGCATGGCTAAAGTCTTAATTCCTCTGTGCACCAGGAAAGAATCCACCGGTCCCAGAGTTCCTCCCAGAAGATTAAGAGTTTTTCGCATTAATTTGTAGCTTTCTTCATCTTTGGCGATAATGATTCCACCGACTACATCGGCATGTCCGTTCAGGAATTTGGTCAGACTATGGACTACTATATCCGTACCCAGTAGCAACGGTTTCTGTAAGACAGGACTGGCAAAGGTGTTGTCCACAACCAGAATAGCCCTCTGAGCATGGGCAACCTTAGCCACTTCTTCCAAATCGGTTACCGCCAGGGTAGGGTTACCCGGTGTTTCGACATAGATCATCTTTGTATTGGCTCGGAGCGCCTGTTGAACTTTTGCTAAATCGTCCGTATCGGTAAAAGTCGTTTCCACTCCGAATTTTTTAAATATAGTTGCCAGCAGCGTATTGGTCGGTCCGTACACCGCTTCGGAGCAAACCACATGATCGCCTTGTTTCAAATAAGCGCTCAATACCGTATGGATGGCAGCCATCCCGCTGGCACAGGCCAGACCTTTATATCCCTTTTCCAGTTCGGCCACGGCATTTTCCAATGCTTCCACCGTGGGATTGCCCATACGTGTGTAAATATATCCATCTTCTTTTCCGCTGAACAGGCGGGCTCCATGATCTGCATTATGAAATTTAAAGGTCGATGTCTGGTAGATGGGAGGAACGACCGCGAGATGCTCGTTATCCGATACTCCGGCATGGACACTTTTCGTTAAATCGCTGTAATTTTTATGATGGCTCATTTCAACCTCCACTTGAATCATTTATAATGATATAATTATATCAGGAATTGTCGATATTGCTTTCCTTTCCAAACATGCTAATATACGAAAATTTTCCCTGGAAAAAATAAGTATAAATATATGGTTTTATGAATAAAAAAACCGCATATATCTGCTATTTCCATAAATGGACCAACCACAGACTTAGATCCGGAAAGTATGTGATCAGAATGAGACTAAACAGAAGGATGATCAAAAAGGGAACGGAAGCCAGGTAGAGACGCAAAACCGGCTGCTTAAAACGAAACGACGCGATAAATAAATTCATACCAACCGGAGGCGTGGAATAACCGATGCCCAGATTAGCCAGAAAGATAATTCCCAAATGAACCGGATCCACTCCGAATTTAGCGGCAATGGGAATGATGATCGGAGCCACTACCATAATCGCAGAAAAGATATCCATCATGGCCCCCACCACCAGCAAAAAGATATTCAGGATTACCAGAAAGCCGATCTTAGTAGTGATATAACCCTGTAAAAAAATCAGTATCTGTGAAGGTATTTCGGCATCGATCAGATAGTTGGCCAGGCCGAGAGCAGCAGATAAAATGACTAAAATGCCCCCTACCAGTATCATGCTCTGCCGGATAACATGGGGCAAATCTTTGCCAATTGAAATATCACGGTAAATAAAAACCTCAATGATAAATACATAAAATGCCGTAACTGCTGCGGCTTCGGTTGCTGTAAAAAATCCTCCGTATATACCTCCTAAAATGATAATCGGTAACGGGATTTCCCAGATAGCCTCTTTTGTCGCCTGCCAAATGTCTCCGGCGGATGTTACTCGTTTTGCCTGTATCCGGATATTTTTTTTATGAAAAAAATAGCTGTATAAAGACAGCAGTACAATCATCAATATGCTGGGTATAATTCCTGCTAAAAAGAGGCGGTCGATGCTGACCTGAGACACCAGGCCATAAAGAATAATAGGCAGACTCGGCGGAAAAAGCAAACCGAGATTACCGGAGGATGTCAGCAGCCCCAGACTAAAATTTTCGGGATAATGTTCCTTAAGCATAATCGGGTAGAGTAAGCCACCGAGGGCAATAATCGTCACTCCCGAAGCTCCGGTAAAAGCCGTAAAGATAGCGCATGAAAACAACGCCACGATGGCCAGGCCGCCGGGAAGCCAGCCGAACAGAGCGCGGGAAAGATTTACCAAACGCTGGGGTGTTTTGCTCTCTGCCAACAAATACCCGGCAAAAGTGAATAAAGGAATAGCCAACAGCACCGGTTGCTTGGCCATGCGGTAGAGTTCGATTATAGTCGCACTGGAATCAATACCGGCACTGTGAAAAGCCAGCAAAGCTATGGCCGCGATGATGATAAAGAGGGGTGTTCCCAACAGGGCTAAAATGAACAGGCCCAGACCGATCAGAAATTCATTCATGGTCTGTTTTCTCCTCGCGGGCAACACTTCGTTCGGCAAACGATAGAAGGATATAGAAGAAAAAACGCAGGCTCATCAACGCGAAACCGATGGGAATGATCACTTCGAAATACCAGGCCGGAATATGAGCGAATAACCGGGAACCGAAAATACGTTCATTTATAACAAAATCGGTAGCCGCCCTGGCCAGAAATGCGGTTACGATACATGAGAAGAGATTGATTATAATCCGGACGACCCTGCGGGAAAGGCCCTTCAGCAAACGGCCGAACACATCGATATTTATATGACGTTCGTCTTTAGTGGCTAAAGAGGCACCGATGAAGCCAACCCACAATACGAGGTGGCGTAAAAATATATCCCCCCATAAAAAACCATGATCAAACACGTTGCGTAAAACCACCTGCAGGAAAGCCAGAAATACCATGATCAACACTACAATCACTAAAAATAATTGTTCAAACCAGGCCAGCCTGTCATTCAACCGCTTTAATGCCCGAAACATATGATTGTCACCCGAAAGTTATATATAGATTTTTCTAAGATAGCCAACCAATGAAAATGTTTCAAGGTATTTGCGTTATATTTGAAATTTCAGCTATATTCTTATCAATATCAGAATGAAACCGATCTTATGGAAAGAAGATGTGAGCACCACCCTTAGCTGAAAAGAATGGATGCGGGCTCATCCGTTGTTTATCCTGGAAGAGAGCGGAAGCACAAGAAAGATAGAATAATTACTTATGCAGGATATTAAACTAAAATTTTACACCTGGTCCGAACCGGTAATTCGAATCGTAGACTGGATGTTTCTTCTCGTGGCCATCGTAGCCGTGGGCAGTCTGGTGATTCAATATGGTTTCTACATATCCATTGATACGGAAAAATGGCTGGAACGACTGAACCTGATCATTGTTCTCTTTTTCGTATTCCAGTTTTTAGTGAAAATCCTTTTCACCATGGATCGGTTGACTTATCTCAGACGACACTGGTTCGAAACTGCCCTGGTTACCCTCATTGTTGTTCGTGCCATCATATTAATTTACTCCCTGGGATTACACCTTATTTCCGAATATTTCGTAAACATTGAAATAGGGGCTATTACCAATGTCACCATTGTTTCCGCCCAAATCATCATCATTCTTTCTCTGATCAGCAGCAGCCTGCGGTTCAATCGAAAAATCGCTTCGTTAAAATTCCATCCGGCCCAGACCTTGCTCCTTAGCTTCTTAATTGTTATTTTTCTGGGCACTTTATTGCTGCTTTTACCGAAAGCCTCCGCCCCGGGAAATTATTTAAAACCTCTGGATGCCCTGTTCACCGCAACCAGCGCCACCTGTGTAACCGGCCTGATCGTCGTGGATACGGCCACTCATTTTTCTCTTATGGGCCAATTGATTATTCTTTCCCTCCTGCAGATCGGTGGTTTGGGAATCATGACCCTTTCCAGTTTCTTAGCTCTCTTTTTCGGGCGCGGTATGGGCATAAAAGAACGGGTACTGATGCAGGAGATGCTGAATATCGATCGTCTGGGAATGATTACTCGTGCTCTGAGGATGGCCGTTACCTTAACTTTCTTATTCGAATCCGTTGGAGCCGTATTACTTTTCTTTAGCTGGAACCGTCCGGACTGGTCTTTCTGGCATCGTGCTTATCAATCCGTTTTTCATTCGGTTTCCGCCTTCTGTAACGCCGGTTTTTCGATTAACAGTAACTCCATTATGTCCTACAATAATAATTATCCGGTTATGATGATTATTGCCACACTGATCATTATCGGAGGCCTGGGCTTCATCGTATTGATCGAAATCGGCGGACTATCTATTTCCGTAAAACAAAATCGGGTGCATATACATCATTGGTCGGTACAGACCAAGCTGGTGCTGATCATCAGCGCTATTCTTCTGATAGCCGGAACGGTTATTCTGCTGTTCGTCCAGAACTTTCAAGGTTCTTTCACGCACCGGTTTATGCAGGCTTTTTTCTCTTCGGTCACGGCTCGCACAGCGGGTTTCAATACAGTGGATTTCGGCCTGTTTTCCGTTCCTGCCGCCCTGACGATTATTATGCTTATGTTTATCGGTGCCTCTCCGGGCTCTACGGGTGGAGGGATTAAAACGACTACCGTGGGAATTTTAGTGGCCAGTCTTGCTTCGATCGTTTCCGGTAAAAACCGTATTGAACTGTTTAAAAGGAATATCTCCTTTACGGTGCTCAACCGGGCCCTGGTTATTTTTGCTTTTGGAATTTTAGTAGTGGGTACCTCTGTCTTCTTGCTCAGTATCACCGAAAAGGCCCCGCTGATCAATATTATTTTTGAAGAAGTATCCGCATACGGAACCGTGGGACTAAGCAGAGGACTCACACCCCATTTAACGGATTGGGGCCGTTTGGTGATCATCATTTCCATGTTCATCGGCAGGGTGGGTGCTCTTACTCTGGCCTTTGCCATTACGCCTCCGAAAGAAAAATTGCGGGTGGAATATCCGCAGGAACGCAGCGTAATGGTCGGTTAAATATTGAATTAAAGATTCGATTCGGGAGTAAAATATGAATAAATATCTCATTGTAGGATTAGGTATATTCGGTCGTGAACTGGCTATCAGCCTTATTGAAAAAGGGGCCGAGGTCATTGCCGTTGATCAGCATATGGAGTTGGTAGAAGAAATCGAGGATATGGTCACTTATGCCCTCAAACTCGATGCAGTAGACGAAAAAGCCCTTTCCAGTATCGGCGTGGAAGATATCGACGTGGGCATCATCTGTATCGGGGAAGATTTTGAATCGAATTTGCTGGCCGCGGTTAACCTAAAGCAATTAGGAGTTAAAAAGGTTGTTGCCCGGGCTTCCAATCCCACTCAGGGAAAAATCCTTCAAGCCGTGGGTGTGGATCTGATCATCTCTCCGGAGGTTGAAGCCGCCGAACGGTTGTCGTATCGATTGATCCACAGCGGTCTGCTGGACGTCACTTTTATGGGCGGTGACACCATTGCCGCGAAAATTACCATTCCGGAAATCTTCATCGGAAAGACGCCGGCCCAGTTACAATTAAGAGCCAAATACGGGGTGAATCTGATTGCCATTCATAGTCCCCAGCCGGAAAAAGACGGTAAAAAACGTCCGCCGAAAATCGTTAATAATCCCAGTGCGGATACGATTTTTAAAGAGGGAGATATTCTGGTGCTTATCGGTACACGAAGCGAAATACAGAAAATAGCCAAGTTATAATTTTCTTCCGATCAAGTACCTATCCTTCTTTCAAATGAACGGATCATAAAAATGAAAATCCTAAGTGTTTTTTTAATATTGATTAGCATCAGCCATTTGCAGGCAAGTGCGCCGGAATGGAAAGAGCTGATATTGTGGAATCCATCTGCAACTTCTATGTACACGGTTAGTTCCGCTTTACACAGCGTAAACAACGACTTAATCAACGGAAAATACGGAGCGAAAAATCTGTTCGACCAAACTTTTTCCACGGCCTGGGTAGAAGGACGTAAGGACGAAGGAGTTCATGAAACTATTTTTACTATCATCCCCAAAAATTGCAAAACCCTCAATATTTTTGGTGGATACGGGAAAAATCATACTCTGTACGATAGAAATAATCGCCTTAAAAAGATCAAATTATCCTTGCTGGTCGGGATTAATCCGCAAGGCCATATATCCGAAAATACGATTGTTTACCGCACGCTTCCTTATGAAAAGGTATTTTCTTATACACTCAAGGATACCTTTTCCGTGCAAACCATTCCTTTATCTTTTGATTTAAACAAACTGGCTGCCTTTACCCGGAAAACAATCGATCAATTCAAAAAAGATTTTAAAGAAAAAATCGGTTCGACCGCGACCCTGCTAAAAATTGAAATCGAAGCGGTATACCGCGGGTCAAGATGGAACGATACCTGTGTTTCGGAGCTTTTTTTCAACAATTTGTATCTACATAATCCGCTAAATGAAATCTATGGTAAGATTGACAGCGTTTATGTGAATAAAGATGAAAATACTCTTTTGATGGATACTCCGCAAAAATATGGAATCATCTTACACCATGATAGTCATGCGGTTTTCCAGATCGTGGAAATTTCTACCGACAAACAATGGCTGAACGTCATACGCATGCCTGCCGAAGGAGGACAGGGCCGCCTTGAAAGCGAATATCTTATTTTCAATACCCATTTAAAAAAAGAAATGACCCGGGCTATCAGTCGGGTAGCAGGAGGTCGAATAAATGGCCCCTTTTATTTTAATCGAAAAAACGGGCACCTTTTTTTGGAATACTATCTTATCGGCCAGGATAAAACAAGCCAAATCGAATTAAAATAAGAGCATTGCTCTTCCTATTAACTTTTAGAATCAACTGCAATCACTAAATTCGGAGGGATTGTGATGAGAATATTTTTTGGGAAATCGACTATTCTTACTCTATTAATTCTTTTTCTGTTTAACTGTCAGGGTAAAAAATCGGAAAAACAACCCGCAGTTCAACAAAAGGCCCAAAGAGAAGAATCCGCTCCTAAAAAAGCTGTGGTTACTATGAAAATCGGAGACAAAGATACCACGATTACAGACCTTGATGTTCGCAACGATCTAATGAACGATCAAATTGCCATCCAGGGCGGAGCCACGGTTAAGAACGGCGGTCTGCTTACCTTTGACCTGGAATTTACAGGCAAACAACCCGGTGCACTCAAAGAGGTTTATTTGACGATTAAGGGCTATCAGATCGATAAGGTGAGCGGTACCTTAGAACATTTCGATAAGAATTCGCTAAAGGGAACCTTTAGGGGAATGTTGCGAAAACTGAATAAAAACGGTTTCCCGATAAAAGGAGATATCCCTTTTAGCGGTGCATTTGAAAAATAGACCGACCAAGCCACCTGGCTAACACGGAAGTCTAAAAAAATGCGGGGTACTTATCCATTACCCCGCATTTTTAAAGAGAATTTGTTGGTAAAGAAGTTTCTTCGATATTTAAAGATGCCGTCAGTGTTTTAAGCAGTGGCTGCTACCGTATCCTGCGCCCAGAATATAATCAGGATAATCCAGCCGATAATCGGAATCAGGCCGATGAGTAACCACCATCCGCTGCGATTGGTATCGTGCAACCTTCTTGCCGAAACAGCTAAACTGGGAATCAATACGGCTAAACTATATAAAATACCCAGAATACCCGTCCCCAATATCCTACCGATCAAAGCCAGAACGATATAGACTATAAAATTGATTAAAACAAACATCCAGAATTCCGTTCGTTTTGCTCTTCCCTCAAACACCGTATATTTCTGTAACACTTCAAGATACCAGTTCATATCTTTCTCCTCTTTTAGTTGAATGGGTGGAATTCGAGCAGGAATCTATTATTAATTTACGTCTAATTCCATCCGGATTCAACAAGGAAATATTTTCATGAATAAAATATCTTCTACAGTGCGTATAAAACCGGCAGGTTCCGTCCCCTTTCAAAATTTTTATGGCGATCAATTGGATTCGATGCATATCATTGAAACCAAAAAGAGTATTTACTTTAGAGAACCCATTGAAAATAAGTACGAAAAAAATAGTCCCACCAACAGCATTCCTTCTTTTTCGAAGAGAGACGTTGTCAACAGAAGATGGTCCCTGATGGCAGCAATCGGCCCCTTGTGGGGACTCTATGAAGCAAAACAGGTTCAATCTTTTGATAACCCGCAAACAAGCATCCAGTTGGGCGTACGGTATCACCCCTTAAAAAATGACCCGCACAAGGGAGACGCTCTATATGAGTTTGCCTATTATCATTCATCCCTGATCGGAGTGTACAGCAACTATGGGAATCCCGGAAATAAAATCAAATCATCACTCAATATATATGCTTTCAATTTCGGCCTTACCATGCAACAGAATCAATCATATTATTATCTGCTGGTCGGAATGGCCATTCATTCGCTGGGTGACGGTACGTCTTTAGGATTGAGTGATAGTTACCTCGGACTGCGGGTTGGTTTGGGTGCGGTCTTTCATATTACAGAGAATTACAATCTGATCATTAATATGCTGGGTGATATTACCTACACGGGCAAAAGAAGGGATATGTTCGGCCAGGAGCACGCCACCAGTGCCGGTGGAATTACGCTGATCCAAGCCGGACTCATGTTCGATTTATAAAAATCCTTTTATAAGATGAAGGGGAATTATCCGTCGGTCTTAGGTGGGTTATTCATTTCGGAGAAGTTGAAAACTTTTGACACTACGATTACCGTGGGAAGGGGTGAGTTAGGACCCATGCGGATAAAATGATTCATGGGTCCAAATACGGGATCATTCCATAACAATAGGTTCATTGTTCATTCTGAAAAAAGTAATCCTGTTATCCGGGCAGAAACTTGTATTTTCTAACAGAAATCTGCCCACTGCAAATAGAGAGCCCAAAAGGGATTATACTGTGCATATTCTATGTTTTTTTATCCTCCATTTCACCACTCCAATCCCGTACGCTGACGGATTTCTTTAAATGACGACCAGGTGGGATTATTTTTGTCTAAAAATTGATGAATGAAGGTCGGATGCCCCTGTTTGATGATTCTGGACAGGTTGTCTATGCTTTTATGGATTTCCCTTTCCCATTGCCAGGCTTTGCGGCCCCATAAGACATAAAAAGGACTTTGGGGGCGTCGATTGAGAGCGGATATCAGCCTTTGATGAAAGGGCTGCCAAAATTTGAAATGACCGGCCTTGTCCCCTGCCGTGGAAAAAGTCATGGCTGTATTAACCGGTAGAATCCCCTGGTCGAGCCAACGCATAAAGAGTTCTGCCGGATGCGGAAAACCGTTGTCGGCCACAATCTTTCGGCATTGGGCAATAGGTGTGGAATATTCGGCCAGACCGTCGGCTACCAGCAATGCTTTCAAAATATTCTTCAAAGCGTTACCATGGGTCTTATCCTGCCAGGAGTTAATTTCGGCATCCCAGAAAGCCACCCCGTTGGCAGAAGCGGTGCGCGGATAGGGGTCTTCGCCGAACAAAACACAGGTGACCTCCTGCGGTTCCATAAAGGTAAAGGCATTAAAGATCTTATCCGGTTCCGGAATGACCGGGGCCCATGAGTTTATATGATCGTTTAGTTCCCGATAGAACTTACGGATATCGAAAACATCTCCTAAAAAATTTTCCCAGACCGCAGGCAGGCGCATGAATTATTCCGTTTTCTAATTAAAATAAAAATTTTAAACTTCAACTCCAAAACAGATTGAATACAGATGAAAATCCGGTCAGGAATCTTAAATAAATACAGACTTTATGGAATTTCATCTAAGCACATGCCCGTACCTGAATTCCAACCCGATAGGCGCGAAACGGCGATTGGCATGCTTTAAAAAATAGGCCAGCCAGGGCTGAAAAAGAAGGTTATCAGCCGAATCCTTAAAGTGATAACTAATGCCCGGTGTAAACAGAAGCATGGGCATTACCTTGCGTTGGTTCGGATCCGGCGGACTGACCAGAAAGGCATAGCCAACGCCCATCTTGGCACGCCACTTTTCACCGCTAAAATAATAATTATACCCGGCATGAAAGGCAAAGGGCATGCCCTTTCCCGGTATTAACAGAGGATAAACGGTAGCCTGCAGGGCATGGTGATTGCTGAATCCGTGTTCAAAACCAACACCGAATAGCAGATGGCCGCCCAGGGTAAAAGAGACATGCAAACGGTTAAATCCGTCTCCTGCGCTATGAGCCGCTTTGCTGATACAGAATAGCAGTAAAAGAGACAAAATGATTCGTTTTACTTTCATGATGGTAACTCCTCGTTTTTGGTTCCGACTAAAAGAGCTATTCCACTCACTAAAAGTGGTAAAGGAATCATAGAATACATCATAAGCCGGACGTAAATATCCAGCCTGAGCCAACCTCTGAAAAACAGAGTTAAACCGATGGCCAGCAACAGGAATCCGATACCGGATACTAACGCTGATTTCTTTGACAGCCAGGCCACGAGCACAATTAAAATGAAAGGTACCATTTCGATCACTGTCTCCAAAGTAAATCCATGAGAGAGTAACAAAAATAACAGAAAAACAGCTGCAAAAAAATAACCGATCCGGCGGGCAGCTAATTCCGGGCCATAGTTTTGAAATAATACAATGAGTAACTTGATGATCAGGGGAATAAGGAGCAGCATGTACCACTCCGGATTGGGATTAATTCCTTCAGAAACAAAATTTTTCAGCATCACAAACAGAAGAAGTCCGATAAGTACGAAAAAAGCGATATGGCTGGATAAATGACTGATGGCAATTTGACGTTCATCCAGATCGGTTTTGCCCATATTCTCCCGGATCAGGGGAGCAGCCAAAGCTATTATAATCAGCAGTGACAGTATCCACAGGGGCAGGCCGCGAGCAATCATGATCAATAAAACGACTCCGAAAAGATAGATAATTTTCAAAATACTCATAGAGATCTTCATGGCATAACCTCATATTTAATGTAGCACATTCGGATAGAGAATCGACTCAGAGAATTTAATCCTTTTCTTCCAGTTCAAACAAGGTTTCAACCGAAGCTTCCAGGACGACGGCCAGTTTCAGGGCCAGCTTGACCGAGGGATTAAAACTTCCCTTCTCTATGGCAATAATAGTCTGCCGGGTCACGCCGACCCGATTGGCCAATTCCTGTTGAGTCCATCCTCCCGCCATATAACGGTAATGACGTATTTTATTTTTCAACTTACTTTTCCCTTATCCCGAAAAATTAATTGCTGGTTTTCGCCATAGAATGTAATGTATTGTATACATTTTGTCAAGTATTATTTACTTTTTTTAGTCTTTTTGCTTCCTGTACCGGAAAAAATGGGCTTGTCTACTGATGAGTTTTATTTTAAACTGTTCTTTAAAACAGTTGCCTATAAATTTCGGGAGTCGTTGTGAAACAGATCATGTTCATCTTACTTTTATGGGTTCAATTTCTCTTAAGCCAAACATTTACCGAACAGGCCCGGATCAACCTTTCAGGAAAAGAGCCGGGACGGCTCAGCAATCCCCGGGCCATTGACATCACACAAAACGGCATCATCCTCATCGTGGATACGGGCAATAACCGTATTCAACTTTTTGACTTGCATGGACAATTTAAAAAAGCCATCGGCGGCTTTGGTTTTCAGGAAGATCAGTTTGATCATCCGACGGATATCTGGGCCCGGCAGGTCATCAATTACTATGTCTCCGATTATAATAATCAACGACTTATCCGCTATGATCATAACTTCAATTTTATTTCCGCCTTTGTCAGCCGGGACACCTGGGACACGGATTATCAATTCACCGAGGTCATCAGTTGCGCTGTAAATTCCCAGAATGATCTTTTCATTCTGGACCGGGGTGAGAACAAGATCGTTAAATTTAACCGTCACGATCAACCCGAACGCAGTTTCGGAAGTTATGAATCCGGGGCAGGAGACCTGCAGGAACCTCATCAACTGGAGATGGTGGCCGGGAAATATCTGGCCGTTTCCGATGCCGGACGTAAATCGGTGTTGATCTTCGACTATTTCGGCACCTTTATTAAGGAGCTGACACACAAGCGCTTACAGCTTCCCACCGGATTAGCCACAGACCGTGAACAGGGGCTGTATGTTGCAGACCCTCAGGCGCAGATGATCTTTCATCTCGGCAACCGTTTAGACCGGCTTCAGCCGGTCAATTATCTGGGCGGAAAGTTACAACATCCTGTGGACCTCAGCCTCTGGCAAAACGGGAATCGGAAAATCGCCTACATTTTGGACGGAGACCAATTAGTGATTGCCGGGTTATCTCTACCGTGAAAAAGTCTTTAGCTACATGGGGCATACAGGTTATCCTGCTCAGCCTTCTTCCTCTATGCGGGCGGGGACAAACGTTGGTACCGCCTTCCCTTTGGCAGGTGGATACGCTGATTGTCGTCCGACACATTCCGTTTGTCTATACTCTGCCTCAGACCCATCGTCCGCAATGGCAAACGTTGCGAATCAAACGCAATCGGGTCGTTTTACAGCGAGACGCCGATTTTTTCAGGCAGCAAGATACCATTCATTTTTACGCCAAGATAGCTCCCGGGGACAGCCTCCGCATCCGTTACAAACGTTTACCTTTTAACCTGCCGCGTACCCTGCGTTTATTTGCCGTAGATTCTTTGCAAAACAAACAAACCATCGACAGCCTGAAGCTGGCCGGAAAAGCAGTCGGTTTACGGCGCATTCGTTTTGAGAACCCTTTTATTCATTTGAATGAAGGGGGCCTGCATACCACGGGTAGTATTATGCGTGGAATCCAGGTGGGCACCAATCGCGATTTCACCCTCAATTCGGGCTTGAATTTGCAACTATCCGGGAGACTCACCGATAATGTACAAATTATAGCCGCTTTAACCGATGAAGCGACTCCCATCCAGCCCGAAGGTAATACCAAGACCCTGCAGGAGGTAGACAAGGTCTTCGTTACCTTTAAAAGTCCTTATATCCAGGGTACGGTCGGCGATTTTAATTTGATCAGTAACCATACCGATTTTGCCCGTCTCAACCGTAAGTTGCAGGGTATTACTCTAAACGGGGCTTATAAAAGAAGTATGGCCGCTTTAACTATCGCCACCACCCGCGGTTATTTTAATCATGTCCAGTTTATCGGTCAGGAGGGCAATCAGGGCCCGTATCAGCTCACAGGTAAAAACGGAGAACGGGACATCGTCGTTCTGGCCGGCACGGAAAAAGTATGGATTGACGGTCGTTTAATGACACGCGGTGAAAGCAATGATTATGTAATCGAATATGGTAACGGTCAGCTCCGTTTTACCACCAACCGTCTGATCACCAGCGCTTCCCGCATTGAGGTTGATTTTGAATATTTCCCCTCCGTACAAAAATATAACCGGAGCATATATGATGTACAAGCCGGACAAAAATTCTTTACGAAAAGACTTGGCTTTGGTGTGAACTTTTACAGGGAGGCCGATAATCCGGATCAGCTTCTGGAACAGGGCGGAAAGCTCTCTGCCGAAGAGAGAGCAATCCTGAAAAAAGCCGGAGACGATCCGTTGGCCGCAACCCTGTCCGGCGCCAGATTTGATCCGGGGAAGGGCAGTTACCGACAAGCAGATACGGTTTTTGCCGGACAGAAGTATTCCATATACCGCTATACGGGCAAAACCGGTGGCGACTATATTGTCTCGTTTTCCGATGTGGGTAACCGTAAAGGGTCCTACACACGTGACCGGCTGGGTGTCTATCGCTGGGTCGGCCCTAACCGGGGTCGCTTTCTGCCTGTCAGACGAATCGCCCTTCCTTCCAAACACAATCTGGCCGATATGCATCTAAACTGGTCGGCCGGAAAATATTTTGATATACAATCGGAATACGCGCTTTCACAAATGGATCAAAACACCTTTTCATCGCTCGACGACACGGATAATCAGGGTAACGCTCTGCAAATCAAAGGCAGGTTGAAACGCTTTCCGCTTAAATTAAACCGTCTTGATCTCGGTACGCTGGATTTGAATTTCAACAGCCGCTATGTGGAGGAAAATTTTCGCAGCCCGGACCGGCTCATCCCTCCTGATTATGAGCGTTACTGGAATATTTTGCCTCAGGTACAGCAGGCCCGGGATGAAAAAAGTTTTTTGTTTAGCGGCAAGTATCGCCCCTTCAAAAATTTCAGTTTGCTGAGCGAAGCAGGTCAAATGCAAAAAACGGGTTTATTCTCCCGGCGTTATTCCGGACAAATCGCTTACGGCGATTCGGTCAATTTTACAGCACGTTTACATTATGAAGCCGTTCACAGCACCTTGAATCGTTTGAATATTACCAACGATTGGCAGCGCTATTCGGCCCGGAGCGCACGAAAATGGTGGAAGCTGCGTCCCGAATTCAGCTATAAGGGAGAATGGCGCCGTAACCGCCAGGAGTTACAAACCAGCGGTTTTAAATATGATGATCTGGGCAGCAAGCTGGGCATCCTGAATATACGGAATATAGAGGGTTATGCGGATGTACACTGGCGTAAAGACCAGGTGTATGATATTCAACGTTCCCAACGACTCATTCCGCAAGCTTTTACGACCACCGAACGACTTGGCCTGAAACTGGTCGGGCTAAAAGATCTGTCTGCTTCCCTGCAAGTTGTACATCGCAACAAAGATTATACCGCTCCATTCGAAAAGGTTAAAGTGGATTCTCTCAAACTGCAATATGTGGATCCCACGGTTCAGGATACGACCTGGAGAGACCGCAGCACGAATCTGGCGCAAATGAATCTCAATTACAATCGCTGGAAGAAAGCTATGAAATTTTCCTGGCAGTACCGGGTAGCTTCCCAGCAGGCCGCTTTAAAAGAAAAGGTATATATTGATGTGGGACAGGGATGCGGCAACTTACGTTTCGATGAGGGATTGGGAGAATATGTTCCTGATCCGGATGGAAGCTACCTTCTGTTTATTTTACCTTCCGGCAAATTTGAGCCGGTCACCAATTTACAAACCGCCTGGCGTTTGAATTTGGACCCTTCGCGCATCTGGCCCAAATCGGCAAAAGGCTGGCCGGCCATCCTGCGTCGGGTAAGCAGCGAATCCTATTTCCGGGTAGAAGAGGAAACCAGAGAAGAAGATGTGGCTTCCATCTATCTTCTGAATTTAAGCAAGTTTCAGGGTAAGCAGACCGTGCGCGGTATTTTACAGGTTAATCAGGACCTTTATTTAATGCGCCGCAACCGTAAGCTCTCTTTTCGCCTGCGCTTCCGCCATCGTGCCAGCCGCACCAATCAGTTTCTCAATGCTTCCGAAAATGAGGATCGTCTTCAAAATCAGGGTAACTTGCGTATGGATTGGCGCGTTCTTCCCCGTCTTAAGAGTCAGACTGAATTGGGTATAAAATACACCAAACGTTTCAGCGCCGCCAATTCCACCCGAAACCGGCGCATCGACGGCAAGTACCTGACGGAGAATCTTTCCTATCGTCCCCGTCCGAGGTGGGAAAGCGGGTTGGAAAGTGAATACGGGCGGGAAACCAATCATGAAATCACCTATCCCCTGGACCTTTGGTATTTGTTGCTTCGCGGACGGCTAAGCTACGCCCTTCCCGGCAGGGGACGGGCCAGTGCCCTGTACCAATATCAATCTGTTAATATAATGGATAATCCCCTTCAGCTGACCATTCCCTATGAGATGGCCAGAGGTAAGAAGGCGGGAATTTCACAAACCTGGCAGGTTCGTCTGGAGTATACGCTTACCAGGAATGTACTATTCACTCTCTTCTATTCCGGGCGTAACGAGGCCGGATTCAGCAGGGTCATTCATTCCGGCCAGGCCGAATTGCGGGCTTATTTTTAAACCGATTTCTATGCTTATCGGTGTTTTTTCCTGTTAGAGGATTACTCCCTTAAATGGCACCCCATGCTGCGTTTATTCTCCCAGGCCGCTGTGGTCACAATAATAGCCGTCCGTACGGCATTACGCAAACCGATCAGGCTATCTGTAAGCCGGGTAACGCGATAAAAGCGTTCGATCTCATTTTCCAGGTTACGCAATTCGCGGATGGCCCGCTGCAATCGATAGTGGGTTCGCACCAATCCGACATAATTCCACATAATGTGTTTAATGGTGCCCATATCCTGGTGAATGAGGGCCGGGTCGGGCGGATAGGTACCCATGTTTTCCCAGGGCGGGATGCGTTCCGCAGGGAATAATTCCGTGTCGGAAAGTGACTTCACAATTTCCCGGGCGGCGCGATAACCCCAAGTGACCCCTTCCAGCAGAGAAGTACTGGCCAGACGATTGGCCCCATGAACACCGGTACAGGAAACTTCACCCACCGCATAAAAATTACGGATACTGGTTTTCCCCCACTCGTCTACAGCGATCCCTCCGCAAAAATAGTGAGCAGCCGGAACAACGGGAATCGGCTCCCGGGTAATATCGATTCCGTTATTCATACATTGTTTGTAAATAGTAGGGAACTCATCTTTTATACGTTGCCCGGGAATGTAGGAATAGGCATCAAGGAAGACATTACTCAGACCATGTTCCAACATTTCCTTATGAATACTGGCCGCCACAATATCACGTGGAGCCAAATCCTTCCACTCCGTATTGTATTTCTGCATAAAGGGTTGTCCGTCGGCATGGACCAATCTGGCCCCCGCGCCGCGCAGAGCCTCGGAAATCAGGAACGGTTTTTTGTATTCATGATAAAACATGGTGGGATGGAATTGAACAAATTCGGCATTAATAACGCGGGCACCGGCCCGATAAGCCATGGCAATCCCGTCGCCGCGGGCACCGGGAGGATTGGTAGTTCGCAGAAAGATTTGGCCCACTCCACCGGTAGCTAAAATCGTCTTTTTAGCCAGGCAGCGTATTACCCCGTCTCCCTGTGGGGTCAGCAGATAAGCACCCACACAGGAGGCCGGTCCGTAAATATCCAGCCGGTTTGTCGAATGGTGAGCCGGCGTCAATAAATCAACCGCCGTGTATCCGGTTAAAAAATTTATATTGGGGTGGTGTTTAAGGCGTTCAAAAATAGTTGATGCAATGGCCTTGCCCGTAGCATCAGCCACATGAATGATACGCGGGATATGATGCCCTCCCTCACGGGCCAGGGCTAATTCCCCTTGCCCATCCCTGTCGAACGGGATCTGCAGTTTGTCAATCAGCAATTGTTTGACCAGGGAGGGACCCTGTTCGGCAAGAATGCGCACCGCCGGAGGATAGCTGTGCCCGGCACCGGCCAGAAGAACATCCTCGATCAAGGCTTCAGGTGAATCTTCCTGACCCTGATACACAATGCCTCCTTGTGCCCAGAAGGTACTCCCGTCATCAGGATTATCTTTGCGGGTCACGATCGTTACCGAAATGCCCTGATCAGCCAGTTCCAGGGCGGCAATGCCTCCGGCCACGCCGCTGCCGATGACTAAAACATCACTAAATATAATATCTTCCAAAACGATCCTCTTTTTTCACTGCGCTTTTCAATTAGTATGGTCCAGCCTGATTTATCCGATTTGCAGCATGCGGTTAACCGCCTGTAAGGCTCTCAGGCGAATGTCTTCGGCTACATGTACGACGTACTGATTCTTTTGCAAAGCCGATAAAGTATCTTCCAGAGTAATCATATTCATGTAAGGGCAACGCACACTGCACAGCCTTAACATTTCCTTGTCCGGATTCGCCGCCGCAATATTATCGCCCATGGCACACTCTGTGAGTAGCAGGTAACGGCGAGCATCGGACTGCTGCACATATTGGATCATTGCCGAGGTACTGCCCGAAAAGTCAGATGCGGCTGTTACCTGCGGACTGCATTCGGGATGGGCCAGGATCAGCACATCCGGAAACTGTTTACGCACATTTTCAATATCCTGAACCGTGAATTTTTCATGCACTTCACAGCGTCCCTTCCAGCCGATCATTTGATAATCGAGCAGGTTATCTTTTTCCAGCTTGTGGAAATCCGCAGGAAAGATGATATGCCGGCCGGTCTCCCGGGCCACATTCCGCGCCAGATATTCATCCGGCAGGAAAATAACGGTTTCCGTTTTCAGGGATTCCACTACAGCCGCCGCATTTCCCGAAGTACAGCAGATATCGCTTTCCGCCTTTACGTCGGCATAGGTATTGACATAGGTTACCACCGGTACACCCGGAAATCGGCGCTTTAGTTCCCGCACATCCTCGGCAGTGATACTTTCCGCAAGAGAACAACCGGCTTTTTGTGCAGGAATTAAAACGGTCTTTTCCGGATTCAGGATTTTAGCCGTTTCGGCCATGAATTCCACCCCGCAGAATACAATAATATCCTGATCCGTTTCCGCCGCCTTTCGGGCCAGCTCCAGAGAGTCTCCCTTAAAGTCGGGAATCGAATAATAGAGTGCGGGTTCCATGTAGTTGTGCCCCAGAATAACCGCATTCCGTTCTTTCTTTAATTCATTAATCCGAAAGGCTAACTTTGCCTTGTAGCTGATCTCCGCTTCGGGCATCAATTCTCCCAAAGCAGCTTTCATATCTTCAAAAAATTGTTGTTCAGTCAAATTACATTCTCCTCTAATTGAATCGTCCTATCATTAACAAAAAACAGACTGCTTCAGATCCCGGATCATTCAATTAAAAAACTAATGTCCAGAGCCCGCACGGAATGGGTCAGAGCCCCGACGGAAATATAATCTACCCCGGTACGGGCGATGTCGTATACATTCTGCAAGCTTACATTACCCGAAGCTTCCAAAGGAATACGGCCATTCACTATTTCCACCGCCTCACGCATTTCCGTAAGGTTCATATTATCCAGCATAATACGATCCACTTGTAGATTCAAAGCCTGCTTCAACTCCCGTACATTTTTTACTTCCACTTCGATAGCATGTTGTTTTCTATCCTTTTGCCTTACCCTGCGCAGCGCACTATCCATTCCACCGGCAGCCATAATGTGATTCTCTTTTATCAAAACCATATCGAATAAACCGAAACGGTGGTTTTGTCCCCCGCCCAGCCGAACGGCGGTTTTATCCAGTATTCTTAAGCCGGGAACAGTTTTACGGGTATCCAGAATAACGGCTTTGGTACCTTCTACTGCCTCTACAAATTGGCGGGTCATGCTGGCAATACCCGACATACGTTGTAAAAAATTAAGGGCTACCCGTTCTGCGGATAACAGAGCTTGCCCCTTTCCGGATACACGGGCAATATCCGTCCCGGAGTCTACTTTTTGACCCTCCTCCACCAGGGGACGGAATAAGATATTGGGGTCCAGTATGCGTAAGGTTTGTTCGAAAACAAAAAGGCCGGCAATAATTCCGGGAGCCTTGGCCACCAGTTTCCCCTTCAGGCAGACGGAAGGATCGACCGTACTTAAAGTCGTAATATCACCCGTACCAATGTCTTCTTTTAGAGCCTGTTGAATTAACGCCTTTATTTTACTCTGTGAACTATCCATGGATTCCTTTGCTATTTGATTGTCGGGGATTAATTTAATATAAATTTGATTACAGGTTGCAACTCTTTTTCGGCAGGAAAAAATTCTGTTGAAATTCGGATTAATTCGGCTCTTTTCCTTAAACCGTTTGCTTGATGTTGGAGACAATCCGTAAATTAGCGGAGAAAAAAGTGAAAAAATTTAACCATAGAGGAGTACCATATGTCTGTACAAATTCCAAAAGAAAAACTGGAAAAATGGGCTGACTACCTGCTGGACTATTCCATGGACGGTGTTCAAAAAGAAGATATCATCATGCTCAAAGGAGAACCCATTACCTGGCCTTTGCTTTCCGTGCTGCAGGATAAAATTTTCGCTGCAGGCGGTATTGCCGATATGAATCTGGTGGCACCCGACAATGATCGGGGTAAAGTTTGGGGAGCCTCCATGGCTCGCTACGGTACGGAAGAACAAATCAAAAGGGTTCCCCAATGGCATATCGATCGCTATAAAGCGATGACCAAGTATATTGAAGTCCTTGGTTCGGAAAATCCTCAACTCTATGCCAATGTACCGGAGGCCACTTCGCAAGCCATCATGCGCGTCGATGAACCGATCAAGGAAATTCGTTTGCTGAAACCCTGGGTACTCACCCTCTTCCCAACACAGGGCTTCGCCGATATGGAGGGCATGACTTTGGAACGCTATACGGAAGTCATCGTTAATGCTTCCATGGTTGATCCGCGAATGCTGGATGAAGTTGAGGAAGATATCTACCGGCTCATGTCGGTCAGTAAACAGATCCGTATCGTTACCGAACATCCTCATAACCATCGTGAGCTGGAACTGACAATGGATATCGATCAACGAAACGCCATTAAATGTACCGGAAAACGTAATTTCCCGGACGGCGAAGTGTTTACCAGTCCCAATGCGGGTACGGTACAGGGAGAAATTTTTGTCGATCTTCCTGTTTCTTTTGTAGGACAGGATATTCAAGGTATTTATTTAAAATTCAAAAACGGTGTTATTATTGACTATAAAGCCGAAAAAGGCCATGATGTACTAACCAAGATCATTGAAACCGATCAGGGCTCCCATCGTTTGGGGGAAGTTGCCCTGGGCATGAATAACGGCATTGAAGAGGTTCTAAAGCATCCTTTATTTGTGGAAAAAGTGGGCGGCACCTTGCATATTGCCATCGGAGCCAGTTATCCGGAATGTTATGTGGATGACCCCGCTTCCGCGGAGGGACAGAAATTAGCGGATGAGTTGTTTAAACAGGGAAAACTGAATCGTTCCGCCCAGCATGTAGATATTGTAACCGACTTTCGTCCGGGCGGAACGGGGCGCGCCGTATATCTGGATGATGTAAAGCTGGAGATGAAAAATAATATTTGGGTCGTTCCCGAAGCGCATAAGATCAAGGAACCTTTTGGTATGGAATCACGCTGGTAAAAGGGATCTGTTTTAAGGAATCAGACTCCGGACATTCCATTTTGTACCTGTTGCAATAGCCCCTCCGGTATGGGCCCCAGGGACTTGAGGCGCTCCTTGCTTAATTTAATAAACAGTCCCTTGCCTGTGGAATAGGGTTTACCCGTTTTATCGATTAGTCGGCTGTGCAGATGAATTTTTTTTTCGTCCGCCTCCGTGATCCAGGCCTCGATGAAAACTTTTTCATGCAAAGGAACCGCCTTCAGGTAATTGAGTTCCAGTTTTGCAGTCATAACCATGAAGCCGTTTAACCAGGAAGCTGCACCCATAGATTCATCCAGTACGGCGGCAATAGCGCCCCCATGGGCATAGCCGGGCGGTCCTTGTGCTTCTTCACCGAATACCACTTTAGCAAGGATGCGACCGCTCGCTTTTTCAAAATAATAAACAACATCAATGCGCTTTTTCGTTTCATCCGAAACGAAGGAACGCAGAAGCTTTTTTTGCGGTATGGGCTTTAGCCTGGTTATTCTTTGCGTAATATTTGTTTCCATACCCTTCCTTCTATCTGGTGTCTTGTTTATTCATCCGAACAATTTAATAAAATACAAGGCTTCTTGACAAGGTTTACGAAAATTAAATGCATAAATCAAAAGGGAAAGTACAGAATGCGTATTTTTGTTCTTTTTTTACACAGTTTTACGTTTATAAATCGTATTGTTCCTAAAAAATTATATTTTGATGGGAACGTACGGTAATATTTTTTCATCCGAGTTTACCCGGATTTGGCCGCTTTAGCAGCGTCTTCCGGCATTTCCGGCATAACATTCCGGCCACTTGTGTGTAATTCCATCAACTGTGGCATAACTCTTGTAAAGGGTTCTTCAGTAAAAATTCATAAGGAGAAGTGAAAATGAAAAAAACTGTAACTATTCTGATAACCTTTGTGCTGATTTTTCTGGTTCGTCAAACGGCCCGGGCCGGTGAGCGTACAAAGCCGCTCATTATCGATCATACCTGCGAAAAACTGTCCGAAATTCCCATGAACTGGATCGATTCGGTTCAGGCCAATCAAAAATGGCACTATGCCCACACTTCCCACGGCAGCCAGCTCACCACGGGATTACAACGCATCGAAGACAGTAATTCCGACTACAGCCAGGCCCGCGGTTCGAGTTTTCTGCCCACGGAGGCAGGCGCTTTTTGTATTTTCGACGGTCAGGAAAGCGACACCTACATTACTCCTGAAGAATACTGGCGATCCGAATCGGGAATGAATGAGACCAGAGACGTCCTGAATGATAATCCCACAATTACCGTATCCCAATGGTCGTGGTGCACCCAGCTCAACAGTTACTCCGAGGCGGATGTCGTCGGCTATCTGGATTCCATCTCTACTCTGGAAGCGGAATTCCCCAATGTGACTTTTGTCTATATGACCGGGAATG